>NZ_JAULUC010000005.1:0-353820 GCF_052851275.1 Burkholderia sp. SR8
GTCACCCGAAAACGCGAAGCGACGAGCGGGAGGCACTAGATCCCTGCGGTATTTGTGCTCCAGCGCGCCAGTTGCGTATAAATCACGACGTTCCCGTCGTCCTGAACATACGTTACCGCACCGGGATAGCCACCGGTACCGGAATTCCAGAGCGGCGCACCCGCTGCGCTGTAGACGACGAGATTGCCGTCCCCTTGCATCACCGCATAGGCGCCCGCGTGTCCGAAGGTACCGGAATTCCACACCGGAACGCCCTGGCGAATCAGTACTAGATTCCCGTCGCCCTGCATGACCAACACGTTGGCACCGTTGCCTGACGTAAAACTCTGGCCGGCGCTGATCGCGACTCCCCCCTTCCAGACGGCAGCTCCACTCGACGAACTCGCCAATCCCGACGTAGCGGTCGACGTGGAAAATATTGGGAACGACGATCGGTATATCACCATGTTGCCGTCGTCCTGCACAGCAAGATACTGGCTATAGGACGCGCCGTAGCTCGACGAAAACCACAGCGCGTTGCCGCTCGGGCCATAGACCACGAAGTTGCCGTCGGTCTGGAGGACGGCATACGCTCCGGTATTTCCGTACGTCCCGGAATTCCACACCGCAGCACCATTGGTTGCGTTGTAAAGGACGAGGTTGCCGTCACTCTGCATGGCCAGCTTATGGCTTTTGGAAGCCGAATACACGATTTGCCCGGGCTTGAGCGTCGTTCCTTGGTTAATCACGCCGCCGTAGATCGGGGCCGTCTGAACGCATATCGTGGAATACAGCAAGCCCACGTTCGGCGAGCCCCAGCCGGTCACGAAATCCCATCCGGAACCGGCGCTATATGCGCCATTGCTTCCGTACGTGACGTCGCGAAAGATGGATCCGGTCGTTGCTTGAGCGCTGTAGATCGTGGGCGCCGCAAACCCCGGCTTCGTCGCGCAACTCCCCGACAGAATCCGCGCCCACGTCGCGCTGAACAGCGGCGCGGACAGGCTCGTGCCGCCAACCATCACAAGTTGTCCGCCGACGATGATCTGTGCACCGCTGTTGGGATCGGCATCGAACGCAATATCCGGCAGACCGCGGAACGCCCGCCCCTTGAGCGCGGGTACGTTGGACTGCCATGACGGAATCGGTTCGATGCCGCTGATGCCGCCGCCGCTGTCGCTCCAGGCCGTCTCGCCGGCGTAGCTTCCATCCCCGTTCGTAGAAAGGCTCGTGCCGCCTACCGATACGACATAGGGCGAAGTGGCGGGGTATTGCACCGATGTGCCGGTGCAGCCATATGCGACGCTGCCCGAATCCCCGGAACTGACCGAGAACGTCTGTCCCTGCGCGACGGCGAGTTGGAATAGCGTGTCGATCGAGGCCGTCGGCGCCCAGTTCTCGCAACCGCCGATCGACATGTTGATGACCCGGGCGGTGTTGTCGCTCACGGCGCGATTGATCGCCAGCGCCATATCGCTCCACGAGAAGGACGGCGCCACGTAGAAATTGAGCTGCTTGACGCCGCCGGACATCCCGACGATGGCCTGGCTATCGAGCGACCACTCCATGTTTGCGCTCGTGTCGGAGCTTGGCGTTCCGACCTTGATCACCGAAACGGGTACGGCAGGCAACCGGTTGTTGCTCTCGAACGTGGTCAGGTCGATGACAGGCTGCGTCACGTCGCCTACGGCAATGATGCCGATCGTGGTATTGGCCGCCGTCGGGACGCTGCCGACTGAATAGATGCCGGGAAATTCCGTCGGATTGTGGCCTACCATGACTGCGGATGTCGTGGGCGACGCATTTACAGTCGGCGCAGCGGCGGCATTGGAAGCACGCACGAAATTGGGATGCAGGCGAGTCGCGGTATCGAGCCCGAGAACTCCCTGGACGACCCCACTGATCGCGTTGGGCACCGTCTCCGGGGTCGTGTTGATATGCGAGCTGGTGCCGTCCGCCATCGCGACCGGGGCAAGCGACGTCTGGAACACGCCTGATATCACGCCGGCCGGGGCATCGGCTTCGACGATCATGTTGTTGTCGGCAACCTTGATGTTCGTGAAGCCTTTACTTCCCAAATAGGTCTTCACGCTGGCGACCTGTTCAGCGGTCGGTGCATATCGTGCGGCAATCTGCGCAGAGGTCAGCACGGCCCCGAAGCTGGCGCTTCCGGGCGTTCGTGCCTCGTGCAGAAAGTGGCTCAACCCAGCTGCATCATTCAGCTTAAGGACCAGCGCGACATGGACCGGTGCGGTCGCGCTCATCGGCGCGGCGCTCACCACGTTGCCCGTCGCCCGAAGCGCCGACAATTTACCGGTCTGTGCCGTGACCACCGCCGAACTCGCGTCGTCGTCGCCGCCGCCGCAGCCCGCAAGCGCGAGCACCATGAGTGCCGCGCCTATTCCCCTGGCAAGTTGTTCCGTTTTCATCGAATTGGTATGGACCGTAGAGCTCGTATTTGGCTTTTCACCTTTTTCTTTACGGCAATCGCACGGCTACCTTGAGGAAAACATAGGAAGGAATCGATCGGTAGTCAAATACTCCGATGTATCGAATCGGATAGTCGGGCGGCGCAATTTCCACCTGCAGCCGCGCCTCGGATGTTGCACAACTGAAAGCATCGCTTCCGCGACACGTCACGCGTCAAGCCGACTGAATTCGCACCGAATCCACCAATTAAAATGCCGTTCAGCTCGGTCCTGAACGGCATGGATTCCGCGATCGCTGGTTATTCGACCGCAACCGATTGCGGCGCGCTCATTCGCTCGCAACCGCGCGTCTCGGCACGCTTTGCAGCACCGGGGCGACGGTCGTCTGATATTCCGGCACCCAGCGCCGCAGATCGCGCCGCACCTCGTCGTCGCTAAGCACGCGATGCTGCATCAGCCACGGCAACAGTTCATCGAGCAGATGATCCGGCACTTCCCGCGCACGAGCGATCCGCAGCTTCGGGTGCGGCGTGCGCGTGGTCGTCTCGTCGTCCGCGAGCAGTTCCTCGTAGAGCTTCTCGCCCGGGCGCAGCCCCGTGAACTCGATCCGGATCTGCTCTTCCGACAACCCATAGAGACGGATCAGATCGCGAGCGAGGTCGACGATCTTGACGGGCTCGCCCATATCCAGGATGAAGATCTCGCCGCCGCGCCCCATGCTCGACGCCTGCAGCACGAGTTGCGACGCTTCCGGAATCGTCATGAAGAACCGCGTGATCTCGGGGTGCGTGACCGTCACCGGCCCGCCCTTCGAAATTTGCTGCTGGAACTTCGGAATCACGCTGCCGGCACTGCCGAGCACGTTGCCGAAGCGCACCGTCTCGAACTGCGTACCGTCGCTCGTCTGCTGCAATGCCTGGCACGCCATTTCGGCAAGCCGCTTGCTCGCGCCCATCACGTTGGTCGGATTGACGGCCTTGTCGGTCGAGATCAACACGAAATGGCGTACGTTGTGACGGATAGCGGAGCGCGCGACACGATAAGTGCCCAACACGTTGTTGCGCAGCGCCTGCCACGCATTGTGCTCCTCCATCAGCGGCACGTGCTTGTATGCGGCCGCGTGGAAGACGATATGCGGCGCATAGCGCGACATCACCTGGTCGAGCAGCAGCGAATCCTTCGCGTCGCCGATGATCGGCACGACGGGCTGGTCGGGGAAACGCTCGCGCAGTTCCTCGGCGAGCCGGTACATCGCATATTCGGAAAGGTCGAACGCGACCAGTTGCGCCGGTTTGAACCGCAGGATCTGCCGGCACAGCTCCGAACCGATCGAGCCTCCCGCGCCGGTCACCATCACGACACGGCCGCGCAGCAGCGCCTCGACGTGCGGCGTGTCGATCGTGACGGCGTCGCGGCCCAGCAAGTCCTCGAGGTCGATGTTCCGCACCTGCGACAGGAACCCCTGCCCCGGCATCAGCGCGGTGAGCGACGGCAGCACCATCGCCTTGATGCCGGCGCGCACGCATAGCGTCGCGACACGGCGCTGCGTCTCGACCGATGCCGACGGGATCGCGATGATCGCGTATTCGACCTTCAGCGCGTCGGTCCAGTGCTTCAGGTCATTGAACGAGCCGAGGACCTTGTAGCCATAGATTTCGCGGCCTTGCTTGGTCGGATCGTCATCGAGGAGACCCACCAGACGCCATTCGCCCGACCGCGACAGTTCCCGCGCGAGGCTCGCGCCGGCCGTACCGGCACCGAGCACGAGCACCGGCTTGCCCTGGCCGACGAGTCCGCCGTACAGGTAGAACTCCTTCGTCGCGCGGTACAGCGCGCGGGCGCCCCCCATGACCAGGAACAGCATCAGCGGGGACACAAGTAGCACCGAGCGCGGGATGATTGGCGACGGCTGGAACATCACGGCTCCAATCATCACAATCACACCGCCGCCAATCACCGCCTTGGAGATCCGCATCAAGTCCGGAAGACTGGCGAACACCCACAGACCTCGGTATAAGCCGAACACGTGGAACATCAATGCATAGACCGGCAGTACCCAGAGGAGCGCGGCCAAGCCACCGCCCATGAAATCGGGCGGAACACTACCGTTGAAGCGTACGAGATAGGCGAATAACCACGCGGCGGTGACCGCCGTCAGGTCAAACAGGAAAGCGCTCAGCGAAAGCCATGATGCTTTGGATCGCAACATCGGCGGGAAACCTCAAGAGTTGTTTTCGGCGGCCGACTGAAACCGGCGCCAACGCATGTCGATCACCAATCCGATACATGCCAGGACGCCGTACCACGCGAAGAACGACAGCCACTGCTGCAGTTCCGGGCGGCCCTTAGCCCACACGGCGACGATTATGCCTGCGAGCATGATGAGGTACCAATAAAGAGCAGTCCGGCGGTGACCTACGCCTGCCCGGACCATCCTTTGATAATAATGCTCCCGGTGCGCCTGCCAGAACTTTTCGCCACGTAACAGACGTCTCAAAAGTGTTACAGATGCATCGGCGATAAAGGGCGCGAACACCAGCGCCGGGAACCAGATCGGCCATGCGTTGGTGCGCCAGCCCCAATAGCCGAGTGCACCCGCCAGGAATCCGAGCGGAATCGAGCCGGCATCACCGAGAAACAGCCGGGCCGGGTGGAAATTCAGCAGAAGAAAGCCGAACGCAGCGCCTGCGACCGCGGAACCGGCTATCGCGAGATCGGTGGATGGATGCGCGCCGGCCAGCGCCGCAACCGCATAGGCGCCAAAGCCGAACACGGCCATCCCGCCTGCAAGCCCGTCGGCGCCATCCATGAAGTTGTACAGGTTCGTCAGCCAGACCATCATGAAACCCACGCCGGCCAGCAGCCACCAGGGCGCATCGGCGGGATAAACCGCGATCAGCGCAACAACTGCCACGAGATGCGCCGAAAATCGCACACGTGCCGGCAACCCCCGCCGGTCATCGATTTGGGATATCGCGGCAAGCCCCGCCGCAGCGACTGCGATCAGCCACAGCCCCGGTGCGAGCGCCAGCAGCGCGATGACACCCACCGGCATGATGCCCCACCCGCCAACGCGCGGCGTCGGCAACGTGTGAAGCGAACGATCGTTTGGAATGTCGGTGGCGAGCCGCCATGCGAGGCCGGTGGCGAGCAGCGCGCGCAAGATGACCGTCGATGCGATCGCGGCGGCCATGGCCAGCGCAATCGCGACGGTCCACGTGGAAATCGGGAGGGACATATTGGCTAGTTCTGAGTGTCGCGCGAACGATACCATGCAGCGGTCGCCGCGAGACCCTCTCGGGTCGTTTGAGGCGGTCGCCAGCCGAGGACGCGGCGGATATGGCTCGTATCGAGTTGCAGGCTGCCAGTCAGACGCTCGACGGCCGCGCTGCGGCCGGTCAGGCGGCCGGCCAACCGGAGAGCGGCGAGCGGCACGGGGAAGAGCCGCGCCGGGCGATCGAGCGCGTCGCCGACCATGCGCAGCAACCCCGCGACCGACGGTGCGTCATCGTCGGCGACGTGGAAACATTCGTGGGCCGCGCGCGGATCGATCGTGCAGTGCAGCAGCGCGTCCGCCAGATTGTCGATGCTGACGATGCTGCGACGCGCGGCAACGGAGCCGAGGGGCAGCGGCACCCCGCGTGATACGGCGTCCATCATTCGCAGGAAATTCGCGCGGACCTCGGGACCGTAGACCAGCGGCGGCCGAACGATCACCGTCTCCAGACCGGTGGAATCGCCGAACTGTCGAAGCAGCACTTCGGCATCACGCTTCGAGCGCCCGTAGGGATCTTCGGGACGAGCGGGGCTGTCTTCGCGCAGCGGCTGGCCACCGTCGGTTTCGGCAACGGCCTTGATGCTGCTGACAAACACGATGCGACGCACGCCATGCCGGTGCGCGGCTTCGGCAACACGCAGCGTGCCGTCGACGTTCATCGCGCGAAACGCGGCGTCCGGATCCGCGGCCGCGTCATTCATCACATGCACGCGCGCGGCCAGATGCACGACGCAATCGACCTCACCGGACGCGGCCGGCCAACAGGTTTCTATATCAGCGAACTCCGGGCCGGCATGCACCCATTCGGCGACACCGGCCGGCACGGTGCCGGCGCGGCGAACGATGCCGCTCACCCGATGCCCGTGCTCGACCAGGATACGGCATAGGGCGCGGCCCACGAAGCCGCTCGCCCCCGTTACCACGACATGCATTGGTGATGTTTCCAGGTAATGCGGTTGAAGAAAAACACGAATTCGGTGCGCGACCGCGCGGGATCGCGAATCATTCAATGCTTGATGCTCGAATGCGAAATAGGTCCGAAGTATACCGGCTGCCTACCGTCGGATCTCGCACATACCGTGAAAGCGCTTCGGCACCGGTCCTTCGGGTAGCAGACGATCGTCGCACCCCCACTTGTCACCACTATCCCGAATTTTAGCTGCACCATACATTCGACACGCATGCAAGAGGTTGAAGTATCACGCTTTTTACTGCATGATAGCGCCCGCCTCACCCCGCGAAAGTCGGCACTGGACAAGTCGCTCGCCGAGACGTTACACAGAACAGGCCTTACCAACGGGATCAATATTGGACGCAAACGCACAGCCCCAATTAATCAAGAATTCCATTCCGAAATTCATCCGCATTCTTGATTTATTTATTTTCCTCGCCGCTGCGCTCACACTATTGCTGATCAATTGGCACCTGATCAACGCTCACAATTTGGAAGCAACTGATTTCGCGGCAAATAGTCTTCTGATCCAGAAAGCGAAGCATTTCGATTTATTTGTCGGAAATTATTCACGCGTCGGATTTTATCATCCCGGACCGGCAATTCTCTACGTGCTGGCATTCGGCGAACTGTTCTTCTACGACTGGACACATCTTCTCCCGTCCCCGTTCTCCGGGCAAATGGTGTCCGTGATCTTGTATAACGCAGGATGGATCACCATCATTTTCCGAATGCTCCGAAAAATTGCCGACTCGACGCGTAGCGCCAGTCTGATGATGGCAGTATTTGTGTGCGTCGTCGCCCAGCAAAATTTTCAGTTTTTTGCCGGAATGTGGTTTCCGGAGCTCTATTTCTTCCCGTTCGCAACCGCGCTGATCGCTGCGTCCAGGTTTGCATCAGGCAAGACCGACACGCTGTTGCCGTTGGCGCTGAGCACTGGATTCCTGATCAACGGACATGTATCGTTCATTTCCACACTCGGTATCGTCTTCGCACTGCTCCTGCTCTATAACCATCTTCAACGCGGCAGATTGGGACGCGACCAATATATCTTTGCTCGCGAATACTGGAAAACGAATGGTCTGACGGTTGTCCGAGCCATCTTCGTTCTACTTCTCTTTTTCGTTCCCCTCATCATCGAGACGATCCGCCATTTCCCCGGCCCGGTGGCGAGCTATATTTCGTTCGGCAGGCAGCATCATGCCAATACGTTCGGTGACACAATCAGATACTCGGGGAGATACTGGGGCAGTACCGCGACATTCGTTTTAGCGGTAATCGCCATGGTTGCGATTCTCGCCTACGGTATGTTCGGCAGGCGCCGCACCGCGAGCAACGGCATGGCCTTGTTGGCCACGCTCGTCGCGGCGACGGCAGCCATGCTCTTTTATTCCAAGTTTGGAGTGGATGAACTTCATCAAAAATACATCGGTTACTTCTACTATTCGGTTCCCGCACTGGCTGCGAGCCTGTTCGTCGCCTGGGCAACGCGCGCATGCCCATCAAGACTTTTTAGACTCCTGACGGTTATCGCCGTACCCGCCCTCCTCATTGTTGCCGTAGTCAAAATCGACAATACGCCGGACTACGCAATTTTCTACAATGAACCAGGCATAGCTGATGTGTACAACGGCCTCGCGAAGACGAAGCCAACGGGGCGAATCGTACTCAATCTGGATAGCAAGCCGAATCCCGCCAAGATCTGGGAAACGACCCTGGGGCTCCTGATTTATGCAAAGCGCGCCGGGAGCGACCTGATTTGTGTCAACCAGAACTGGCATATCAGCTACACGAAAGACGCGCAATGCACACAAAGCGAGGTCGCAAACAACGAAGGGTACGAGGTTTCGAACCTCTTGCCCGGCAATCGTACGCCGACGGATATCGAAGGAGCCGATCTGCTGCTCCGAAGGTATCCCGACGACTTCTCCGACCTTGGCTTCGTTTCCGCCGAGCACAACCCCGGCATGTTCGGATCCGTTCTCAATGGCGGCTGGTCGTCCGTGGAATCACAATTCGTCTGGATGCAGGCACACGAGGCGCACCTGCTACTCAAGGTACGCAAGAAATTTTCCGGCGTCCTGCAATTGGATCTCGGAGCCTTCCTGCCTCGCCCGAATTTCGCCCAACATCTGACGATCTATGTGAACAACGTGCCGGCCTACCATGCCACGTTCGATGCGAGCGCGCCGCGGCAAATGATTCGCATCCCGATCGAACAGGCGAATCAAGGTCCGATCGACATCAGGTTCGTCGCACCCGACGTCGTATCGCCCAAATCCCTTGGTATGTCCGACGACCCTCGAACGCTGGGTGTCTCGCTATACGGACTCGGCCTGGTACATTAAGGTGATGTCGAAAGTACTTCCGCCCGTCTACTCATACTGTCTGATTCGATGCGCCACTAGCAGCACCTACCTATGATCAGACCGCTCGTTGTCGACCTCGATGGAACCCTGCTTCGTTCCGACGTCCTGATCGAATCAGGGTTCTGTTACCTCAAGGCTTCGCCGTTTCGTTGCTTCACTCCGCTCACATGGCTGATCCGGGGCGGGAAGCCCGTGCTCAAGTCGCAGCTGGCCGCCGAGACCGATCTTGACGTCAGCGTACTGCCGTTCGACCCGCAAATCGTCGACTGGCTCAAGGACGAACGCGCGAGCGGGCGCTCGATCGTACTCGCCACCGCGAGCCACGAAAAGTATGCGCACGCGATCGCCCGGCATCTCGAATTGTTCGACGAAGTCGTGGCGACCAACGAGCAGATCAACCTGTCCGCGCATCGGAAAAGGGATCGGCTCGTAGCGCGCTTCGGCGAGCGTGGTTTCGACTATGCCGGCAACTCGCGAGACGATCTTCCCGTCTAGCAGGCGGCCGAGCGCGCCTACGTCGTCAATGCCCCGGCCGCAGTCAGGCGGGCGGCCGAGAAGGCAGGCAACGTCGAGCGCGTATTCGAATCGCGCCCGCCGGCGCTGAAAACGTGGGCCCGATCGCTGCGCATGCATCAATGGCTGAAAAACCTGCTGATCTTTCTGCCGCTGCTTGCTGGGCACTTGCTCGGTTCGCTTCATCTGATCGCCAATGCCGTTCTGGCATTCGTGGCCTTCGGCCTCTGCGCGTCGAGCGTCTATCTGCTGAACGATCTGCTCGATCTCGAAGACGACCGACACCATCCGACCAAATGCCGACGACCGCTTGCGTCCGGCGCACTGCCGCTTGTGTGGGGGCTGGCCGCATTTCCCATCCTGCTCGCCGGTGCTTTCGCGCTGGCGTTCACCGCGCTACCGTGGCGGTTCTCGATCGTGCTCCTCGGCTACTACGCGCTGACGCTCGCCTACTCGACGGTGCTGAAGCGCCTAGTGATGATCGACGTCGTCGTGCTCGCGCTGCTGTATACGGTACGTATCGTTGCGGGCACCACCGCAATCGCGACGCATCTGACGTTCTGGCTGCTGGCCTTCTCGATGTTCATCTTCCTCAGCCTTGCCCTCGTCAAGCGCTACGCGGAACTGCTCTCGATGAAGAAACGCGGGCTGACCCAGTCGCGCGGACGCGGCTACGTCGCGAGTGATCTCGAACTGGTTTCGTCGCTGGGGAGCGCGTCGGGCTATCTGTCGGTGCTGGTGCTGGCGATGTATATCCAGGATCCGAGAACCGCGCACTTGTACAGCCATCCTCAAATCATTTGGCTGGCCTGCCCGCTTCTGCTCTATTGGATCAGTCGCACATGGATCCTCGCGCATCGCGGCCACATGCACGACGATCCCATCATCTTCGCCGTCCGCGACCGGGTAAGCCTCGTCGTGATCGGACTGTGTGGTCTGGTCTTCTGGGCGGCCATCTGAACGATGCGCACGGTTCTTTCATGGGGACGCTATCCCGCCCAACCGCAAACCCCGCACGACATCGCATGGCGCAACGACCTGCGCGGAACTTGGGCGAACGTCATCGGCGCACACGGAACCACGCTTGCGTTCGGCAACGGCAGAAGCTATGGCGACAGTTGCCTGGCTGCTTCCGGCCACGTGCTTCGGACCCGAACGCTGGACCGCCTGATCGCCGCAGACTGGGAAACGGGCGTATTGCGTGCGGAACCCGGCGTCACGCTGGAACAGATTCTGGAAGTCGCGATACCGCGCGGCTGGATGCTGCCCGTCACGCCCGGAACCAAATACGCGACGCTCGGCGGCGCCATCGCGAACGACGTCCATGGCAAGAACCACCACGTACGCGGCACGTTCGGTCGCCATGTACGCCGTTTCATGCTGGCCCGCAGCGACGGCACCATGCTCGAATGCGCCGCGGACACGAATGCGGAACTCTATGCCGCGACGATCGGCGGCCTGGGCCTGACGGGATTGATCCAGTGGGCCGAGATCCAGCTGATGCCGGTTCGGTCGAGCCGAATCGACGTGACCAGCATTCGCTTCGGCAACCTGGACGAGTTCTTCGAGCTGTCTGAGGCCTACGATCCCGTGCATGAATATAGCGTCGCCTGGGTGGATTGCCTGAGCCGGGGCGAGCAGCTCGGGCGCGGCATCTTCATGGTCGGCGACCATGCACACGAAGGACCGCTCGAGGTGGACCGACGCGGAAAACGGACGGTGCCGTTCACCTTTCCGGTGCCGATTTTCAACAAGGCGACCCTGCGCACGTTCAACGGCCTGTATTATCACCGCCAGCACACCCGCGAAGTCCGCTCCACCGCCAGCTATGACCAGTACTTCTATCCGCTGGACGGACTGCTCGAGTGGAACCGCATCTACGGCCGCCGCGGCTTCCAGCAATATCAATGCGTCGTGCCGCGTGCGGTTGCCCGCGATGCCACGCGCGATATGCTGCGCGCGATCGCCGACAGCGGAACCGGGTCGTTTCTGGCCGTGCTGAAGCGTTGCGGGGACGTCCAGTCGCCCGGCCTACTGTCGTTCCCGATGGAGGGCACATCGCTCGCGCTCGACTTCCCGCAGCGAGACGAGCCGAACCGACGGCTGTTTGCCGTTCTCGATAGCATCGTCCGCGAGGCCACTGGAAGAATCTATCCGGCAAAGGATGCCCATATGGCGGGCCAGGACTTCCGGACGGCCTATCCGGACTGGGAGCGAGTCGAAACCCTGCGCGATCCCGCGCTTCTTTCCCGTTTTTGGGATCGCGTCACCCGTACATGACCATGCCGAAAAATATTCTGATAGTAGGTGCGACCTCAGGCATTGCGATGTCCTGCGCACGGATCTGGGCCAGCGAGGGCGCCCGGCTGTTCCTGGTCGCGCGCAACGCGGATCGTCTGCAGCAAGTGGCGGATGACCTGCAAGCGCGTGGCGCGGCGCTCGCGGCCACGCACACGTTGAACATCGACGAATTGGGGCAGCACGCTGCCATGCTCGACGGCTACCGGCGTACGTTCGGTGGAGCGCCCGACATCGTCCTGATCGCACCGGGCACGCTACCCGACCAGACTCAGTGTCAGGCCGATCCTGCCGTTGCCGTGCGGGAATTCAATACGAACGCGACCTCGGTGATTGCGTTGCTGACCGCAGTGGCAAACATGCTTGAGGCCGCGCGAGGCGGCGCGATCGGGGTAATCGGCTCAGTCGCCGGCGACCGGGGTCGGCCGTCCAACTATCTGTACGGCAGCGCAAAAGCCGCGCTGGCCACGTTCTGCGAAGGGTTGCGCGCGCGGCTCTACAAGGCCGGCGTACACCTCGTCACGATCAAGCCCGGTTTCGTGGCTACCGCGATGACGGCAGGACTGCCCCTGCCCGGCCCGCTCGTCGCGTCGCCCGACAAGGTCGCGAAGGACATCACCCGAGCCATCGAGAAGAAGAAGAACGTGCTGTATACGCCGTGCTTCTGGTCGCTGATCATGTTGATCATCCGTTCGATACCGCAATTCGTCTTCAAGCGCCTGTCCCTGTGACGATCGCGACGCGCCCGCCCCCTTTCATGCAGACACCTGAAATCATGAATCAAACCCGTATCGTCCTTCCTGGCGGCGCAGGCCTGGTCGGTCAGAACCTCGTTGCCCGGCTGAAACAGCACGGCTACTCGAACATCGTCGTCCTGGACAAGCACGAAGCCAACTTGAACGTGCTGCGCCAGGTGCATCCGGACGTCACCGCCGTGTTCGCCGATCTTGCCGAGCCCGGCGACTGGGAAAGGCATTTCGAACACGCGGACACGGTCGTCATGCTGCAGGCCCAGATCGGCGCACCGACCCGCGAGCCATTCGTGCGCAACAACATCACCTCGACGAAGCACGTGCTCGAGGTGATCAAGCGCTACGCGATTCCTCATACGGTGCACATCAGTTCGTCGGTGGTCAATTCCGTGGGGGACGACTGGTACACGGAAACAAAACGCGAACAGGAAGAGATCGTCGCCGCGTCGGGCATCAATTGCGTCATCCTGCGTCCAACGCTGATGTTCGGCTGGTTCGACCGCAAACACCTCGGCTGGTTGTCGCGCTTCATGCACCGCGTACCGGTGTTCCCGATTCCGGGCAGCGGCCGCTACATGCGGCAGCCGCTCTACGTCGGCGATTTCTGCAATGTGATCGTCAGTTGCATCCGTTCCGGGAAATCCGGTCAGGCATTCAACATTACGGGGCTCGAGCGCGTGGACTACATCGATCTGATCCGCCAGATCAAGCGCGCGACGCACGCACACTGCGCGATCGTCAGGATTCCGTACAGCCTGTTCTACGTGCTGCTCAAGGTTTATGCGCTGTTCGACAGCAATCCGCCGTTCACCGCGGACCAGTTGAAAGCGCTCACCGCCGGCGACGAGTTCGAGGTGATTGATTGGGAAGGCATTTTCGGCATCCAGGCCACGCCGCTGGACCAAGCCATGATCGAAACCTTCAACGACCCCACCTATAGCCATATCGCACTAGAGTTCTAAAGTCATGAGCGCAGACCGTATTGCCGTCCTCGGTGCCGGCCCCATGGGGCTCGGTGTCGCCTATCAGCTCGTCAAGGACGGGCGAAAGCCTGTCGTCTTCGAGGCAGACGATCGCGTCGGTGGCATGGCCGCATGCTTCGATTTCGGCGGCCTCTCGATCGAACGCTACTATCACTTCCACGCCATTTCAGATCACGCGTTCCTGCAGGTACTGCAGGAGCTCGGTCTCGAAGACAAGATGCACTGGCGCGAGACGAAGATGGGGTACTTCTACCAGAACCGCGTGCAGCCCTGGGGCAACCCGGTCGCACTGTTGAAGTTCAAGGGACTCGGGCTGACCGCGAAGATACGCTACGGATTGCACGCGTTTCTCTGTACGCGCCGCGACGACTGGAAGCCGCTAGACAAGCTCGAGGCGACAGGATGGATTCGTCGCTGGGTAGGTGACGAAGCGTGGGAGGTGCTGTGGCGCCGTCTGTTCGACTATAAGTTCTACGACCATGCGCGCAGTCTGTCCGCGGCGTGGATCTGGAGCCGCGTACGCCGGATCGGCCGGTCGCGCTACAACCTCTTCAAGGAAAAGCTCGGCTACCTCGATGGTGGCTCGGACACCCTGCTCGAAGGCATGCGCCGCTATATCGAAGCGAACGGCGGGGAATTCAAGCTCGGCACACCCGTCAGCAAGGTCCTGATCGAAAACGGCAAGGTCGCCGGCATTGAGGCGGGAGGCCAGTCGCATGCGTTCGACAAGGTCATCAGCACCATTCCGCTGCCCTACGTGCCGCGCGTGATGCCCGATCTCCCGCAGGACATCCTGGAAAAGTTCGCGAGCGTGAAGAACGTCGCCGTCGTCTGCGTGATCGCCAAGCTGCGCAAGCCGGTCACCGAGAACTTCTGGCTTAACACCAACGATCCGGAGATGGACATTCCCGGGATCGTCGAATATACGAACCTGCGCCCACTCGACGCGCATGTCGTCTATGTCCCGTTCTACGTACCCGGCGAACATCCGGTGTATCAGCAGGAAGATTCGGTCTTCATCGACAAAGTGAAGCGGTACCTGATGAAAATCAATCCCGCGATTGCGCCCGATGACTTCATCGACGTTCGCGCCAGCCGCTACCGCTTCGCGCAGCCGGTCTGTGAGCCCGGCTTCGCGGACCGCCTGCCCCCGATCCAGTTACCGGTCCAGGGGCTGCTCGTCGCCGACACGTCGTATTACTACCCGGAAGATCGCGGCATCTCCGAAAGCATCGGGCTGGCGCGCGAAATGGCAAAGATGGTATGACGGAAATCGCTCCCTCGGCGAAGCGCGGCCTGGTCTCAAGAAAGTTCTTGCTGTTCCTGCTGACGGGCGGCTTCGCCGCTGCCGTCAACTGGGGCAGCCGGATGCTGTACAACCTCTGGATGCCCTACTCGGCCGCGATCGTCGCCGCCTACGTGACTGGCATGATCACGGCGTTCGTGCTGGCCAAGCTGTTCGTCTTCACGGAAAGCACCCAGTCCACGGGACGCTCGGCCTTCTTCTTCACACTGGTAAACCTGGTCGCGGTACTCCAGACGTGGGGGGTCAGCGTTGGCCTCGCCTATTACGTGTTCCCGAAAATCGGCCTGCACTGGCATGACCGGGACATTGCTCACTTGGTTGGCGTGATTGTCCCGGTGTTCTCCAGCTACATCGGACACAAGAAGTTCAGCTTCCGGCATCACGAAAGCTGATTCGTCACACGGGCCGGCCACCGCCCGTCGAACGCTCCGAGCCAGCGGCCAACACGCCCTCGACCCGCTCGATCAGCGCCCTCGTCATCTCGACCCAGCCGTGCTCCCGCTCGACGAATTGCCGAGCGTGGCCGGCCATTTCCACCGCCGCCGACGGGTGTGCCACCAGCCACTCGATTCGCTCGACGAACGCCTCCGGCGTATCTGCGATCAGCAGATCCTGCCCGCTCGTCGCGCCCAGCCCTTCGTGCCCGAGCGATGTCGTCACGACCGGCAGCCCGAGCGCCATGTACTCGAGGATCTTGTTCTGCACCCCCGCGCCGATCCGCATCGGACACACGCCGATGGCGCCGTCGGCCGCGGCTTGGGCAACCGACTCGACCCGGCCGGTCACCTCGACACCGTCGTACTCGCGGAATCGTTCCGCCAACGCGGGCGCGATGGATCCGACGATTCGAAACCGATAGTCCGCGCGCTTGCGCAATAACGGTAGCACCGCTTCGGCGAAGTAATGGCACATGTCCTGGTTTTGAACCGTCCGCATGTCGCCAATGAAAACCAGCAAGCGGCTTGCCATGCTTCGCGTCGCATACGGCAGTCCGGACAGATCCACGCCGTTCGAACACACCATCACGCGCTTGTCCGGCTGCCCGGGAAACAGGTAATCGCGATCGGCCTGCGACACCAGCACTGAAAGGTCGAAGTCGTCGACAATCGTGCGTTCGTAGTCCAGCAGACGCTTCGCCTCGATGCTGAACACGCGCGACTTCAGTCCTCGCGCGTTCCTGAGTTGCTTGACGCGACTGTAGTTGAGCGAAATCGCGTCGGTCATTTCGAGGATGCGCGGCTTGTCGGACTGGCGCACATACTCCGCGCAGCGCACTAGATGGACGAACACGCCATCGTGCGACGGCAGCAGCCGGGACACGGCCGCCTGGAACGCGCGGCTTCGGTAGTACGCCACTTGCAGCGGCGTGCGGGTCGGCAGCGCGAGTAACGTGTTGACGTACGAGCGCGCTCTGGACAGAAAAACCCGTTCGACTCGGTCGAACACGCCATCGTCGGGCAATTCGGCACGCAGCTC
Organism: Burkholderia sp. SR8; assembly: GCF_052851275.1. Taxonomy (NCBI): domain Bacteria; kingdom Pseudomonadati; phylum Pseudomonadota; class Betaproteobacteria; order Burkholderiales; family Burkholderiaceae; genus Burkholderia; species Burkholderia sp. SR8. Next base: position 16,335 of record NZ_JAULUC010000005.1, read on the forward strand.
CTCCGGCGACTCGCACAGGCTCAGCAGCGTCAGCGAGTAATGGCGCGAGAGCACCCTGCAGAGGTGATAGATCCGCAACTTGTCGCCGCCGATCACCGGATACGGGAACCGGGGGGTCAGCACCAGCAGTTTCTTCTTGACCGGGTTCATGACAGGCGCGCCCAGAAAGCCTCGATCGAAGGACGCACCGAGGAGGCCGAAAAGGTGCGCGCGCGGTCCATGCCGGCGCCGGTCGCCACGTCGAATCGGGTGCTATCGTCCCATACTCGGCGTATCTGCTCCGCCATGTCGTCAACCGAGCACGGATCGAATTGCAGGCCGCAATCTCCCGCAATCTCCGGCATCGACGTCGTGTTGCTGCACGCGACAGGCGTGCCGGACGCCATCGCTTCCAGCAACGGAATCCCAAACCCCTCGAACAACGATGCGAAGATGAAGGCGCGAGCCTGCCGGTACTGTTCGCGCAGTTCCGCTCGCGATACGTAGCCGAGCAGTTCGACGACACCCTCGAGCCCAAGCGCGTGTGCCCGCTCGACAAAATGCGCGTGATGGTCAGCCTTGATTCCTGCGATCCTGAGCCGCGCGTCGTCGCCCAGCGCGGGCCGTGCCAGCGCGAAGGCCTGCAGCAGGCGATCGACGTTTTTGCTCGGCGCCTCGCCCGCCACCGTGAACAAAACCGGCTGGCGCGCCGCCTGACTCAATGGCGGTGCGAACCAGTCATCCGAAATCATGCACGGAATGACGGGGACGTCCGTTTCCTGCAGCCCGAACCGGTCCATCAGCTCGCGCTGGGAATACCGCGAGATGGTCAGCACGGTGTCGGCCCGGCGCACGAGCCGCGGCACCACATGCCGGCGGTAGACACGCCCGAGCGTCTGGTACAGCGATTGCGCCGGCGGCAGCACATTCCACGGCTTCATGTAGATCAGGTCATGGACGACCGCAATCACCCGCGTATTCCCCGTGGACCGCAACGGCCCCGTATTGTACGGGCACAGCAGATAGTCGAGCTTTTGCTCACGGCACAGGCGCGGCAACTCCACCTGCTCCCACCACGGGAAGAAGCCGTGGCCGCCACTGACGCATGGCCATTCGTCTGCGCGCACGCCGTCTGGCCCGAGACCGAGCACCGACGCGCCAACCGGCTCCACCAGTTGTCGCGCGAACCGCCCCATCCCGCGATAGTTGCCCACCATCCAGGTGATGTCCACCCCCAACTTCACACGGTGCTCCTAGCAGCGAATTGAGTCATGAACCACACGTACCGCGCAGGACGGCGTCGTAGACAGCAACAGTCTGATCCGCACAGGCTGGCCAGTTCAGCGCGCGTGCGCGTGCCAGTCCGGCCGCGCGCAATGCATTGACCTTGCCCGGCTGCTCGACGATCAGTCGCATCCCGTCGGCGATTTCGCCAACGCTGGCGGGATCGATCAGGATAGCCGCATCCCCTGCGACCTCGGGAACGGACGTCGTGTTGGACGCGACCACCGGGAGCCCCGAAGCAAAGGCCTCGACGACCGGCAGCCCAAAACCCTCGCACAGCGACGCGAACACGAGCGCGCTGCCGGACTGCATCAGCGCGCGCACGTCATGGTCGGGGAGGTACTGTAGCCACCGAACGCTACCTCCCTGGTCAGCACTCAAGCGCGCCACGAGCTGCTCGCATCCCCACCCGGCCCGACCGACGATCACCAGCGGCACGTCACGGCGCAGCGCGGCCGGCAGGCTAGCATGGGCGTCGACCACCCGCTCGAGATTCTTTCGCGGCTGCAGCGTGCCGACGCACAGGAAGAATTGCTCGGGCAGACCGAGCCGCTTCAGCACCGCGGCCCGCTCGGCCGGATCGATTCGTTCGAAAAAGCGCGGATGCACGCCCAGCGGAACGACAGAGATCCGGTCGGGCGCGATGCCGAAATGCTCGACGATTTCCCGCTTCGAGTAATCGGAGATCGTGATCACATGGTCGGCCCAGTGACCTGAGCGACGCAGCAGCCAGCGGCGCAACGCAGCCAGCCGGATCGTCGTCCATTCCGGATGCGACAACGGGATGGCGTCCATCAGCGTCGCGATCACGGGGATGCCGGACAGCTTCGGAATCAGGTGATCCGTCGCATGGAATATGTCCACGCGCTCCGCGCGCAACGCTTGCCCGTCGACCCAAGACCACGGCGTGACGGCGCCCAGCACCGTCGCGATCTCGTGCCGACCGAGATTCACCGGCGGCCGGGCGCCCGGAAACGCATCGTTGCCGACGACCGCGCCGAAGCCGGCGGGAACCAGGTCGATCCCGCTGCGGGCCAGCAGCGCCCGCCCCAGCTCACGCGTATACGACCCGATGCCGTCAACGCCGCCATGCGCGCTGCTTCGCGCAAGGGCGGTCGTACCGAATCCGACTTTCACCCACGCCCTCCGCTGAACATCCAGCGCAGCGTGCTTTCCAGCGGAATGTCCTCGAGCGGCCCGACGGCGGCCTGCAAGCGCGCACCGTCACCCTGCAATCGACGCACTTCGTTCGCTCGTACGAATGCCGGATTGACGCGCACCTCGATCGTGTAGCCGGCGATCTGTTCCATCATCGCGATCACCGCTTTCAGCGATACGGCCCGGCCCGAACAGACGTTGAACACGCCGCCGGCTGGCGCCAGCTGCAGCAGGCGCCGGTACGCCTCCACCACGCGGCGTACGTCGGAAAAATCCCGCTCGACGTCGATATTGCCGAGCTCGATCACGCGTTCGCCACGCTGAAAATGACTGACGATCTTCGGCAGCAGAAACTGCGGCGACTGCCCGACGCCCGTGTAGTTGAACGGACGCGCGACGACGATCGGCAACTTGTCGTGCCACAGGCGCGACATGTACTCCATCGCCAGCTTGCTGACCGCATAATCGTTCGCGGGATTCGGCTCGACCGACTCGTCGATGACCTCGACCGCCGCGTTACCGTAGATGTTGGCACTGCTCGCCAGCAGGACCGCCTTCGGGCGATTCTCCAGGGTCGCGAGCGCCTCCAGCAGATTGCGCGTGCCGACCACGTTGGTGCGATACATCGCGTCGGCGTCCCCATGTGCGACGAACGCGATCGCGGCGAGGTGCGCGACCACGTCCGGCTGCACGTCGGCGACGACTTGCGCCAATGCCGCGCGATCGCACAGGTCAACCCGATACATGTCGGATCCCGTGGCTTCGGCACCGTGCGCGGTACCGAACACGCGATAGCCGGCCGCCCGGAGCGACTGCGCCAGATAGTCGCCGGTGAAGCCGCCGAGCCCCGTCACCAGGGCGCGCGGGGCGTCAGAACGAGAAGCCGCGTTCATTGCGACGCAAATCCGCTTCGACCATCATCGCGCACAGCTCCTCGAGCGTCGTCTTCGGCTCCCAGCCGAGCTTCTGCTTCGCCTTCTCGGGATTGCCGATCAGCAGATCGACTTCAGCCGGGCGATGGAACTTCGGATTGACGCGAACCACCGTCTTGCCGGTCGCGACATCGACGGCGGTTTCATTCACGTCGCTGCCCTTGAATTCGAGCTCGACACCGGTTGCCTTGAACGCCATGCGGACGAAATCGCGCACGGTCTCGGTCCGGTTCGTGGCGAGCACGAAGGTGTCCGGCTCGTCGGCCTGCAGCATGCGCCACATGCCTTCGACATATTCCTTCGCGAAGCCCCAGTCGCGCTTCGCATCCATGTTGCCCAGTTCGAGCACGTCGAGCTGACCGAGCTTGATCTTCGCGACGGAGTCGGTGATCTTGCGCGTGACGAATTCGCGGCCGCGCAGCGGCGACTCGTGATTGAACAGGATCCCGCTGCAGCCGAAGATGTCGTAGCTCTCGCGATAGTTCACCGTGATCCAGTGCGCATACAGCTTCGCCACGCCATACGGGCTGCGCGGGTAGAACGGCGTCGATTCGATCTGCGGAATCGCCTGCACCTTGCCGAACATTTCGGACGTGCTCGCCTGGTAAAAGCGGATCTTCGGGTTGACGATGCGGATCGCTTCGAGCAGGTTCAGCGGACCGATACCGGTGATTTCAGCGGTGGTGACCGGCTGATCGAACGACACGCCGACGAAGCTTTGCGCGGCGAGGTTGTAGACCTCCGTCGCGCCCGTCGTCTGCAGCAGGCGGATGCTCGCCGACAGATCGGTCAGATCGTACTCGATCAGATGAAGGTTCGGATGCTTGGCAATGCCGAGTTCTTCGATGCGCCAGAAGTTCACCGAGCTGGTGCGGCGATAGGTGCCGTAAACGGTATAGCCTTTTTCGAGCAAAATCTGCGCGAGATAGGCGCCGTCCTGGCCCGTGATGCCAGTAATAATGGAAGTCTTCATCATCCCCTCAAATTCGTTTCAACATAACTATTCAACACGTCGGGCCCTTGGCAGGAATTTGTCGATCCGCATCGATCCCGACCTTCCGGCACGCCGGCCCTATATCTTTTCCGTCAGCATCGCTGCACTCTGCCGCCACGACAGGAACGGCATCCCGACCGACAGCGGGATCGTGCCCGAGGCCTTTCCGGCCAACCACTCGCGAATGGCGCCAGCCAGCGCGGACGCGTCGTTCGCCGCGAAATACGATGCGTGCTCGCCAGCTACTTCGCGGAAAACCGGCAGGTCGCGGGCCAGGATTGGCACGCCGTGCTGCGCCGCCTCGATCAGCGGTAGCCCGAAACCCTCTCCGGTGGACGCTGCAATCAGGCAACCGCTCGCCGCGTACACCTTCTCGAGAAACTCGTCGCTGATGCTCTCCAGCCAGAATAGCCGGCGCCCCTGCTCCGCGTGAGAACGCAGCCGGTTGGCCAGATTGTCCATCATCCAGCCCTGCTTGCCGACAATAACGAGATTCACGTCGACGCCGGACGCCCACAATTGCTCGAATGCCTCTAGTACCTGCGTGTGTCCCTTGCGCGGCTCGAGGGTGCCAACCATCAGGAAACTCGCTCGCGCGGCCAGCGCCGCCAGCACCGTTGCCGCATTTTTCGGCATGCCGGTGGTCGGCACGGAGTTTGCGATATCCGAGCCGAGGTGGAACCAGTTCAGCGCGAACGGCCGCCGGCGCGCGATCTTGCGTCCGGCCATCCAGCCCTCGAATTCATCGGCGACCGCCCTCGAGATGCACACCGCGCCGTCGCTTTCGGCGACGATATCCAGCCAGCGCACGAAGTGATCGACGACGTGCTGCTCAAAATGATTGTCACGCAGCGGCAGCAGATCGTAGACGACAAACTTGACCCGCACGCCCTGCTCGCGCAACTTCTGGTAGAAGCCGGCGTAATGCGGCACGACTGCCGGCGCGAGATCGAGCCCGAGAAATACATCGCCAGGGCCATACTCGATCGAATCGTCAGTCAGCGAATTGTCTTCCTTCCCGAGAAAGCGCGCCATGTAGCGTCTCGCGTAGCGATACGGCTGATCCGCAGTCGCATACACCGGCTCGACGCGATAGCCTTCGGGCGGCTGCAACATCCACTCCCGGAGAATGCTGCGCACGACGCGCTGGATGCCGCTCTTCGCATCGCGCTGCACCAGTTCGGAAATATCGACGAGCAACTGACGCGTGTTCGACACACCGTCGACGAGCCGCGACGCAAGCAGTGCCGTGCTGTCTTCCCAGTTCAGCCAGGAAATGCCCGTCGGCTTCGGATGCTGCCCAAGCCGGTACAGCTCGATCCACGCCGCGAGCGCCGCGCTCAGTTCGCCGGCCGAATTGCCGCCGAAATAATAGGCGCCGTCGCCAGCGACCTCGCGAAATACGGGAATGTCCCGCGCGACGACGGGCAGTCCGTAGTAGGCGGCCTCGATCAACGACAGGCCGAAACCCTCGTTGACGCTGGCGGCGACGAGGCCGCTGGCAGACTTGTACAGACTGACAAGATAGTTGTCGTCGATGCCGGCCAGCCAGAACAGGCGCTTGCCGAATTCCGGGTGCTTGCGCATCTTGTCCGCGAGCGCATCCATCTTCCACCCAAGACGCCCGACGAAGGTCAGGCACACGTCCTGCCCTGCCGACCACAATCCCTCGACCGCCTCCAGAACCTGTGCCTGGTTCTTGCGCGGCTCGATGGTCGACACGCACAGGAAGCTCGGACGGCTCTGCATTGCAGCGATCACCGCCGCCGCGTCAGGTGGCAGCGCACCCTCAACCACCTCCGGGAAATCGACACCAATGTGCGCCCACGTACTGCGGAAGTTCGGCGACGTCGGGATGTTCTTGTCGCGAATCCAGGCCAGCAGCGCGTCGGAGGTCGCCCGGGAAATGCAGATAGTGCCGTCCGTCATCGCCATGACAGCCAGGAGTTGTTCGTGCAGCGCCTTCAGGTTCGCGTCGAAGAAATACTCCGGAAACTCGATCGGCAGCAAATCGTAGACCAGGAACTTGACGTACACGCCCTGCTGCCTGAGCTTCTGATAAAACGCCGCCTGTGCGATCTGAACGGAGTGTTGCATGTCCAGACCGAAGAACACATCACCGCGCTGCCATTGCACGTCGCTGTCCTGGATCGAGTCGTCCGCCGGCTCACCGAGGAACTTCTGCGTGAAGCGGCGAGCGTACCGATATCCGTGAGCCATCGTCGCATACACGGGCTGTACTCGATATCCTGCTGGCGGATGCTTCAGCAAGCAGTCCAGATAGTTCCTGACGACCCGCTGCACGCCCGTGCCCGCATCGTTCTGACAAAACTCCGATACGTCGACCAGAATCTGTCGTACATAGCCCGTCGCCTGGTTCTGCGCAAGGCACGCGGAAAGCGGGACCAGCATATTCCTGTCTGCTGACCGGGCGGCCTTCGCCGCCACGAGTTCGACCAGGCGTTCCTGCTCGCGGGACTGCTCGAGCCACGAAGGTCGGGGCGGAGGATCGAGCTTCTCCCATTCGGCGATCGCCCGGCGGCCTACCGCATCCCACGAGAATTTCCCGGCCTGCGTCAGGCCGTGCTCGCGCAGCTGCTGGCGGAACGCCGAATCCTCCAGCACCTCGGCCAGCTTCCGCGACATAGCGGGCACGTCCATCGGATCGAACATCGCGTCATGCCAGCCCATGACCTCCGGCAGGCTGCCCGCATGCGCGCAGATGACAGGCGCGCCGCATGCCATCGCCTCGAGCACCGGCAGACCGAATCCTTCGTGCCACGACGGGAAGACGAATGCGTCGCAGATCGCGTACAGCGCGTGCAGATCCTCGTCGCTGACGAAGCCGGTGAACTTCAGTTCGGATTCCTTCACGCCGAACCGTGCCGCGTGCCCGTAAAGCTCGGCCTTGACGGATTCCGGGATCTTGCCGACGAAGACTAACTGCACCTTCGCGCGAAGCTCACCGGCCAGCAGCGAATACGCCTCGATCAGCCGCGGCAGGTTCTTGCGTTCGTCCGCGCCGCCCGTATACAGCAGAAACGACGCGTTTATGCCGAATTGCCGGCGCAGACGATCGGCCTCGGCCGCATCGACGGCGATCGGTTTGAACGAATCCTCGATCGCCGACGATACCGCGATAATTCGCTCCGCCGGATAATCCAGATACTCGATCCCTTCCTGCCGAGAAAACTCGGAATTCGCGAGCAGCAATGCCGCCTTCTGCAGATAACTGATTTTGCGGTAGTAATGGCGCGACGTGACCGGATGCGGGTCGAGATATCGCTCCGCATGCACGAGCGGAATGAGATCGTGTAGCGTGACGCTGACCGGCGTGGCGCAATCGAATTGGCCAATGCTGGACACGCCGTACCCCGTCACGCCTTCAAACAGGCTGCCGACGTGCACGATGTCCGGCCGCAAGCTCGCGAGAAACGCCTCCCAGCTCAGTTCGGCGATCTCCCTGCGCGTGATGTTGTCGTCGAACACTTCCTCGACCGGCCCAATCGCGTGCCAAACACGAATATTTTCCTGTGGCAGCAACCCGTCGAATTCCGCGCGAATCGGTTCGATCGATTCATGCAGCATCCCGTTCAGAACCAGAACGACTTCATGCTCGCCGCGCACGCGCGCGACGCCTTTCGCAAAACCCAGCACATAGCGGCCAATCCCGCGGAATCGGCTCTCGGTCTGCGCACCTTGCATGTCGATAACAATGCGCATCAATTCTTCTCCTGCTGCAGTCGGTCGAATTCGGCGACCAGGCGTGCGTGAATGCGATTCGCATGTGCGCTCAGATTGTCGACGTGAATGTGCGTCGATGCGCCGGCTACTGGCTGGCTTGCCGCAGCCGCAGCCACGTAGGGCACGAGGCGCGCCTTCAGGCGCGGCACGCGATTGACGATTGCCACTGCGAGGCGGCGCAACGCCGGTTGCCGATATGCGTAGCGCACTGCACGCTTCACCTGCTGTTTCAGTGCCTGCTTCGCCGGTGCGACTCCCTTGCCGCGCAAGCCGCGGCTCACCCAGCGCAGCGGAGCGGTGAGCCGCCATGACGTGCTGCGATAGACGGCCTGCAGATGCGCATAGGTCTGCTGTGCCACATCGTGTTGGTGCTGAGCGCGCGCCTCGGCATCGCGCAGCTTGCTCTCGGCCAGTGCGAGTTGAGCCTCGAGCTGCCGGCACCGATCTTCGACATGCAGCAACTGCGCATCGATCACTCTCGAACTGGCCATCCGGGCCAGTTCTTCGGCATGCTGCGTGCGCGCCTCGACCTCGTGCAGATACTTCTCGGCCAGCAGCCGTTGCTCCTCGGCGAACCGGCTTCGATCCTCCGCGAGTTGCAATCGCCCTTCCGCCAGCCGCAGTTGCCCCTCGACGGCTTGAAGTCGAACGCCCATCTGTTGGACACGACCGCCGATTTGCGAAATATCCGACGTCAATCCGGCTTCGTATCGCTGAATCAGCGTATCGATCGTCAGGCCGTATTCCGCGTCGAACGCGTCGTCGAACACGCCGTCGGTCGATTCCCAATTCTTCTGCGCGACAATCGCATAGTCGGGGCTCGCGCCACGAACAACGTCGAGGAGGTGGACCGGCGCCGCGGCGTCATGCAATTCCGGAGACTCCTGCAGACGGACGACCTTTACGCGATCGAAGCCCGCATGCTCGGCAACAAACGACAACAACAACGGCGGAATCGGCTTCTGGTGCGACGGATCCATGTAGAAATTGGTCGTCGCCACCGAGATGTTTTCCGGATTCGGCGTCTCGAGAATCAGCAAGCCGCCCGGCTTCAGCACACGCAGCGCTTCCCTGACGATCTCGCCGAGCTGTTCGAAGCTCACGTGTTCGACGACGTGGAATGCGGAAATCAACGCGTGGCTGTCGGATTCGAGCGCCGCGAGATAGGCGATTGCATCGCCCTGCTCGACCGGCAATCCGCGCTCACGGCATGCCTCGAGCATATCCGCATCGAGATCCACACCCATCGGTTCAAACCCGGCCTCGACCATCAGCTCGAGCCACTCGCCCCGGCCGCAACCGAGATCGAATGTCTTCCCGCCCGGATACTTCGCCGCAAGCGGCTGCAAGAAAGGCGAGTAGCTCGTCAGTCGGCTTTTGATCAGCTTGCGCGATCCCCGATACCGATCTTCAAATGCACGATAGAAACTATCCACTATGGCAAGCTCCGCACCGTCGTCGGCAGCCAGGCCACGCCGACAAAGTCCTGCATCTTGATATTGACGACATTGAACACGAGCGCGTGATCACGCCACTGATAGTTGTTGGCAAGATGCGCGTCACCCGTATGCAATGCGACAGCGACCGAATAACTGCCCACGCCGAGATTCGCGGTAAATTCGAAGCGCAACTCGATCACCTGTCCGGCTTCGAGCCCGACCATCACCTGTTTCAGGTGATAGGTGTTCGTACCAAACACCGTCTGTCCGAGCCGATCCTTGATCATGTAGCCGACCACCAGCTCGGGAATCGCCTCCACGCACCGGACCATCACGCGCAGCGCGACCGGTTGCCCGACGCCTGCAACCTCGATCGATTGGCCCGACTCGTCCAGCAACTCGACGGCGTCGATGACGGCCTCGCCCGTTCCGGACACTGTCTGCACCGCGCCGCTCTCGAGCCTTTCCTGACGAACGTCATGGTCCTTGCGGTCGGCCAGCATCGCGTTGTAGTAATCCATGACCGCCTCGGGCGGCCCTTCCATCTCCAGTCGCCCGGCGTTCAACAGGATCGCGCGGTCGCAGATTGCCTGAATTGCGGCCTTGTCATGCGCGACAATCAGCAGTGTTGTCCCGAGTTTGCGGAACTCACGAATCCGGTCGAAACTCTTGTGCTGAAAATATGCATCGCCAACCGACAACGCTTCGTCGACGATCAGCACATCGGGGCGACGCGCGGTCGCGACGCTGAATGCCAACCGCACTTGCATGCCGCTCGAATACACACGCACCGGCTGGTCGATGTATTCGCCGATTTCGGCAAACGCCTCGATTTCCGGCATCAGCGCGAGCAGCTCGTCGACGGAGTAACCCAGCAGTTGCCCTGCCATCATCACGTTCTGACGGCCGGTAAAGTCCGGGTGAAACCCCATCCCGAGCTCCAGCAGCGCGGCAACGCGACCGGTCATGGCCACGTTGCCGACGGTCGGCTGCGTGGTCCCGACGATCATCTTCAGCAGCGTGCTCTTGCCCGCACCATTGATGCCGATGATGCCCAGCGCTTCGCCGGATTGCACCGAGAAGCTCACGTCGCGCAACACCCAGTGCAGTGTGTGATGCGGCTTGCGGCGCGGGTCCATCCATTCCACGAGTCGCGACCAGCGCGTCGGGTACTGCTTGTAGGCCTTGCCCACATTGCTAACGGTAATGGTGCCCATCAGAGTTCATCCACCATTTCGCCCGCATGCTTGCGGAACAGGCTGAAGCCGAGCAAGCACAAGCCGACGCTCAGCGCCGTCACGAACCATAGTTGCGACCAGTCAGGCCACCGCGCCTGCATCATCACGACCTGGAAGGATTGGACCAGCGAGGCCATCGGGTTGAACTGCATTCCGGCCTGGATCGGCTTGGGCAGGATGTCGATCGAATAGACAATCGGCGTCAGCCAGAACCAGAAATTCAGCACGATGTTGAAGAATTGCCCGACATCCCGGAAGAAAACGTTCAGTACGCCAAGCGTGATCCCGAGGCCAATCGCGAACAACGTCAGCAGAATCAGGAGCGGAACAACGGCCGCGAACACGACACCCGGGAAGTTGCCGGTCACCAGCAGGAACGCCACAAACAGTCCGAACACGATCACGAAGTTGACCAGCGAGTTGGCCACCACGATCACGGGCAGACACAACCGTGGGAAGCTCAGCTTCTTGATCAGGTTGGCATTCTCAATGAACGCGTTCTGCGCGCGGCTGACGATTTCCACGAACATCCCCCACGGCAGCACACCCGCACACAGATGAATGCTGTACGCAAAGCCGCTGTCCACACCGGGCAGCCGCGCATGCATGACGCGCGAAAAGATCACCGTATAGACGACGATCATCGCGAGCGGGTTAAGGACAGTCCATGCCGCGCCAAGCAGGGAATTACGGTACTTGGACTGAAATTCCCGCTTGACGCTCCCCAGGATGAAGCCGCGATACGCCCATAGGGCTCTCAGCATGCCCAGCATCAAGCCCGCCCGTACACATCTTGGAAGCGGACGATGTCGTCTTCCCCGAGGTATTCACCGCTTTGCACCTCGATCATCACGAGATCCAGTACGCCCGGATTCTCGAGTCGGTGTTTGTGGCCCGCCGGGATGTAGGTCGACTCGTTGGTGCGCACGAAGATCTCGCGATCGCCATTGACGACCTTGGCCATTCCCGACACGACGATCCAGTGCTCGCTGCGGTGATGGTGCATCTGCAGGCTGAGGCTTGCACCCGGCTTGACTTCAATGCGCTTGATCTTGAATCGCGGCCCTTCTTCGAGCACCGTGTACGTGCCCCACGGCCGGCTCACGGTGCGATGCAACTTGTACGCGTCGTGATCGCGCTTCTTCAGGCGTGCAACGACTTGCTTCACATCCTGGGCGCGATCAGGATGCGCGACCAGCAGCGCATCCGGCGTATCGATGATCATCAGGTCGGCCACACCAACTGCCGCGACCACGCGATCCGGGCTTTGTACGTAGGTATTCCGGCTATCGACGAAGATCGCGTCACCGACGACGCGGTTGCTGTCTTGGTCCGGCTCGACCAGATCGCGCACCGCGCCCCACGAACCGATATCGCTCCATCCAAAACTGGACGGCACCACGGCCACATTCGACGAACGTTCCATCACTGCGTAGTCGATCGAGATGTCTGGCATCTTCTGGAACGATTCGGCCGGTATCTCGAGCATCGATGCCGTTGCCTTGTCGACTTGCATCGATGTCCAGCATGCGTCTGCGGCCGCAGCGACGTCCGGTGCGTGACGAGCCATCTCGTCGAGAATCGCGCCCGCACCGAAGCAGAACATGCCGGAATTCCACAGGTAGTTGCCCGTCGCCAGGTACTCGGCGGCCTTCGTCGCATCGGGTTTCTCGACGAAGCGCTGCACGATTCGGCCATTGCCGATCCGGTCGCCGGCCTCGATGTAACCGAAGCCGGTATCCGGGCAAGTCGGCACGATGCCGAACGTCACCAGTTTGCCCTGCTTCGCCAGGTCCACCGCGCTTGCGACAGCCTCGGCGAATCCTTGCTGATCCTGCACCAGGTGATCGGCAGCGAGCACCAGCATCAATGCATCACGCCCGTATTTTTCCGCCACATGGTGTGCCGCCATCGCGACCGCGGGTGCAGTATTCCGACCGGACGGCTCGAGCATGAATACGCCGGACTGCTGATCACCGAGCGCCGCGCAGACGAACTCGTCCTTGCTCATGAAGTAGTAGTCGCGGTTGGTGACCGTCAGCAACTCGGCGTGAGCAGCCTCGCTATCGTGACCGACCACCGCGGCCGCCCGACGGTACGTCTTCATCAGCAGGCTCTCGCCATCGGAGAGCTTCATGAACGGCTTCGGATGCCCTTCGCGGGAAACCGGCCAAAGCCGCGTGCCGGCACCACCGGACAGGATGACGGGGATTAACATCACATTCACTCCAGATTTAGTATCCGCTGACGAAGCCAACACCTTCGCCACTTGTATCAAACCACCGCCGGCGGGCCTGCCGGCCGATCGTAACCGACCAGGCCAAGCAGGAATTATAGCCGGCGAACTACGGCCTCCGAAACCGTCCGGGCGCCGGGAACGGCCGCTACACAAAGCTCGAACCCCGTGCCCTTTGCGCGGACCGCCCAAGCCGACCGCGCCGGACGACCATACGTTACCGAACCATTACCTCGACATCGCCGAACGCGCCGGATGGGCCGTCGTCGAGCCAGGTGATTCCTTCCTGAACCAGCGTCAACCGCAGCACGTGCGGCCCGGCCGCGGGCGGCGCCACGATCGACACTTGCATCTCGTGTTCTTCGCACGGCATCAGCGACCCGTTCAGTCTTGTTCGCTCTCCGTCAAACACCACGATCTGTGAGCACGCACGGTCGAGCCAGTGATACGATGCATGCACCGGGTTCGGCGCGCGACTGGACAACTGATAGTTGGACCGATTGGACAACCGGACGCGCACGGAAAACGACTCGTTCGCAGCAACTGTCGACGGTGCATCGAGCACCGTGATCGAAATTGCGGCCTTCGCCTGCGCCGTCACCGGCGCGTGCCAGGACTTCTTCAGCAGCGCATCCGATTGCTCGAAACGCTCGGCCAGCAACTCGCGCACCATACTGCCAAGGCGCTCCTCGAACAGCGCGCACCCCCATGCATAGAGCTCCTGATCGAGGACGGTCAGTTCATTGATCGCTTCGATTTCCTCGAACGACAGTTCATGAACGACGGGCCGATCGGAAGAGGTGTTGAGTCGCGGCGTGACAAACCTCGGGAAAAAGTCCATCGCGTAAGCAAGCAGGTTCATCGAGTCGCGCATGCGCTCGGTGATGCCGAAGAACGCGAACGACTCGAGCCGTTTTTTCGCGCGGCCCAGCAACTCGCGATCGTGCCTGCGTGCCGCGTACTCCCTGACCGCCGCGCGACCATAGCCGACCGGATCGCGCGTCAGCTTCTCGTAATCGAAATCGGCCGCGAGAAAGAGGGTCTGCGTATTGACGATGTCCCAGTTCGTTTCAGGATCCCGAACGAAATCCAGCAACGTCCACCCTTCATCGTTCATTTGTCGATGTCGATACGTGTCGGCATGGCGCTGCGCGTGCCTGTACCACGATACCGTGCGCTGCACCGGATCCCGCAACATCGTGATGTGAGTCAGGTCTCGTCCGACGAACGACTCGATGCCATACCAGTGATGCCCGCGAAACAGCCTGTATCGGTCGACGGATTCGCGGGGCAACACGAACAGTTCCTCGAGCACCTGCGCCGGGCAAACGTCTTCCCTGTCGAATTGATCTTCAAGGAAAGAAATGAGGGACGATCCTCCGGTCTTGGGAATGTGAAGGAAATAAACTGAATCCGTATGCATTGTCATCAATCGAAAATGAAAGCCGCGACGAAACTGCCCGGCCGGCGCCCCTCGTTTTCTCGTCCTGCCTGAGTCATTCAGCCAGACACAGCTGCAACGCGTCGTGCCAGTCCGGCATGTGCAGACCGAACGCCGCTGTCAGCTTGTCGAGCGCCAGCCTCGAATTGGCGGGCCGCTTCGCCGGAGTCGGATAGTCGCTCGATGCGATCGGCACGACCTTGGGTGCACGCTCGCTCATCGCGCTCGCGAAGATCGCTTCCGCAAAACCGCACCACGAAGTCGCACCAGCCGACGTGAGGTGATACACGCCAGAGCGGCGCACCCACCAGTCCGCCTCGGCCGAGGCAGCCCCCTGCGCGACAATGTGTGCCGTTGCCGCGGCAATCGTCTTTGCCCAGGTCGGCGCGCCGACCTGATCCGCGACGATGCGCAATTCCGGGCGCTCGGCGCCAAGCTTCAGCATCGTCAGGAGGAAGTTCCTGCCGCGTCGCCCATACACCCAGCTCGTGCGCAGAATCAGATGCGCACAGCCAGTCGCCGCGATCGCCCGCTCGCCTTCCAGCTTCGTCGCACCGTAAACATTCACCGGATTCGTCGCGTCGCCTTCCGTGTACGGGCTCGCCTTCGTGCCATCGAACACGTAATCGGTCGAGTAGTGAATCAGCGTACCGCCGATGCGCGCCAGCTCTTCTGCAAACACGCGCGGCACGTCGGCATTCAACCGGCGCGCCGCCTCGATATCGGCCTCAGCCTTGTCCACCGCCGTGTATGCAGCGGGATTCACGATCAACGACGGCTTCAGCTCGCGCACGACGTCGCGCACGCGAGCGAGATCGGAAAGGTCGAGCATCGACCTGTCGCACGAGACCACACGACCGAGCCCTTGCAACGTACGCAGCAACTCGAATCCGACTTGACCGGTCACCCCCGTCACGAGGATCGTCGGCTCGAGATGTCGGCCCTCACGCATAGACTTCGGCCTCGCTCAGGCACTTGCCCGCCGCGTCCTTCGCCGCCAGCAGCGGTTCGCCATCGAGCGGCCACTCGATGCCGATCTCTGCATCGTTCCATACGATGCAACGTTCGTGTTCGGGGTACCAGTAATCGGTCGTCTTGTACAGGAACTGCGCCGCTTCCGACAGCACGACAAAGCCGTGCGCGAAGCCCGGCGGCACCCACAGCTGCCGATGGTTGTCCGCCGACAGCGTCACGCCCGCCCACTTACCGAAGTTCGGCGAGCTGCGACGAATGTCCACCGCCACGTCGAATACCTCGCCTTCGACCACGCGCACGAGCTTGCCCTGCGCATGCTCAACCTGATAGTGCAGCCCGCGCAGCACGCCCTTCGTCGAGCGCGAATGATTGTCCTGGACGAATTCGATGCCGGGGCTGACCTGCTCCGCGAATTCGCGCCCGTTGAAGCTCTCGTAAAAATACCCTCGCGCATCACCGAACACCTTCGGCTCGATAAGCTTGACCTCGGGTAGCGCCGTTGCCGTTACTTGGATAGCCATGCGACCTGATTCGTAAGAAGGTTCCTGAGGTACTGCCCATAGGCGTTCTTCGATAGCGGCTGAGCCAGCTTCAGCACCTGCTCCTCGTCGATCCAGCCCCTGCGATACGCGATCTCCTCAGGGCATGCGACGACGAGCCCCTGTCGCTTCTGCAGCGTCGCGATAAAGCTCGCCGCTTCGATCAGCGAATCATGGGTACCTGTATCGAGCCACGCATAACCGCGCCCCATGATCTCGACGTTCAGCGCACCGTCGGCGAGATAGCGCGAATTAACGTCGGTGATCTCCAGTTCCCCGCGCGCCGACGGCTTGATGTCGGCCGCGATATCGCACACGCGATTGTCGTAAAAATACAAACCCGTGACCGCATAGTTCGAACGCGGCTTCTCCGGCTTCTCTTCGATCGACAACACACGGAATGCCTGGTCGAACTCGACGACGCCGTAACGCTCCGGATCGTGCACGTGGTACGCGAACACGGTCGCCCCGCTCTCCTGCGCATGCGCACGCTCGAGCTGCTTCGCGAGATCGTGGCCGTAGAAGATGTTGTCGCCGAGAATCAGCGCCGACGGGTCGTTGCCGACGAATTCCTTGCCGATGATGAACGCCTGGGCGAGGCCGTCGGGCGACGGCTGCACCGCGTACTGGATGTTCATGCCCCACTGGCTGCCGTCGCCGAGCATCGACTCGAAGCGCGGCGTGTCCTGCGGCGTCGAGATGATCAGCACGTCGCGGATGCCGGCGACCATCAGCGTCGACAGCGGGTAGTAGATCATCGGCTTGTCGTACACGGGCAGCAACTGCTTCGAGACGACGTGCGTGATCGGGTACAGCCGCGTACCCGAACCGCCCGCGAGGATGATGCCTTTACGTGCCATCGCGTGTCTCCTCAAGCGCGCTTCGCGTAGTTGGTTTCGACCCACTTGCGGTACTCGCCCGACGCGACTTCGTCGGCCCACACCTGGTTGTCCAGATACCAGTCGACGGTCTTCGCGAGGCCCGTCTCGAACGTTTCCGCCGGCTTCCAGCCGAGCTCGCGCTCGAGCTTGCGCGCGTCGATCGCGTAGCGGCGATCGTGGCCGGGGCGATCCGTCACGTAGGTGATCTGGTCGCGATACGAACCGGCCGCCTTCGGGCGCGCCTTGTCGAGCAGATCGCACAGCGTGTGCACGACTTCGAGGTTCTTCTTCTCGTTCCAGCCGCCGACGTTGTACGTCTCGCCCGGCACGCCCCGCGCCAGTACCTCGCGGATCGCGCTGCAATGGTCGCCCACGTACAGCCAGTCGCGCACGTTCTGGCCGTCGCCGTACACGGGCAGCGGCTTGCCGGCGAGCGCGTTCGCGATCATCAGCGGAATCAGCTTTTCGGGGAACTGGTACGGGCCGTAGTTGTTCGAACAGTTCGTCGTCAGCGTCGGCAGGCCGTACGTGTGATGGTACGCACGCACGAGATGATCCGAGCCGGCCTTGGTCGCGGAGTACGGGCTGTTCGGCGCGTACGGCGTCGTCTCGGAGAATTGCGGGTCGGTCGCGGACAGCGAGCCGAACACTTCGTCGGTCGACACGTGCAGAAAGCGGAACGCGGCCTTGTCGGCGCCGTTCAGGCCGTTCCAGTACTGGCGAGCGGCCTCCAGCAGCGTGAACGTGCCGACGACGTTGGTCTGCACGAAATCGGCCGGGCCGTGGATCGAGCGGTCGACGTGGCTTTCGGCGGCGAAATGCAGCACCGCGCGCGGCTTGTGCTCGGCGAACAGCGCGTCGAGCGCGGTACGATCGCAGATGTCGACGCGGGCGAACACGTGCTTCGGATTGCCGTCGAGCGATTGCAGCGTGCGAAGGTTGCCGGCATAGGTCAGCTTGTCGACATTGAGCACCGCTTCGTCAGCATCGCGCAGCCAGTCGAGTACGAAGTTCGCACCGATAAACCCTGCGCCGCCCGTGACCAGAATCATGAGACTCCCTGGGTAGTAATGCGCGCCGAGCACCTTTCGGCGGCCGCCGCGTCAAAATTCGAAGCACCTGGCGATGGTCGCCACATCAGACCGCGGATTTTAACCGGTCGGCATGACCGCCAAAGTCATGAAATGCTAATTTTGTTCGGGAAAACCACAATTATAGGTAGCCGCGCCGCGCAAAAGCCATGCCGCTAACAACTTGATACAGCGCTCCGCACCTGTGCCGAGGATGAAATTTCCTGTCAAATCAAGGCTGTTTCAGAGAACAACAATCGTAAAATGGCGCAGCGTTCCGCGTACTCTTCTTTCATCTGAGAAATCAGCAGGGATTCGCCTCTCATGACCAGCACTCCCGTTGCCATCGGCGACATCCAAGGCTGTCATTCAGCTTTCCGGTCATTGCTCGAAAAGCTGTCAGCCCTCGCCGACACCCCGCTCTGGATCGCCGGCGACATCGTCAACCGCGGCCCCGGCTCGCTGGCGTCGCTGCGCACGCTGGTCGACCTCGGCCCGCGCGTGACCGCAGTCCTCGGCAACCACGACCTTCACCTGCTCGCCGTCTCGGCCGGCATCCGCACCGAACGCCCCGGCGACACCATCGGCGAAATCCTCGACGCCCCGGACGCCGAAGCACTGCTGGACTGGGTCCGCCACCGCCCGTTCGCGCACTTCGAAAACGACATGCTGCTGGTCCATGCCGGCGTACTGCCGCAGTGGGATGCCACGCTCGTACTGGAACTCGCGGACGAACTCCAGCGCGCGCTGCGCGCGCCCGACTGGCGCGACACGCTTGAAGGCCTGTACGGCAACGAACCGAATCAATGGAGTCCGAACCTGAAAAAACGCGACCGGATGCGCGTCGCGTTCAACGCGTTCACGCGTCTGCGCTTCTGCACGCCGGACGGTGCGATGGAGTTCAAGACGAACGGCGGCCCCGAAAGCGCGCCGCCGGGCTACCTGCCGTGGTTCGACGTGCCGGGCCGCCGCACTGAAGACGTGACGCTCGTATTCGGCCACTGGGCCGCGCTCGGCCTGATGCTGCGCGACAACGTGGTCGCGCTCGATTCGGGGTGCGTATGGGGAAATCAGTTGTCGGCCGTGCACCTGACGGCCGATCCGGCACAGCGCACGGTCACGCAGGTGCAGTGCGAAGCGTGCCGCACGCCGGGCGGCGAATAGCCCGCGCACATCGCCCGCACACACCGCGCGCGGGCGAAATAAAGCATCACCCCTCGCGCCCCGGCACCGGCTCCTCGGCCGCCGCATCGCCCGCGGCTCCGGCGCCGACTTCGGTCGCCGGATACGCATGCTTCTCGAGCTCCGCCAGCGCTTCGGGCGACGGCTTGCCGACCTTCGCCTGCATCGCTGCGAGCGCGGCCGCGATCGCATCGCGCGCCGCCGCCGACGTCGTGCGCCGATCGCCGCCCGGCGCGATCGGCTCGCACACGTACAGATGCGCGACGAGCGGGCCGCCGCGCAGCACCATGTCGAGCGACTTCCCGAGCGACAGCTCGCCCGTGTAGGCCGGCGCGACCGACTGCCGGCCCCGCGCGTCCTCGTACATCAGGCACACCGGCTGCACCGCGCAGCCGGCCGACACCGCGGCCTGGAACAGGTTCGCGTGAAACGGCAGCAGCGCCTGCCCGTCCGACGTCGTGCCTTCCGGAAACACGCACATCAGCCCGCCGTTACGCAGCCGCTCGGCCATCTCGTGCATGATCCGCATCGCCTCGGTGCGCTTCTCGCGCTGCAGGAACACGGTATCGAGCTTCTCGGCCAGCCAGCCGACGACCGGCCACTGCCGCACCTCGGCCTTCGACACGAACGGCGTGGGCCGCCACGCGTTGATCGTATAGATGTCGAGCCACGACACGTGATTGCCGACCACGAGTGCGCTCGCGTCGAGCCGCGCGCCGTCGTTGTGCACGACGACGCGCATCCCGCAGATCCGCAGCATCTTGAGCGACCAGCGGCGCGTCAGCTCGGCGCGCTGCGCGGGCGTGACATGCGAAAAGCGCAGCGCGACGATCGCCATGCCGCGCAGCAGGTGAAAGACGAGACGCAGCTTGCGAAGAGCGGTCATGGCGAGGATCCGGCGTGGTTCAGTGACGCTCGAACGCGACCTGCCCGGCCACGAGCGTCGCACGCACGCAGGCCGGCAGTTCGTAGCCGAGGAATGGCGAGTTGTGGCCCTGGCTCTTCAGCGCGCGCGGCTCGACACGCCAGTGCGCACGCGGATCGAACACGCACAGGTCGGCCGCGCCGCCTTCGGCCAGGCGGCCCGCCGGCAATTGCAGCACGTCGGCCGGCGCGGCAGTGATGCGGCGCAGCGCCTGCGCGAGCGGCGTATTCGTTTCGTCGGCCCACTTCACCGCCAGCGACAGCAGCAGTTCGAGCCCCGTCGCGCCGGGCGTCGCTTCGGCGAACGGCAGCAGTTTCTCGTCGTCGTCGACCGGCGTGTGGTCGGAGCAGATCGCGTCGATCGTGCCGTCGGCAAGCGCCGCGCGGATCGCTTCGCGGTCGCGTTCGCCGCGCAGCGGCGGATCGAGCCGGAACTGCGAATCGAAATAGCCGATGTCGACGTCGATCAGGTGCAGGTGGTTCGCGCTGACGTCGCAGGTCACGGGCAGCCCTTCGGCCTTCGCGTCGCGCACGAGCGCGAGCCCGGCCGCCGACGACAGGCGCGCGAGGTGCACGCGCGCGCCCGTGACGCGCATCAGTTCGAAGATCGTGTGCAGCGCGATCGTCTCGGCCGCGACGGGCACGCCGGACAACCCGAGCCGCGACGCGAGCGCACCGCTCGCGGCAACGCCGCCGCGGCCGATGAACGCATCGAGCGGACGCAGCCACGTCGTGTAGCCATAGGTGCTCGCGTACTGCAGCGCGCGCAGCAGCACCTGCGTGTCGCGCACCGGCACGTTCGCATGCGTGAAGCCGACGCAGCCGGATTCGGTCAGCGCGACCATCTCGGTGATCACTTCGCCCTTCAGGCCGACGGTGAGCGCGCCGAGCGGATGCACGTTGGCCTGGCGCAGGTTGCGTGCGCGGAACTTGAGCATCTCGACGAGGCCCGGCTCGTCGAGCACGGGGTCGGTGTCCGGCGGGCACACGAGCGTCGTCACGCCGCCCGCGACGGCCGCAGCCATCTCGGACGCGAGCGTCGCCTTGTGCTCGTAGCCCGGCTCGCGCAGCCGCGCGCACAGGTCGACGAGGCCGGGCGCGACGATCTGGCCCGACGCGTCGATCGTCTTGTCCGCGTTGAAACCGGCCGGCGCCGAACCGGCTGCGGCGAACGCGGCGATCTTGCCGTCCGCGACGAATACGTCGGCCTGCCGTTCGGTGCCGGCGACCGGATCGATCAGCGTGCCGCCTTGGATATGAATCTTCATGCGCTGTCTGTGAATGCGTTGATTGCGTTGAGTGCCTGGATCAGGATGCGCGGAAACGGGTTCAGTCGCGGGCTCAGTCGCTGTTGCCGGCGACGATGCCCATCACCGCCATCCGCACGGCGATGCCGAAGGTGACCTGGTTGAGGATCACCGACTGCGGACCGTCGGCGACCTGCGAGTCGATCTCGACGCCGCGGTTCATCGGCCCCGGGTGCATCACGATCGCATCGGGCGCGGCGAGCGCGAGGCGCTCGGGCGTCAGGCCCCAGGTCTTGAAATACTCCTGCGCGGACGGCAGCAGCGCGCCGCTCATCCGCTCGTTCTGCAGGCGCAGCATGATGATCACGTCGACGCCCTTCAGCCCCTCGTCGAGGTTGTGGAACACCTTCACGCCCATCTGCTCGAGACCGCCCGGCAGCAGCGTGCGCGGGCCGATCGCGCGCACTTCCGGCACGCCGAGCGTGGTGAGCGCGTGGATGTCGGAGCGCGCGACGCGCGAATGCAGGATGTCGCCGACGATCGCCACGCGCAGCTTCGTGAAGTCGCGCTTGTAGTGGCGGATCGTGTACATGTCGAGCAGGCCCTGCGTCGGGTGTGCATGACGGCCGTCGCCGGCGTTGATCACGTGCACGTGCGGCGCGCAGTGCTCGGCGATCAGGTACGGCGCGCCGCTCGATGCGTGGCGCACGACGAACAGGTCGGCGTGCATCGCCGACAGGTTGTTGATCGTGTCGAGCAGCGACTCGCCCTTGCTCGTCGACGATGCATTGATGTTCAGGTTCAGCACGTCGGCCGACAGGCGCGTCGCGGCGATCTCGAACGTCGTGCGCGTGCGCGTGGAGTTCTCGAAGAACAGGTTGAACACCGACTTGCCGCGCAACAGCGGCACCTTCTTCACCTCGCGGTCCGTCACGCTGACGAACTGCTCGGCCGTATCGAGGATGTGGTTGACGATCGAGCGCGGCAGGCCCTCGATCGACAGCAGGTGTTTCAGCTCGCCGTTCTTCGTGAGCTGCGGGTTGCCCTTCAGGAAACCGTAGCGGAACCGCTCGGGGCTCGCGGACGCAGCGGGATTGCCGGTGCGGCCAGTGGTGTCGGTGGTCATGGTGTGCGTGATTCCAACTATGCAAACGGGCCGCGGCGCGAACCGGCGGCCCGGGATACGGTTTCGCGGTTCGCTCAGGCGCGTTGCGTCTCGAGCCGCAGCGTGAACTGCGCGGCGTCGTCGCGCGCGAGCACGAGCGTCGCGTCGGCCGGCACGTCGAGGGTGCCGCCCGAGAAGCGCGCGGCGACCGGCAGCTCGCGGCCGCCGCGATCGGCGAGCACCGCGAGTTCGACGGCGGCCGGACGGCCGTAGTCGAACAGCTCGTTGAGCGCGGCGCGCACGGTGCGGCCGGTGTACAGCACGTCGTCGACGAGCACGATGCGCGCGCCGTCGACCTCGAACGGCAGCGACGTCGGGCTCGCCTGGCTGTGCAGACCCTTTTTCGCGTAGTCGTCGCGATGCAGCGCGACGTTCACGACGCCGAACGCCGGCGCGCCGAGATCGCGCGCGAGGCGCTCGGCGAGCCACGCGCCGCCGCTGTGAATGCCGGCGAGCCGCGGGCCGCCCGGGTCGGCGAACGCCGTGCCGTACGCTTCGCGGATCTGGTCGAGCAGGACGCGGTAGAGCGCGTCGGCGTCAATGGTGCTCATGGTCGGACAATTGATCGAGATACTGTTGAAGGATCACGCGCGCGGCCTCGGCATCGAGCATGTCGGTGCGCGCGCGGCCGCGCACGTTGCGCTCGCGCAGCCCGGCCTCGGCCTCGACCGACGAATAGCGTTCGTCGACCCACGTGACGGGCAGCCCGAAGCGGCCGTTCAGCTGGTTGCCGAAACGCTTCGCCTGCTGCGTCATCTCGTGCGGCGTGCCGTCCGGATGCATCGGCAGGCCGACGACGAGCGCGTCCGGCCGCCATTCGGCCAGCAGCTCGCCGACCGCCTTGAAGCGGTGCTCGCGGTTCAGGTTGGGAATCACGACGAGCGCGCGGGCCGAGCGCGTCAGCGCATTGCCGATCGCGACCCCGATCCGCTTCTCGCCGTAGTCGAACGCCAGGAGCGTCGCATCGCGCGCGCTCGCGCCACTCATGCGTGCCCTGCTTCGCCGGACAGCATCGACGAGCTGACGCCGAGCAGGCCGAGCGCGGCTTCGAAGCGCTCCTCGGCCGGCGTGTCGAACACGATGCGCGGGTCGGCGGCGACCGTCAGCCAGCCGTTGCGGGAAATCTCTTCCTCGAGCTGCCCGGCACCCCAGCCCGCATGGCCGAGCGTCAGCAGGAAGCGCTTCGGGCCGGTGCCCGTCGCGACCGCCTCGAGCACGTCCTTCGACGTCGTCATCTCGAGCCCGCCCTCGACCGACATCGACGAGTTGTAGTTCGCGCCCTCGACCGGCTCGTGCAGCACGAAGCCGCGCTCGGTCTGCACGGGACCGCCGAAGTACACGGGAATGTGCAGCAGCGGCTCGATGTCGAGCTTCAGGTCGATTCGGTTGAACAGCGATTCGAGATCGATGTCGGTGGGACGGTTGATGACGAGGCCGAGCGCGCCGCGCTCGCTGTGATCGCAAAGATAGATCACCGTTCCCGAAAACGTCGGATCCGCCATGTTCGGCATGGCGATCAGGAACTGGTTGGTGAGATTGATGCGATCGGAAGGCTTTGACATGGTTTGAATTTTAGCAAAGACGCCGCGACCTGACCGGGTCGCGATCAACAAGCAACGCCGCACGACGCTGGCAACGACGCGCGCGGATTACACGGCACTCTAACACGCGCGCGGCGGCTGTCGGCAGCGTGTTGCCGGCCCGTGCGGCAAGGGCTGCCGCCGCGGTCGCGCCCCGTTGTGCGTCAGGTCCGGCCGAGCGCCGCACCGAGTGCTTCGGACGCCGCGGTCAGATCCGGCGGCGCCACGCCCGCGGCGATCTTCAGCAGCGCGGCGCGCAGCATGTCGGACGCGCGGCGGTGCGCGTCGAGGCCGCCGTTCGCAAGCGGCATGCCGTGCGCGGCACGGCGCCACGCGAGCCCGAGCGTATCGGCCAGCAACGCTGCGTGGCCGAGCCCGAGCGCGCACGCGGCGGTCCCGACGCGATAGGCGGCCGCGGATGCACGCCATGCGGCGCCCGCATCGGCCGCGGCCGGGTCGACCGCCAGATCGGCCATCGACGCGTCGGCCGTCTGCAGGAAGTCCTCATAGGCGTGCGCGTTGACGGTCACGACGCCCAGCATGCGGGTGGGCGCCGCCGCGACCGCGTCGTGCTCGGCGCGCGCGGCATCGGCTTCCCACAATGCTTCGGACGCCGGCGTGCCGGCAACGTGCCAGTCGACGGTCAATCCGTAGTCGTGCAGCACGTCGACGAGCGCGACGTCCTCGGCCGCCGCGCCGAACAGCGCGAAATCGCGCCACAGCAGCGCAACCGTCTCGCGCACGAGTTCGGGCGGCGCGTGGCGCCGGCCCTGCGCGTGCTCGCCGAGGAGCAGGTTGGTTCGCGCGAGAAACCGTTTCAGCTCGGGCGCGGCGCTGGCGCGCAGCGCGCGCAGGCACGCGGCGGCGAGCCGCCAGAAGTCGTACGGCGCGCCGTCGGCCAGCGCGGTGAGGGTCGTATCGAGTTCGTCGAGCGCCGCGTCCCGCGCACCGTTCGACGCGCGCAACACGCCGAGCAGCGCCTGCTCGTAGCGAGCCCGCGCGCGGCTGGCGAACGCGTCGGGCAACGCGCGCAGCGTCGCAGGCGGCATGGCGCGCCCGACGAGCGCCAGCACGTCGAGCGGCACGCTCGCGTGCAGGTCCGCCGCGCCTTGCGCGCGCAGCGCACGAAAATGGTCGAAGAGAACCGGCGAGCAGGCGAGTTCGCGCAAATTGTGACGCCCGACCGCCGCGCGGAAATCGTCCAGCGCGATCCGCCAGACGGCAGCGGCAGGTTCGGCGGCGCCTGGCGGCGCCGAGGCCGCCAGTTGCCCCGCGAAACGCGCGGCCGGCAACCAGCCGGCTTCCGCCAGCACCGCAGCCGCGGCCGACAGCGGCTCGGCCGCATCGTCGCGACGCTCGAATGCGTCGACGGCCGCCGCGAGCCACGCGTCGGCCGCGCGCACGGCGCCGCCGCGCGGGTTGGGCAGAGCGTCAGGGTGGGGAGTGTTCGCCGGATCGGACGTCATGGACACGCGCGCCTGTCATCGTCAACTCGCTCGCGCGCGCCGCGGCGCGCTGGCGCCGGGCGATCGCGAGGCCGGAGCGGTGTGTCCGCGGGCCAAGGGTCCGGTCAGATCTGGACCATCTCGAAGTCTTCCTTGCGAGCGCCGCATTCGGGGCACGTCCAGTTGATCGGGACGTCTTCCCAGCGCGTGCCCGGGGCGATGCCCTCTTCGGGCAGCCCGGCTTCTTCGTCATAAATCCAGCCACAAATCAGGCACATCCAGCTCTTGTATTCCATCTTAAGCCGCGTCGGGAAAGTCGGTAAATTCGGGAGCCATGATGGTACCGTGTCGGGGCCGGACTGCCTAGCAATCGCACTGGAGGGCGGCAACTACGTTGCGCTGCGCTAAAAAATCCGACGTGCGGGCCGGATTCCGCCGCATAATGGCTGCAAGGTGCGGCCTGCCGGGCAACACAGGGCAAAAGCCGCCCATTTCGCGTCGCTGTCCGCATCTCCGTCGGTTCCCCGTTTTTTTCTTGCCCCATTTTTACATGTCCAGCAACGCCCCTCCGATCGTCCTCACCTTCGGCCTGTCCGATCCCACCGGCGGCTCCGGCCTCCAAGCCGATCTGATGACCCTGGCGAGCATGGGCTGTCACGGCGTCTCCGTCCTGACGGGCTATACCGTGCGCGACTCGGCCGCCTGCGACGAAGTGACCGGCCTCGATCCCGATGTCGTCGCCGCCCAGGCGCGCATGCTGCTCGAGGACATGCCGGTTGCCGCGTTCAAGATCGGCGCCGCGACGCGCGCGGAAGTCGTGAGCGCGATCGCCGAAGTGGTCGCCGACTACGACGGCGTGCCGCTCGTGCTCGCACCGGACTTCACGCTCGACGACGAACACGTGCTCGCCGCCGACGACCTGCGCGAATCGATCGCCGACCTGCTCGCGCCGCAGACGACGCTGCTCGTCGCCGATCACGCGACGCTGATCGCGCTCGCGCAGCCGGACGGCGATGCCGAGGCGCCGAACCTCGACGCGGCCGTGTCGCACCTGCTGTCGCAGGGTTGCGAATACATCCTGTCGTCGGAGACGGGCTCGCACCGGCTCGTGAACACGCTGTACGGCGAGGAAGGGCAGCTGCGCGAAGACATGTGGGATCGCTCGCCGCACCGGCTGATGGGCATCACCGACACGCTCGGCGCGGCAATTGCCGCATTGCTCGCCAACGGCCAGGAGCCGCCCGAAGCGGTGCGTGAAGCGCAGGAGTACCTGTATCAGGCCGTGCGCGACGCGTTCCGGCCCGGCATGGGCGCGTATCTGCCTGACCGGTTCTTCTGGGCGCGCAGCAACGACGATGCGGACACGCCGCCGGCCGTGAAGGCCGATCCGGTGCCGAGAACGTCGCATCGGCATTGACCGTTGACGCGCGCACGGCGGCCCGCAGCCGCCGCGGCGTGCGGCACGCGTGCGCTGCGGGCGGCCCGTCCGCCTTTTTCGCGCGCGCATAAAAAAAGACCCGCATCGCTGCGGGTCTTTTCTTTTGGCTGGAACGCGCATCGCTGCGCGCTCCGGACACCCTCGACCGAAGTCGATTACATGTCCATGCCCATGCCGCCCATGCCGCCCGGCATGCCGCCCGGCATCGGAGCGTCTTCCTTCGGCAGTTCTGCGACAGCTGCGTCCGTCGTCAGCAGCAGGCCTGCAACCGAAGCTGCGTTCTGCAGCGCGGTGCGCGTGACCTTGGTCGGGTCGACGACGCCGGCTTCGACCATGTCGACGTACTCGCCCGTTGCTGCGTTGTAGCCGTAGTTGCCCTTGCCTGCAGCAACTGCCGCCACCACGACGCTCGCTTCTTCGCCGCCGTTCGTGACGATCTGGCGCAGCGGCTCTTCCATCGCGCGCAGCACGATCTTGATGCCGGCGTTCTGGTCGGCGTTCGCGCCGGTCAGGCCTGCGATCGCGGTGCGAGCGCGGATCAGCGCAACGCCGCCGCCTGCCACGATGCCTTCTTCCACAGCTGCGCGCGTTGCGTGCAGTGCGTCTTCGACACGTGCCTTCTTTTCCTTCATTTCGACTTCGGTCGCAGCGCCGACCTTGATCACTGCCACGCCGCCGGCCAGCTTGGCCACGCGCTCTTGCAGCTTTTCACGGTCGTAGTCCGACGTTGCTTCTTCGATCTGCGTGCGAACCTGCTTCACGCGCGCTTCGATGCTTGCCGCTTCGCCTGCGCCGTCGATGATCGTCGTGTTTTCCTTGCCCACTTCGATGCGCTTCGCCTGGCCCAGTTCTGCCAGCGTTGCCTTCTCGAGCGTGAGGCCGGTTTCTTCCGCGATGACTTGACCGCCGGTCAGGATCGCGATGTCTTCCAGCATGGCCTTGCGGCGATCGCCGAAGCCCGGCGCCTTGACCGCAACGGTCTTCAGGATGCCGCGGATGTTGTTGACGACCAGCGTTGCGAGCGCTTCGCCTTCGACGTCTTCAGCAATGATCAGCAGCGGACGGCCAGCCTTCGCGACTTGCTCGAGCACCGGCAGCAGGTCACGGATGTTCGACACCTTCTTGTCGTGCAGCAGCACGAACGGGTTGTCGAGGACGGCGACTTGCTTGTCCGGGTTGTTGATGAAGTACGGCGACAGGTAGCCGCGGTCGAACTGCATGCCTTCGACGACGTCGAGCTCGTCAGCCAGCGACTTGCCGTCTTCGACGGTGATCACGCCTTCCTTGCCGACCTTGTCCATCGCTTCAGCGATGCGATCGCCGATCGACGAGTCGCTGTTCGCCGAGATCGAGCCGACCTGTGCGATTTCCTTGTTCGTCGTGCACGGCTTGCTGATCTTCTTCAGCTCTTCGACAGCCGCTGCGACTGCCTTGTCGATGCCGCGCTTCAGGTCCATCGGGTTCATGCCCGATGCGACGTACTTCATGCCTTCGCGAACGATCGATTGCGCGAGGACGGTCGCCGTCGTCGTGCCGTCGCCTGCGTTGTCGCTGGTCTTGGAAGCAACTTCCTTGACCATTTGCGCGCCCATGTTCTGGAGCTTGTCCTTCAGCTCGATTTCCTTCGCGACCGACACACCGTCCTTGGTGACCGTCGGGCCGCCGAAGCTGCGCTCGAGCACGACGTTGCGGCCCTTCGGGCCCAGCGTGACCTTGACCGCGTTGGCCAGAATGTTCACGCCTTCGACCATCTTCGAACGGGCGGAATCGCCGAATACGACGTCTTTAGCTGCCATCTTCTAACTCCTTGAATTCTTGGGAATATGTACCGTCAGTGGACGCTTACTTCGCGTTGACCACGGCCATGATGTCTTCTTCGCGCATGACCAGCAGCTCCTGGCCGTCGACCTTGACGGTCTGGCCAGCGTACTTGCCGAACAGCACGCGATCGCCGACCTTCACGTCGAGCGCGATCGGCGCGCCCTTGTCGTCGCGCTTGCCCGGGCCGATGGCCAGGACTTCGCCTTGATCCGGCTTCTCAGCTGCTGCGTCGGGGATCACGATGCCCGAGGCGGTCTTGGTTTCCTGATCCAGGCGCTTGACGATCACGCGATCGTGCAAAGGACGAAGGTTCATATTCACTCCTCTCTTGACTGAGATTGAAGAACGCTTAGGGAATCTGCCCGGCATGTCGCCCGGCAGAGAATTGTTAGCACTCTCGTGCAGCGAGTGCTAATTATATGGACGGGTTTTGACAAATTCAAGAAGGGGAGCCGGAGGTTTTTTTCGCCCGCGCGGGGCGGCGGAAAAACATGAAGCGGATCAAAAAATCCCTTTATAAACAATCAAATAGACCTGAACCCCGCACTCCGGGAGCGGGCACGATACGGGATTTCCCGACCATTGCCCCGGTTTGACACGGGGTAAGCACCGAGTTCCCGCGACCGTCCGGCACCGCGTGAAAAAGGCCGCTCGGGCGCCGCCCGCACACTGCGCGCCGCGGCCGGATCGTCAGGTGTCGGGGCACCCCGCGACCGGCTGGAACGTGCGGCCGTCGGTCTCGACGGTCGCGCCGAGCAGCCGTGCGAGGCCTTTCGCGCCTTCGCGCATCACGACGTCGTGGTTCCAGATGAACAGCGGGCGCGCGACCGGCTCCAGCCAGTTCATCCATCGTTCGCACGTGCGGATGTGCCAGTCGTAGCGCACGACCGTGCGCGTACCGTCGGCGGCGAACGACCAGCGGCCGTCGCCCTCGATCGCGCCGCTCGCGCGGCCTTCGAGCACGTGCGGCCGCTCGACGCGCAGCACGCGCATGTCGAAGGTGAGCCGGTATGGCAGCGCGCCTTTCCACGTGTACCGCTGCAGCGCGCCGATGCCGCGCGCGTCGCCGGGCTCGATCTCGACCGTCCGCACGGCGCTCTTCCACCATTCGGGCCAGCGGTCGACCTGGTAGATCGCGTCCCAGACCGCGGCGAGCGGCGCATCCACGCGCCACGTCGTCGAAAACCGGTACTTCGCCATGCAACCTCCGGCAGGGAATCGGGATCCGCGGAATCGGCGGCGCGATCAGGGCGAGAAAAAGCGGGCGGGAAACGCGACGTCGATCTCGACGTCGTCGAGCGTCACCGTTTCGAGCGGCTCGCCTTCGCCATCCGCGAAGCTGACGACCTTCAGCGGAAAGCCGTCCTCGGCGTCCAGCCACAGCCGGTAGCGATGCACGCCGTCGACGGCGTGCGCCGGCGCGCCCGTCACCGACACGCGCAGCGCGGTCCGGCCCGC
This sequence comes from Burkholderia sp. SR8, assembly GCF_052851275.1. Classification (NCBI taxonomy): domain Bacteria; kingdom Pseudomonadati; phylum Pseudomonadota; class Betaproteobacteria; order Burkholderiales; family Burkholderiaceae; genus Burkholderia; species Burkholderia sp. SR8. The sequence continues at coordinate 46,505 of NZ_JAULUC010000005.1, forward strand.
GACGGTTTCCTCGCCTTCCGTCACCGTCGCGCCGCCCTGCTGCAGCGCATGCACGTTGCGCAACAGTTCGCCGACGTCCGAGCGGTCCACGCGGTGGCCGCTGCGGTCGCGCACGAGCGGATTGGACGGCGACAGCGTCAGCGCGGGCAGCGCATGCTCGCCGAACGGGCGCAGCCTCACCTTGCCGTCGCCCGGATCGTACGCGAGCACCGCGCCGCGATGCGGCGACACGAAATCCATCCGGACGAAGCCGGGCTTCAGGTACGCATAGCGGAATTCGGTGTGCTCGCCGCTTCGCGCCGACGAGCGGATCGTCGCGCGGTACGAGTGCACCTGATCGAAACGGGCCTGCGCAACGGTCACCGGGTCGGCTGTCATGCTTGCTCCTATCAGGCTTGCGGCCACCCATGCGGCGATCATGGCGCCGCCTCGACGTCGAGCACGCCTTCCATGCCGCGCTCGCGATGGCTGCGCAAGAACAGCAGTCGATGCGTGCAATAGTAGGCGAAGCGGCCGGGCTCCGTCGGCGTGAAGCGGAAGGTGCGCGGCGTCGTGGCCAGTTCGGTGTGCACCGCGATGCCGGCCTGCGGCGCGTCGATTTCGAAACTGTGCGGCACGAGGCCAGGTTCGGCCGACAGGGTCAGCTCGACCGGCACGTGCGCGCGGACGATCACGTGATTCGGCCGAAAGAAATAGCTGCCGCCGACGATCGTCACCCGCTGCACGCCGTCGGCGTCGACCGGCACGCGCACCGGCGCATCGCCGTCCGCCCGCGCGAGCACGGCGCCGGCCATCAGCGCCACCGTTACCATCGCCGCCTTCGCATTCATGCCGTGCTCCCTGTCGATGCCGCGCGCGTCATCCCTTCCACGCGTCGGTCGAGCCGCCGAGTGCGCCGCACGCGTCGATCGCGAGCTCGCGCACACGCCGCTCGTCGCCCTGCCCCGACAGCGCATAACCCATGCCGCGATCCGACCAGAAATACGTATGACGGCCGTCGGCCGACATCGCCTGCGGCGCGAGATGCCGCGCAGCGTAGGCCGTCATGTACAACGTCACGCGCGCGCCGTCCGCACGCTGGTACATCAGTTGCACGGCGGGCCCCGCGACGCCCGGCAGCAGCCGGCCGCCGAGCAGCGCGTAGCCGTATTCGTCGAGCGACGGCGCGCGCACCGGACGGCCGAGACGCGCGGACAGCCATCCGGCCAGGCGCGCCGGATCGCGCGCGTCGACTTCGACCGGATGGTCGCGATCGGCCGCGTACACCGCATACGCGGCATCCGCGCGCGCGGCGAACGCCGGGTCGACGCCGAACGTCGTCCAGCCGGCATGCAGCGCGATGCCGAGCACCAGCCCGGCAGCCAGCCCCGCGAACGTACAGGCAACCACGCGGCGGCGCGGCGCACGGTGCTGCACGAACAGCGCAGGCGCGACCGCCGGCAGCGGGAACAGCGCGTGCAGCGCGTCGCGCTGCGCACGGTAATGCTCGTAGCGCCCGGCTTCCCGCGGATCGGACTGCAGCCGTGCGAGCACCTCGCGGCGCTCGTCCCCGGACAGCTCGCCGTCGAGCAGCGCCGACAGCAGCTGGGCCGATGCATCGGCGCCGTCGTCCCGATCGTTCGAAGGTTTGTGCGAATCGTCCATCATGTCTTCCCGACCACCCGTAACGCGGCCGCGCCGTGCGCCGGCGGCTCGCCGGACAGCAGCGCACGCATCTGTTCTCGCGCCCGCGACAGCCGCGACATCACCGTCCCCACCGGCACGCCGAGCACCTGCGCGGCATCGCGATAGCTCAACTCCTCGAGCGCGACCAGCAGCAGTACTTCACGCTGCTCGACGGGCAGCCGGTACAGCGCGCGCTGCACGTCGCGCAGCACCAGCCCGCCGATCTCGTCGGCCGGTGCGGCCATCGTCTGCCACGGCGCGGTGGCGTCGTCGACCGCGATCTCGTGCCGCGCGCGCAACTGGTCGATGAAACGATGGCGCAGCAGCGTCAGCAGCCACGCGCGCAGATTGCCGCCGTCGCGCGGCGGCCGGTTCAGCGCGCGCTCGAGCGTGTCCTGCACGAGATCGTCCGCCCAGGCCCGGTCGCCCGTCAGCGCGCGCGCATACCGCGTGAGATGCGGCAGCCACACCAGCAGATCCGATTCGTAGCTCATCCGGATGCCTCGCGCGTCGCCGCGGCTTCGGTCCGTCGGTCCTTCACTCGATCAGGGGCGCGCGACGTGCCACATGCCGCCGATCCCGTCGCCGCCGGCGTCCCCGGACTTGCGGTCCATCTTCCAGCGATACAGCGGGCGACCGCGATACGCCCATTGCTTCTTGCCGTCGTCGCGCGCGACGAGGGTCAGCGCGCCCGATGCCTTGTCGTATCCGTCGGCGAGCGCCGGCGGCCAGTTCACGGCGCACGTGCCGCCGCAGGCGCTCTTGCCCGGCGCGTCGTGATCGAACACGTACAGCGTCATGTGGTCTTCGTCGACCAGCTTCCCGTCGCCGACCTGCGGCGGTTCCGCGGCTGCCGGCCGCGCAATGGCGGCGGTCAGCGCGATCGCGAACAGCATCGTTTTCATTCTCGTTCTCCTTGTCATGGCCTGGCACGGCATCGCGGCATGGTGCCGCCCGACGGAACGGTCGACTTCGTCATGGTCATTATCCCGCCGTCCGGTTGCGCCGCGACTCGGTATGTAAACGAACGGGCGCGGGCGGTTATTCCATGTCGCCCCACATGGCGCGCGGCGGCATGCAGGCCTGGTATTCCTCCGACGAACGGAATCGCGAATCCAAAAGAAAACGCGGCATGACATTGCTGTCATGCCGCGTCGCGCAACCGGTCGTGCGCAGCAGGCGATGAACCGCCGCCGCGCGTGCCCCGGACGGTTACTTCGGCAGTGCGCCCGTCACCGCCTGCAGCAGCGTCGACACCGGTGCGAGCGGGTTGCTGGCCGAGCCGCTGCCCGAATGCGGCGTGACCGACAGGCTCGGCGCGGAACCCAGCGCCGTGCCCAGCGTCGTGCCGACCGCATTGACGACCGTCGCCGTCGCGTTGCCGGTCGTCGACACCAGCGAGCCGGCTGCGCCGGCCGTGCTGCCGGCCGCGCTGGCGCCCGAGCCGAGCAGGCTGCCGCCCGCCGCCGCCGTCGAACCGGCCGCGCCGGACAGCGCGCCGGCCGCCTGCCCGAGCGCAGCCGGACCGTTCCCGAGCGCACCGGTCACCGAACCGAGCGCACCGGTCAGTGCGCCGGCCGGGTTGGTGCCGCCGGTCAGACCGCCGACGAGGTTCGTGATCGGCGCGATCGGGCTGCTGCCGCCTGCGCCCGACAACGTGCCGACGACCTGGTTCACGACACCCTGCACCGGTGCCAGCGGGTTCGTGCCGCCGAGGCTGCCGAGTGCGCCGGTCACCGAGCTGACCGCGTTGCTCAGTGCACCGGCCGGGTTGCTGCCGAGCGTACCGACGACCTGGTTCACGACGCCTTGCACCGGCGCCAGCGGGTTCGTGCCGCCGAGGCTGCCGAGCGCACCCGTCACCGAGCTGACCGCGTTCGGCAGCGCGTTCTGCAGGCCGCTGACGAGGTTCGTGATCGGCGCGATCGGGCTGCTGCCGCCGACACCCGACAGCGTGCCGACGACCTGGCTCACGACGCCTTGCACCGGCGCCAGCGGATTCGTGCCGCCGAGGCTGCCGAGCGCGCCCGTTACCGAATTGACCGCGTTCGTCAGCGCGCCAGCCGCGTTGCCGCCCGTCGGCAGCGCGTTCTGCAGGCCGCTGACGAGGTTCGTGATCGGCGTGATCGGGCTGCTGCCGCCGACACCCGACAGCGTGCCGACGACCTGGTTCACGACGCCCTGTACCGGCGCCACCGGGTTCGTGCCGCCGAGGTTGCCGAGGGCGCCCGTCACCGAGTTCACCGCGTTCGACAGCGCGCCGGCCGGGTCGCCGTTACCCAGCGTGCCGGCAAGCTGCGTGACCGCACCCTGCACCGGTGCCAGCGGACTCGACGCACCGCCGACGTTGCCGAGCGAGCCCGTGATCGTGTTGACCGCGTTGCTGAGCGCGCCAGCCGGATTGCCGCTGCCGAGCGTGCCGGTGACCTGGTCGACGACGTTCTGGATCGGTGCCAGCGGGCTGGTGCCGCCGACGTTGCCCAGTGCGCCGGTGACCGTGCCGAGAGCGCCGGTCAGTGCGCTTGCAGGGTTGCCGCCGCCGACGTTGCCCAATGCGCCCGTTACCGTGCCCAGAGCGCCCGTCAATGCGCCTGCCGGGTTGCTGCCGCCGACGTTGCCCAGTGCGCCCGTTACCGTGCCCAGAGCGCCGGTCAATGCGCCTGCCGGGTTGCTGCCGCCGACGTTGCCCAGTGCGCCCGTTACCGTGCCCAGAGCACCGGTCAATGCGCCTGCCGGGTTGCTGCCGCCGACGTTGCCCAGTGCGCCCGTCACCGTACCGAGCGCACCAGTCAGCGCGCCTGCCGGGTTGCTGCCGCCGACGTTGCCCAGTGCGCCCGTTACCGTGCCCAGAGCGCCGGTCAATGCGCCCGCCGGGTTGCTGCCGCCGACATTGCCCAGCACACCCGTGACCGTGCCCAGAGCACCGGTCAATGCGCCTGCCGGGTTGGTGCCGCCGACGTTACCCAATGCCCCCGTTACCGTGCCGAGCGCGCCCGTCAATGCGCCTGCCGGATTGGTACCCCCGACGTTGCCCAGCGCACCCGTGGCCGTACCAAGAGCATTGCTGAGCGTCCCGGTCGCCGTATTGAGTGCGCCGGTCAGCGCACCAGCCGGATTGCCACCGCCAAGCGCGCCCGTAACGGTGCCAAGCGCACCAGTCAGCGCGCCGGCCGGATTGCCACCACCCAGCGCCCCGGTCACTTGATTGACGACGCCTTGAACCGGCGCCAGCGGGTTCGCACCGCCGCCGACGTTACCCAGCGCGCCCGTCACCGTACCCAGCGCACCAGTCAGCGCGCCGGCCGGGTTACCGCCACCGAGCGCACCCGTCACTTGATTGACGACGCCTTGAACCGGCGCCAGCGGATTCGCACCGCCGCCGACGTTACCCAGCGCACCCGTCACCGTACCCAGCGCACCAGTCAGCGCGCCGGCCGGATTGCCACCACCCAGCGCCCCGGTCACTTGATTGACGACGCCTTGAACCGGCGCCAGCGGATTCGCACCGCCACCGACGTTACCCAGCGCGCCCGTCACCGTACCCAGCGCACCGGTCAGCGCGCCCGCCGGGTTACCGCCACCGAGCGCACCCGTCACTTGATTGACGACGCCTTGAACCGGCGCCAACGGATCCGCACCGCCACCGACATTCCCCAGTGCGCCCGTCACCGTACCCAGTGCACCAGTCAGCGCACCTGCCGGATTGCCGCCGCCCAGCGCACCCGTTACTTGATTGACGACACCCTGAACCGGTGCCAGCGGGTTCGCGCCACCCCCGACATTCCCCAGCGCACCCGTGACCGTGCCGACCGCATTGCTCAACGTCCCCGTCGCCGTATTCACCGCCCCGCTCAGCGCACCTGCCGGGTTACCACCGGCGAGCGCACCCGTCACCTGGTTCACGACGCCCTGCACCGGCGCGAGCGGCGTCACCGTGCCGCCACCGGCGCCGAGCGCGCCCGTCAGCGCATTCACCGCGCCGGACAACGCCTGCCCCGGATTGCCGAACGACGTCTGAATCGCGCCCGACCCGCCTGCCGCCACGGTCACCGTACCCAGCGGCGACGTGCCGGTCGCGGCCAGCCCGACCGACACGCCGTTCGACGACGGAGCCACGATCACTTGCGGAATCGGCAACGCATCGAGCGTCCCCGCGCTAGCCGAACCGGAAGCCAGCACCCCGAACACCGTCGCCACCGACAGCGCCACACCCGTCAATTTAAGATTTTGTCCCATCTTCATCCGTCTCCGTTGGCACTACGTTGATAAAGCAAGGGGACGGATTGCAGGAAGTGTGCCACCGGAATAAAACGGATTCATTCGTTGGCTTATTGGAAGCCAATAACGTTTTTATATGGTTTTCCGGCTAAATAAATGCATCTAACCGAGTCAATCATCTGACAAACAGACTGGCAGCAGTGCCGATGTAACGTAACGTTTGCGAGCCGCGAAGTAACGTGTTCCGGTACATCGGGGAACACCGGAACGGTCGGTCAGGAAGCGTCTCCCGACGACCTGCCTGTTTCGCATTTCATTTCCATGAAAATGCATTGGTAAATCGCTTGTTTGCTGATTTTATTATTCCGCGATTTCTTTCCGATCGATTACGCAGATCATTTCCGGCCGCGCGGCTTTCGATCATGCGGACAGCGAAATGAAAAACTGTGACGGCCGCCCCGCGCGGCGGCCATCGTGCCGCGACGCGCTCAACCGAAACGCCCGGGCCGGTACGGACGCGGATCGATATAGGTCGGCGCGCCCGTCATCATCTCGGCGAGCAGCCGCCCGGTCGCGGGCCCGAGCGTGAGGCCGTGGTGGCAATGACCGAACACGAACCACAAACCGCGATGACGCGGCGCCGGCCCGATGACCGGCCGCATGTCGGGCGTGCAGGGCCGCATCCCGAGCCACGGCTGCGCATCGAGCCGCTCGCCGATGCCGAACGCGTCGCGCGCCAGCGGCTCGGCTCGCGCGAGCTGCACGCCGGTCGGCGCTGCGCCGCGCAACGCGATCTCGACGCCGGTCGTGAGCCGCAGGCGGCCACCGTCCATCGGCGCGACGACGAAACCCGCCTCGGTATCGCACACGGGCACGTTCAGCGGCGCGCGGGTCGGCCGGTAATGCATGTGATACCCGCGCTTCGCGCGTAGCGGAATCCGGTACCCAAGCGGGGCGAACACATGATCGGACCATGGCCCGAGCGCGACGACCGCCGAGCCGGCCGCGATCGGCCCGTGCTCCGTATCGACCTGCCAGCCGTCGCGCACCTGCACGAGCGTCGTCGCGTCGCCGCGCACGAACGTGCCGCCGTCGCGCTCGAACAGCCGCGCGTACGCCTTCGTCAGGCCGCCCGGGCTCGACACGGTCTTCGGATCCTGCCAGTGGAATGCGCCGCAGAACGCGTCGCCGATGCCGGGCTCGCGGTCGCGCAACGCGCGCGCATCGAGCACGCGCATCCGCAACCCGTGCGCGTCGGCCACCTGCTGCTGCGCGCGCGCTTCGGCGTCGAACAGCGCGGGCGAACGAAACGCCTCGATCCATCCGCCGTCGTGCACGAGCGGCTGCGCGTCGGTGCGCGCGAGCAGCGCTTCATGCTCGACGACGCTCGCCGCGACGAGCGGCAGCATGTCGCGCGCGGCGGCCGCGAGCCGCTGCGGCGACGATTCGCGCCAGAAGCGCGCGAGCCAGCCCGCATACGCGGGCAGCGCCTTGTAGTCCCAATAGAGATCGACCGAGCGGTTGCGCGCATAGCGCAGCAGCGTGCCGAGCCGGCGCGGGAACGCATACGGCACGACCGACGAGCGCTCGATCAGCCCGGCATTGCCGTGGCTCGTTTCCTCGCCGGGCGCACGCCGGTCGACGAGCGCGACGCGCAGCCCGCGATCCTGCAGATGCAGCGCCGACGACACGCCGACGATGCCGGCCCCCAGAACGATGACGTCGAAATCCATGCTCTTCCGTACTGCGTCGAGATTCGGTGCGGGATCCGGTGCAACACGCGCCGGCACCGCGGCCGGCGCGCGACCGGGCTTACTTCGCGACGATGTCGCGCTTGAAGTACTTCTGCGACAGCGCGCTCAGCGTGCCGTCCTTCTTCAGCGCGTCGAGCGCGCCGACGATCTTCGCCTGCAGCGCCTTGTCGCCCTTGCGCAGTCCGAAGCCGGTGCCTTCGCCGAGCGTCGCCGGATCCTTCAGCGGCTCGCCGACGATCTGGTAGTCGCGGCCGGCCGGCTTGTCGAGGAAACCGTCCTGGGCCGTCTGCGCTTCCTGCACGGCCGCATCGAGACGCCCCGCGACGAGATCGGCGTAGATCTGGTCCTGATCCTGATAGGACACGACGTCCACGCCCGCATTCGCCCAGTGCGCCTTCAGGAAATCCTCCTGCGACGAACCCTGCAGCACGCCGACGTGCTTGCCGCGCAGGCTTGCGGCATCGGGCCGCAGCGGCGAACCGCGGCGCGCGACCATCACGATCGGCACCACGTAGATCGGCGGCGTGAAATCGATGCTCTGCTTGCGCTTCGCGGTGATGTTCATCGCCGAATTGATTGCGTCGAACTTGCGCGCCTGCAGCGCCGGGATCAACCCGTCGAACGCATTCTCGACCCACACGCACTTCATGTTCAGCTTCGCGCACACGGCGTTGCCGACGTCGACGTCGAAACCCTGCAGCTGGCCGGCCGGCGTCTTGCTCTCGAACGGCGGGTACGCGGCTTCGATCCCGAAGCGCAGCGTGGTCTGTTCCGCGTGGGCCGTGACGGCCGCGCACGCAAGCGCCGCGACGGCGCAGAGGGAAAGCTTCCAGTTCATGACGGATGTCCTTCGATTCCTGATTGGGGCGATGAAGACCGGTCGCACGACGCCGTCGCCGGGCGCCGGATCGGCATGCGGTGCAGCCGGGCTGCCGTGCGGCGACACGTCGGTCTGCAGCTCAAATATAGACTCTTAGTCTACTATAGACTATAGGGGATACGATAATCCCGGCTCGACTGGCGTGCTCGGAAATTTGCGTGCTGTCCGGAACGTCCTTGATTTGCTGAGATTTTTCGTAGGCACAGCGGCAGGATTCCGTCCCGAAAAGAAAAATTCACCCGCATTCTTTTGTCTATATTAGACTTTTAATCCATCACGAACACCGCCGGACCCGCTCTTTCGAGACCGTCCTGTCCGGCCCCGACCGGAGACACGCCATGACGCAACCCGCCCCGACCCTGCCGCTGACCGTCGACGAAGCCGCGGTGCGCGCCGCACTGCCGTCGCTCGACGTGCTCGGCACGCTGCGCCGCATGTTCGCGTCGCTGGCGTCGGCCCGCGCGGTGCAGCCGCCGCAAACGCTGACGCTGTTCCCCGAGCAGGCCGGCGACTTCATCACCTACCTCGGCGCGCTTGCCGACGAGCAGGTGTTCGGCGCGAAGCTGTCGCCGTACGTCGTGACGGGCGCCAGACCGATCGTCACCGCCTGGACCGCGCTGATGTCGATGCGCACCGGCCAGCCGTTGATGTGGTGCGACGCCGGGCTGCTGACGGTCGAGCGCACGGCCGGCACGACGGCGCTCGCGGTCGACTGCCTCGCGCCGCGCGACGCCCGCCGGCTCGCGGTGATCGGCACCGGTGCGGTCGGCCTCGCGCATCTGCGCCACACCGCGGCATTGCGCGACTGGGCGTCGATCAGCGTCCATTCCCCCGCACTCGCCGGCGATCGGGCGCTGCAGGCCACGCTCGCGCGGATCGATCCGCGCGCCCGTGCGGCCGCGAGCGTCGACGCGTGCGTGCGCGACGCCGACGTCGTGATGCTGTGCACGTCGTCGGGCACGCCGGTGCTCGCGGACGGCATGCTCACCCGCCCCGCGCTCGTCACGTCGATCAGCACCAACGTCGCACGCGCGCACGAGATTCCGCCCGCCTGGCTGCCGGACATGGACGTGTACTGCGACTACCGGCACACGACGCCCGCGAGCGCGGGCGAGATGCAGATCGCGGCGGCCGAACACGGCTGGACGCCCGAGCGGATCGTCGGCGATTTGCCCGCGCTCGTCACCGGCACGTGCGCCGCGCCGTCGCGCACGCGTCACGCGTTGTTCCGCTCGATCGGCCTCGGGCTCGAGGACATCGCGATCGCGCATGCGCTGTACGCGCATCTGACGCGCGCATGAGCGGCGCGCGCATGCGGGGCCGATACAATGGCGCAACCGCCGCGGCAGCGCGCGGGCGCACGGGCCAGCCGATCGACGGTACGCCCGTGCGCCGCGTCGACGCAGCGCCCGGCCCCCGCTCACCCGAGATGGCGATTCCGATGCGCAAGAAGCAATCCCCCGTCAAAGACCTGCTGCTGACCCGCTATGCACCGATCGCGGACGGCATCGCGGCGCTGTTCTTCCCGTATGCGGAAGTCGTGATCCACGACCTGCACGACCAGACCGTGCTGTACCTCGCGAACAATCTGTCGAAGCGCGAGGTCGGCGACGACTCGGCGCTCGAGGAAATCGACCATTCGGCGCGCGAGCGCGTGATCGGCCCGTACGAGAAGCTGAACTGGGACGGCCGCCGGATGCGCTGCGTGAGCAACGTGCTGTTCGACGACGAAGGCCGCCCGGCCGGGATGATGTGCATCAACTTCAACATCGCGGTGTTCGACGACGTGCGCGCGACGCTCGACGTGTTCATCAAGGGCGCGGGCATCGTCGCGCAACCGGACGAGCTGTTCCGCGACGACTGGCAGGAGCGCATCAACACGTTCCTGCACGGCTGGCTGCGCGAACGGCAGGTGGGCCTGAACGGCCTCACGCGCGAACATCGCCGCGAGCTCGTCGAGGCGCTGTACGCGGAAGGCGCGTTCCGCGGCAAGAGCGCCGCGAACTACGTCGCGAACGTGCTCGGGATGGGCCGCGCGACCGTCTACAAGCACCTGAAGCACCTGAAGGAAACCCAGGGGGAAGCGTAAGCGGTGTGCGCCGCCGTCGTCGTCGGCAGCCGCTATCGGGATCCGGCATCCGTGTCCATGCTTCGTGATGCGTCGCCGGCCGGCCCGTGCCGCGCGGAGCGGCCGGCGGCGAAGTGCCGAAGCATAAAGTGATATAGTCGCGGTTACACTTTTTGCCGCCCGGAACTGCCCATGACGACGACCCCTGCCCCGACTGCCCGCCCGACCCTGCCCGTCGAAATCTGGTCCGACCTGATCTGCCCGTGGTGCTGGATCGGCAAGCGGCGCTTCGACGAGGCGCTCGCCGCATTCGCGCACGCCGAACACGTCGACGTCGCGCTGCGCGCGTACCGGCTGATGCCGGGCCAGCCGGTCGAACCGGTCGAGACGATGCTCGCGGGCAAGTACCGGATGTCGGCCGCGCAGGTCGACCAGATGCTGCGGCAGGTAACCGACGCGGCCGCGAGCGTCGGACTGCGCTACGACTTGCCCGGCACGCTCGTCGGCGACACGCTCGATGGCCATCGCCTCGTGAAGCTCGCGGAAGCGACCGGCCGCGCGCACGCGTTGACCGAGCGGCTGTACCGCGCGTATTTCTGCGAGCACGGCTCGCTGTTCGACCACGCATCGTTGATCGACTTCGCGGTCGAAGCGGGCCTCGAGCGTGCGGCCGTCGACGCCGTGCTGCGCAGCGACGCGTACCGCGACGAAGTCGAGGCCGACATCGCGCGCGCCGCGCAGATCGGCGGACGCGGCGTGCCGCTGTTCGTGTTCGGCGGCCGCTATGCGGTGTCCGGCGCGCAGCCGGCCGACGTGTTCGCGCAGGCGCTCGAGCAGGCATGGCGCGACGGCGCGATCGTCGAACTCGCCGGCGACGACGCGGCCGCGTGCGGCCCCGACGGCTGCGAACTGCCGCCGCGCGGATAACGCCGGGCGCGCGCACACGCGCCGCCGCTACGCGGCGCTGCTGCCACAAACCGGCAGGAAGCATGCGCGGATGACCTCTACAATGCAGCCTTTCAAATAACTATCAGAGAGAGGGCTGCCGCCCATGACCCACGGAATTCACGGCGAGAAGCGCTGGTACGCGCTGATCGTCCTCTGCCTCGGCGTGCTGATGATCGTGCTCGACAGCACGATCGTGAACGTCGCGCTGCCGTCGATCAGCACCGACCTCCATTTCACCGAAACGGCCTTGGTCTGGGTCGTCAACGCGTACCTGCTGACGTTCGGCGGCTGCCTGCTGCTCGGCGGCCGGCTCGGCGACCTGTACGGCCAGCGGCGCATGTTCCTCGCGGGCCTCGTCGTGTTCACGCTCGCGTCGCTCGGCTGCGGCCTCGCGCAATCGCAGACGATGCTGATCGCCGCGCGCGCGGTGCAGGGCTTCGGCGGCGCGATCGTGTCGGCCGTGTCGCTGTCGCTGATCATGAACCTGTTCACCGAACCGGGCGAACGGGCGCGCGCGATGGGCGTCTACGGTTTCGTCTGCGCGGGCGGCGGCAGCATCGGGGTGCTGCTCGGCGGACTGCTGACGAGCTCGCTGTCGTGGCACTGGATCTTCCTCGTCAACCTGCCGATCGGCATCGCGGTCTATGCGATGTGCGTGGCGCTGCTGCCGCGCATGCGCGCGCCGGCCGGCGCTGCGCGGCTCGACGTCGCCGGCGCGGTCACGGTCACCGCGTCGCTGATGCTCGCGGTCTACGGGATCGTCGGCGGCAACGAGGCCGGCTGGCTGTCGACCCAGACCGTCGCGCTGATCGGCGCGGCCGCCGCGCTGCTCGCGCTGTTCATCGCGATCGAGGCGCGCGTCGTCCACCCGCTGATGCCGCTCACGCTGTTCGCCGCGCGCAACGTCGCGCTCGCGAACGTGATCGGCGTGCTGTGGGCGGCCGCGATGTTCGCGTGGTTCTTCCTGTCCGCGCTGTACATGCAGCGCGTGCTCGGCTACGGGCCGCTGCAGGTCGGCCTCGCGTTCCTGCCGGCGAACCTGATCATGGCTGCGTTCTCGCTCGGGCTGTCCGCGCGGATCGTGATGCGCTTCGGGATCCGCGGCCCGATCGCGGCCGGCCTGCTGATCGCCGCGTGCGGCCTCGCGCTGTTCTCGCGCGCGCCGGCGGACGGCAGCTTCGTGTGGCACGTGCTGCCCGGCATGACGCTGCTCGGCATCGGCGCGGGCGTCGCGTTCAATCCGGTGCTGCTCGCGGCGATGAGCGACGTCGATCCGGCCGATTCGGGGCTCGCGTCGGGCATCGTCAACACCGCGTTCATGATGGGCGGCGCGCTCGGCCTCGCGGTGCTCGCGAGCCTTGCGGCCGCGCGCACCGACGCGCTCGCGGCCGCCCGCGCGACACCGCTCGACGCGCTGAACGGCGGCTATCACGCGGCGTTCGCGGTCGGCGCGGCATTCGCGGCCGCGGCCGGGCTGCTCGGGCTGGCACTGCGCATCCGCCGCCAGGGTGGCGCGTCGGACGTCGGGCCCGCGATGCATTGAAGGCCGTCCGGCCTGAACGGCGCGCGCGCCGCCGTCTTGCTTTGCCGCGGTTCGAGCCTACCCGATGACCGGGCATCGGCCGGACGCAACCTGACGCCGGCACGCGGCCCCGCCGGGCCGCGGCGCACGTTCAAACGAGCGTTTCACCCGCCGCCGACACCCGCGTCCCGGCAGCCCTTCCCGGCCGATTTTTAACGTAGTCGTACACCGACGCGCCACTTTTGCGACAATGGCGGACTTTGATGCGCGCGCCGCGGCCGCGCGCCGCCGCCGAACGCCGCATAACCGCCTGCTTCCGATGTCGCTTCCCCATATCGATCTGCTGTACTCCCTGTCCGGCCTGTTCGTCGGCATTCTCGTCGGCCTGACGGGCGTCGGCGGCGGTTCGCTGATGACGCCGATCCTCGTGCTGCTGTTCGGCGTCCACCCCGCGACGGCAGTCGGCACCGACCTGCTGTACGCCGCTGCGACCAAGGCCACCGGCACGCTCGTGCATGGGCTGAAGGGGTCGATCGACTGGCGCATCACCGGCCGGCTCGCGGCCGGCAGCGTCCCGGCCGCCGCCGTCACGCTGTGGCTGCTCCACACGCACGGGATGAATGCGCCGGGCACCGCGCGGATGATCCAGCTGGTGCTCGGCGTCGCGCTGCTGCTCACGTCGCTCGCGCTGATCTTCCGGCCGCAGCTGACCGCGCTTGCCGCGCGCAACCCGCTCGCGCCGAGTCCCGCGCGCACGCTGTGGTCGACCGTGCTGACGGGCGCGGTGCTCGGCGTGCTCGTGTCGATGACGTCGGTCGGCGCCGGCGCGATCGGCGTCACCGTGCTGCTGCTGCTTTATCCGGCGCTCGCGACCACCCGCATCGTCGGGTCCGACATCGCGCACGCGGTGCCGCTCACGCTCGTCGCGGGCATGGGCCACTGGCTGCTCGGCTCGGTCGACTGGTCGATGCTGCTGTCGCTGCTGCTCGGCTCGCTGCCGGGCATCGTGATCGGCAGCCTGCTGTCGGCGCGCGCGCCCGAGCGGCTGCTGCGCAACCTGCTCGCCGCGACGCTGGTCGCGGTCGGCGTGCGGCTCGTGCTCGCGTAAGCACGGCGGCGTTGCCCGCCAACGCCGCACGCATCGCTGCCCTCCACCGCAACGGTCCGCGCAGCGTGCGCTGACCTTGATCCAAAAAAACAGCCCGACCGGCTCGCGCCGATCGGGCTGTCGTCCCTCCGGAGCACCGCGAACCCGCGGCGCGACGCTTACTGCCCCTGCTGCTTCAGTTGCTGCTGCTTCATCTGCAGCGTGCGCGCCTGCAGCTTCAGCACGCGCTGCAGCGCGGTGCGGTTCGCGAGGATGCCGTCGTAGAAGCTGGCGAGGTCGCCCTTCAGCGCCGTCCGCGACGCGTCGTTCAGATAGATCATGTGCCCCGACGGGTAGTTCTTGATCGTCAGGTTCTGCGCCTTCAGCGTCGGATCGAGCGGCATCTGCGCGAGCGTCAGCTCGGTCTGGTGGAACGGCGTGACCGCATCGAAATAGCCGTTCGCCGACAGCACCTTCAGGTCCGGGTTCACGCTCATCGTCGCCGCGAGGTCGCCGGCCGTGTACAGCGTATTGCCGCCGCCCTTGTTCGCGCCGGTCGGGTCCGTGTGGCTGAAGTCCCAGTTGTTGAAGACCTGGTCGTTCAGGTCCACGAACGACGACGTCGACGTGTACTTGAGGTCGGTGTTGATGTAGCTGTTCCACAGCACCGTGTACGCGCCGCCGACGTTCGTGATCGACGGATCGTTGCTGCCGGAGTTCGGCAGGATGTACGGTGCGATGCCCTTGCCCGTGAAGTTCGCGCGCCCGTCGTACTGGCCGATCTGCGTGCCCGGCACGAGCGTCAGGAAGAACGTGTACGGCGGGTTGTCGTTCGACGACGGCACGTTGCCGAGCGCGGCCGGGTTGCCGAAGGTCTGGATCAGCGACGTCGGATCCGTGCCGATGTACGAGCCCATCTGCTGCGCGGTCTGCAGGTTCAGGTTCAGCCGCACGTTCACGAAGCCGCCGTCCTGCGGGTTCGGCTTCTGCGCGAGCGGCGCGAGCGTGTTGTCCGCATAGTCGCGGGCCTGCACCATGTACGCGTCGAGATCCGTCGGCGCCGGGTTGAGCGTCGTCTTCTTCCAGTAGAACGCATCGGCCGCGAGCGTCGGGAACGTGCCCGGCGCCGACAGCGCATTCGCATAGTCGAGGATCGACGACTGCAGCGTGATCCCGTTCAGGTCGATGCCGTCCTCGTGCAGCACCCACGACACGACCGCGCTGCGCGCGGTGCCGTACGACTCGCCGTACAGGAACTTCGGCGAGTTCCAGCGCGAGTACTTGGTCAGATAGCGCTGGATGAAGCGGTCGATCGAGTGCGCGTCCTGGTCGGTGCCCCAGAAGTCCTTGTTCTTCGCCGGCGCGATCGCCGCCGAATAGCCGGTGCCGACCGGGTTGATGAACACCAGGTCGGTGCGGTCGAGCAGGCTGTCCGGGTTGTCGAGCAGCTTGTACGGCGCCGGCGGCGTGAAGTTCGGGAACGACGACTGCAGGCGCTTAGGCCCGTACGAGCCGAGCAGCAGGTAGACCGACGACGAGCCGGGGCCGCCGTTGTAGAAGAACGTGACCGGACGCGGCTTCGACGGGTCCGGATTGTCCTGCGTGTATGCGACGTAGAACATCTTCGCATTCGGCGCCGACGTGATCGGATCGATGGTGGTCAGGTGGCCGGTGGTGGCCGTGTACTTGACGGTCTTGCCGCCGATCGTGACCTGGCGGTGCACGACCGCGGCGCCTTCGGTCGCATCCGTGACCGCGTCGTTCGGGCCGGTGCCGTACACGTCGGTGTCGACGTACGGCTGGTCCGCGGCGGCCGCCGCGGTGGCGTCGGTGCCGGCCGCCGTGCTGCCGTTCGACGCCGTCGCGGCTGCCGCGGTGGCGGCGGTCGGGCCGGAGCCGTCGTCGCCGCCGCAACCGGTGACGAGCAGCGCCGCGGCCGCGGCTGCGGCGAGCGGCACGCTCAGTGTCGTTCCAAATAGCGCGAAACCGTCTTTCAAGGACTTCAGTGTCGTCATTATTGCCTCTCGAACAGAACGATAAATACCGCCGGCCGCAAAGGATCATTTGCGGCCGGCGCTCCGCACCGGAATGCATTCGTTTTGCGATGCATCCCGAGTTTTTTACCGGGCCGGCGAATACCGACCGGCACGATTTACCCCACCCGTATTTCGCAACTGCGCAATGGAATCAATTCCATCGCGAACGGCAATTCGATAATGCGACGTAAAGCGAATGACGACCCGGGCCCGCATGCGCGGGAAGTCGCAGGCAAAAGCATCCCCCGCAAAGACCGCCGGGCAAGGCGCCTTCGCTTCGAACGGACGAACGATCCCCGTCGACGCGGTGCCGATTAATCGCGAAACGGCGATGAATCGCAGCTCGAGTCGATTTAATAAAACCGAAAGGATCGATTAACTATATGGAAAGGAATATTGTCTCTCAGGGAATTTATTAAATTAAGTGAAAATACCGGCGCATAATAGATTCGGGGATTTTGGCCGTAAAGTAATAATTTGTTACAGCGCGTGCCATTCCGGCAAAAGCCGGTCGGGAACCGATTCCGGACGCTGAAAAGAAAAAAGCCGGACGACTGTCCGGCTGCGCGGGTGCGGCGCGACGGGCGCCGTCAGAGCGGCACGTCGATCGCGCCGGCGCCGGCCGTGATCGCGTTCGCGCCCGGCGCCGTCGCGATCGGCGGCAGGTTCGTGCTCGTCAACGCGGGTGCGGCGCCCGGCGTGCCGCCGCGCGGCACCGTGCGAATCACCTGCGACGGCGGCAGCGGCGCACCGCTCTTCAGGTGCCGCCACATCAGGTTCAGCGCCTGCAGGTCGTAGTAGTGGACCGGCACGAAGCGCGTATCGAAACCCGCGACCGGCAGGAACGCATCGAAGTGCTGCCCGTTCGTCACCTCGTAGAACACGAGCTGGCTGCGGCCGCCTTCGCTGATGCTGTTCTGCGCGACGTACGCGCGCGACGCGTGGTTCACCGGCACGAGCGCATCGCTGCGGCCCTGCACGATGATCGCGGGCTTGCCCTGCAGGTTCGCGTTCACGCGCACCGCATCGACGTTCGCCGGCATGTCGAGCATTCCGTTGGTCCACAGCTGGCGCAGGCACAGCGCGCCCGCGAAGCTCGCGTCGGGCGTCGCGAGCCGGTGATCGACGCCCGCGCCGGTGTTGAACACGAGGTTGATGCCGGCCGTCGGCGGCACGCCGTTGCCGAGCCCGAACACGGCCGGCATCGGCGACGCGGCGGGCGCCGCGACCGCGCCCGTGGCCGCATTGGTCGTCGCGAAGCTGAAATTGCACAGGTTGTCGGTCACGCGCGAGCGCGTGTACGCGTTCGCATAGGTGACCGCGATCGCCGGAATCGCCTGCGAATCCCACATCGACGCCTGCAGCAGGTCCGAATCGGCGAGATAGCCGGCCGCATGCAGCTGCGCGAGCGCGTCGGCGGCCTGGCTTGGCGTATCGGCGCCCGCCACGAGCCCCGCCGCCGCGAGCGTCGCGCAGCGCTGCGTGCGGATCGACTGCGTGGTGGCGAGCGGCAACCCGCTCAGGTACGGCTCGCCCGCGAGCGACGCCGCCGCGGCCGCGCACGGCTGCAGCAGGTTCGCGAGCGTCGCGTAGTCGGCGAGCGGCCGGCCGAACGACGGCACCGGCTGGCCGCCCTCGCGCACGACCGCGTTCGGCGCCATCCGCACGTTGACCTGCGGCTCGCCGACCACGACCGCGGTGATCCAGCGGCGCGTGTCCTGCTCGGCCGCCGCGAGCGACGCGCCGCCGCCGTTGCTGACGGACGCGGCGATCGTCGTGATGTCGCCCGGGTGGTAGCGCACGCCGCGATGCGATGCATCGAGCAGCGGGCCGAACTGTTCGTTGAGCGCCCAGTATGCGAATTCGACCGCCTGCAGCGTCGAGCGGCCCCAGTCCTGCTCGGGATTCTGCTGCGAATGCGCGTGCTTGAACGCGTAGCGGTTCGGGAAGCGGCTGTTGAACGCGGCCAGGTCGCCGCTCGTCACGTTGGCCGTAAAGAGGCTGGCACTGCCGGCCAGCACCGCGTCGGCGAGCGTGCCGTCGATCAGCGTGATCGTGTCGGAGCCGAGCTCGTGCGCGCCGTTGCCGCCGCCCTTGTCGTTGTATGCGACGGCGCAGCCGCGCTTGAGGCCCCACTCGCCGGCCGCCGAAATCGCGCCGTACACGCCGCGCGACCCCGACGACGTCGCGGTGACGATGCACGGCTGCGCGGGATCGAAGCTCGCGGGCACCTGCACGAGCAGCGTCACGTTCTTGCGGCCGCTGCCGTCGTCGGAATACGCGAGATATTCGGTGCCGGGAATCTTGCCTTCGCCGAGCGTGTCGTTGCCGTCGAGGTCGACGTTCGGCCCCCAGAAGCGGCCGTAGCCGCCGTTCGCGCTCATGTCGACGAGCGCGCGGTAATTCGACCAGATCGCGACGCGGCGCAGCTCGGCGCTCGTCGGCCGCGACGGATTCGCGAATGCCGGTGCGGTCGCGGCGGCGAGGCCCGTCTTGCCGAGGCCGGCCGTCAGCAGATCGTCGCTCGTGCCGTCATAGGCGGTCGTGCGCACGCTGCCGGACACGAAGCCGGGCAGCCGGTTGCGTTCGCCGGAATCGTCGCCGTTGCAGGCGCCGAGCAACGTGAGCGCGCCAAGCGCCGCGCCGACAAGAATTCGACTGCCCCACCCGTGCGTCGTCATTGCCGCCCCTCTCGATATCGATATCGTTATCAGTGCGCCGCCGTATCGTGCGCGGCGCGTGGCCTCTGAAGAAAACGCCGGGCCGACCCGGATTTTGCGCCTGGCGCACCCGTTGGGGAGCCTGGCCGCAGCGACGCGTCCCAGCCGCGTGAAGCGCAAACGGGCCCCGGCACGCCGGGACCCGCGTGAAAGCGGGCGCGAGCGGCGCTCGCGCGCCGCCGCCCGGCATTACTGCTGCTGAACCGTCAGCTTGTTCGTGACCGACGTCACGCCCTTCACGCTCTTCGCCGCCGCTTCCGCCTTGTCGATCTGTGCCTGGTCGGGCACCGTGCCCTCCAGCGAGATCGCGCCGCCCTTCGAACGCACGACGAGGTTCGCCACGTCGATGCCGCCTGCCTTCGTAATGGCCTTGCGCACCGCGTAGCCGAGCTTGCGGTTCGCCTTCTTCGCGGTCTTGGCCGCGGCCTTCGGCGAGCTCGCCGCCGCGGCCGGCGCTTCGGTGGCCGCCGCATCGCTCGACTGCGCGTACACGCTGCCCGTCAGACAGGCGGCCACGGCTGCAACACCCAACGCTCTCAACACGATCGACTTCATGCTATCTCCTTGTGACTTCGGAACGGCCGTGCACAGTACGGCCGGATACCCCCAAAGGCAGCCGGCCCGCGCGCGAACGGGCGGGACGGCCGATGATTTCCACGGCGATGCGAGAGAGGCGACACGGGCCGGCAGCCGGCGCACGCGAAGCGGGCCGGCCGGGCCGGACAGCCGCCGGCCGGACGCGCCCGGTCTCATTGCGTGCCGGGTCGCGCGCGAATCGGGCGCGGCTGCGTCGCACAATGTAATCCAGCGCCCGCCGAAGCGCAAAGCTTTTGACGCGCGGCCCGCCCGCGCCGCCGGCGCGGGCGCCACGGCACGCGGCCCCGCCGCGGCGGCCGACTCGCGCACGCGATGCGAAACCGGGTACCATCGCCGCCAGAACATGCATCGCGTGCATCGCCCCGGACGGCCGTCGTCGGCGCGTCACGCCCGTGTCATCGACCGATTCCATGAAGCCAGCCAGCCCTCGTCCGCCGCGCCGCATCCTCGCCCGCTTCGTCGCGGTGTCGTGGCGCGACCTCGCGCTGTCGATCGGCCCGACCGTGCTGCTCGCGGCGGCGGCGGTCTGGCTCGCGGTCAAGCTGATCCAGCCGGCGCCGCCGTCCACGCTCGTGATCTCGTCCGGGCCGCCCGGCAGCACCTACTGGAACGCCGCGCAGAAATACAAGGCGATCCTCGCGAAGAACGGCGTCACGCTCGACGTCGAGTCGTCGGAAGGATCCGCGCAGAACCTCGCGCGGCTGTCGAACCCGAACGCGCCGGTCGACGTCGGGTTCGTGCAGAGCGGCATCGGCCCGAAGGAGCGCGACGAACACCTGGTGTCGCTCGGCAGCATCGGCTACGTGCCGCTCGCGATCATGTATCGCGGCCCGGTCGTCGCGCGCCTGTCAGACTTCAAGGGCAAGCGGCTCGCGCTCGGCGCGCAAGGCAGCGGCGCGCGCGAACTGAGCCTCGCGCTGCTGAAGATGAACGGCATCGTGCCGGGCGGCTCGACCGAACTGCTGCCGACCGCCGGCGAGGATGCCGCGACCGCGCTGCTCGACGGCAAGATCGACGCCGCGTTTCTGTCCGGCGACTCGACGCAGATCCCTGTGATGGCGAAGCTGTTCCGCGCGCCGGGCGTGCACGTGTACTCGTTCACGCAGGCCGAGGCGTACGCGCGGCGCTTTCCGTACCTGACCGCGATCACGCTGCCGATGGGCGTCTACGACCTCGGCCGCAACCTGCCGCCCGCCGACATCCACACGGTCGCGCCGACGATCGAGCTGGTCGCGCGCGATTCGCTGCACCCCGCACTGTCCGACCTGCTGATCGAGGCCGCGCGCGAAGTGCACGGCCACGCGACGATCCTGCAGCATGCAGGCGAATTCCCGTCGGCCGTCACGCGCGGCTTCCCGCTGTCCGACGACGCCGCACGCTATTACAAGTCGGGCAAGACGTTCCTGTACCGGCGGCTGCCGTTCTGGGTCGCGAGCCTCGTCGACCGGCTGCTCGTCGTGGTGGTGCCGCTGATCGTCGTGCTGATCCCCGGGCTGCGGCTCGTGCCGTCGCTGTACGGCTGGCGCGTGCGCTCGCGGATCTACCGCTGGTACGGCGCGCTGATCGCGCTCGAGCGCCGCGCGCTCGGCGAGCATACGGCCGACGAGCGCGTCCGGCTGCTCAACGAGCTCGACGACATCGAGGAAGCCGTGAACCGGATGAAGATGCCGCTCGCGTACGCGGGGCAGTTCTACGTGCTGCGCGAGCACATCGGCTTCGTGCGCGAGCGGCTCACCGCGCATGAGCACGATGCCCCGCCGGGCACGTCGGCCGCACCGGGCGCCGGCACGGCCGCGGCGCCGCACGACGAAGGCGACGCGCCGCCGCCGGCCGGCGAGCCCCCTCGGGCGACTCCCGGTTCCGCGTGAGCGGCCGATCCGCGATCATTGCTGCATCCGCGCGGCTGCATCCGCGCGCCACCGCGTAACATGAAGGCCGCCGCGAGGCGCGCACGCCCTACCCTCTGGAGATCGCCATGACAACCGGCCTCGACACTACCCAGCCCGCCTGGTTCTTCGACTTCGTGTCGCCGTTCTCCTATCTGCTGCTCGAACAGCACGACAAATGGCCGGACGTGCCGTTCGAACCGGTGCCCGTGTCGCTGCCCGACCTGCAGCGCCACTGGGGGCAGCGCTCGAGCGCCGACGTGCCGGCCAAGCGCGTGTTCACGTACCGTCACGCGCTGTTTCGCGCGGAGCAGCTCGGCATCCGCTTCAAGATGCCGCCCGCGCACCCGTTCGATTCCGACAAGGTGCTGCGTCTCGCGATCGCATTGCGCGCCGACATCGCGACCGTGCTCGAGATGTTCCGTTTCATCTGGCACGACGGTAACGATCCGTCGACGCCGGACGGGTTCGCGGCGCTGTGCGAGCGCGTCGGGGTCGGGCACGGCGACGAGCTGATCGAATTCGAGGAGACCAGCGCGCAGTTGCGCCGCAACACCGACGACGCGATCGCGCTCGGCGTGTTCGGCGTGCCGACGTTCTGGATGAACAAGCAACTGTTCTGGGGCGAGGATGCGCTGCCGATGGTGCTGTATTGCGCACGCACGCCGAACTGGCTCGAGTCGCGCGAGGTCAAGCGGATCAGCGCGCTGCCGAAGGGGCGCGCGTGATGGCCGGTATCACGCACGGCAACGCGCGGCTGCGGTAAGGTTACGCTTCACCGAATCAGCCCGCCCCGATGGAAGACGACGACCGTACCGCCTCGCTCGATATCTGGCTCGTGCGCGTATTGCGCACGCTGCTGCTCGAGCGCAGCGTCACGCAAACCGCGCTGCGGCTGAACCAGACGCAGCCGGCGATCAGCACCGCGCTGCGCAAGCTGCGCGAGACGCTGAACGACCCGATTCTCGTGCGCGGCAAATCGGGCATGGTGCCGACCGAGTACGGCGCGTCGCTGCTCGGCGCGGCGTCGCGCGCGCTGCGCGAAGTCGACTTCATCGCGACGCCGCACGGCGACTTCGATCCGTCGTCCGCGCGGCGCACGTTCCGCGTCGCCGCGCCCGACTACCTGAACGATTTCTTCATGCCGACGCTGATCGAGCGCTTTCGCGACGCGGCGCCGCATGCGCATCTGGAAATCGATTCGCTGAACCCCGCGCTCGATCACGCGGAAGCGCTCGAATCGGGCGCGCTCGATCTCGTGATCGGCAACTGGCCGAAACCCGACCCGCACTTCGCGCGCCAGGACCTGTTCTCCGACACGATCGTCTGCCTGATGCGCGACGCGCATCCGCTCGCGCGTGAACCGCTCACTCGCGAAGCGTATGCGGCGGCCGCGCACGTCGCGCCGACGCCGTACACCGGCGACAAGCGCAACGCGATCGAGATCGGCCTCGCACGCGCGCACCTCACGCGGCGGATCGTGACGACGCTGCCGTACTTCGGCATCGTGCCGCAGGTGCTGCTGCAATCCGACCTGATCTTCACGACGACGCGCCGCTTCGCGACGCACTATGCACAGCTGCTGCCGCTCGTCGTCGTCACGCCGCCGGTGCCGTTCCCGCGGATCAAGAGCTACCTGCTCACGCACCCGCAGCCCGATCGCCCGACCGACATCGCGTGGCTGTGCGCGCTGATGCAGAGCGTGTCCGACGAGTTGACGGCCGCACGCGGGCGCAAGCGCTGAAGCGGCGCGGCACGGCTCGCGCGCGATCGCGCCGCGCGGCCGCTCAGGCCGTGCAGAACGTTTCCTGAAGATGGGTCCAGCGCACGACGCCCGCCGCATCGCGTTCGAACACGGCCGTCGCGCGCCGCGCGGGCAGTTCGCCCGAAGCCGCATGCTGCGCTTCGAGATAGGTGAGCGTCGCGTGCGACGCGTCGGCCGCGAGCACGCGCAGATCCGACAACGCGATCCGCAGCCCCGGCTTCGCGCCGCCGAGCTGCGCGAACAACGCGCGCAGGCCGTCGCGGTCGATCATGCGACCGTCGGTCAGGATCATCGTGAACTGGGTGGAGAAAGACGCGAGCAGCGCGTCGAGCGCCGCGGGCGCGGTATCGGCGCCGGACAGCCAGCGCTCGATGGCGACGAGGCTCGCATCGAGCGCGTCGAGATAGACCTGGTGATCGGACATGGAACGTGCACGAAAGACGCGCGGCCCGATGCCGCGCGATTCGTGCAGTGTAGGCAAAAACGCGCGGACGTGCGCCGGGCGCCGCGGCCGCTCGCCGTTACCGCGCGCAGCTGACGTCGTCGCGCGCGCGCCCGGCCGCCGCTGCCTTCGCATCGGCCACCGGCATCCCCGCACGCGCCTGCAGCAGTTCCGCGCAGACGGCCACCGCGATCGCGCCGGGCGCCTTGTCGACGATGCCCGCGACGCCGATCGGACACACCATCTCCACGAGCCGCGCCGGATCGACACCGCGCGCCGCGAGGCGGCGCTCGAACTTCACGCGCTTGGTGCGCGAGCCGATCATCCCGAAGTACGCGAAATCGCGCCGCCGCATGATCTGCGCGGCGAGCGAGAAGTCGAGCGCGTGGTTGTGCGTCATCACGAGGAAGTACGCGCCGGGCGGCGCCGCGTCGACGACGGCCTCCGGCGTGTCGGTCGGCTCCGGCTGCACGTTCGGCGGACATTCGTCCGGGAACAGCTCGTCGCGCGTGTCGACCCACTGCACGACGCACGGCAACGCGCCGAGCAGCGTGACGAGCGCGTGACCGACGTGCCCCGCGCCGAACAGCACAACGTGCATCGGCGGCGGCGCCGCGCTCGCGCGGTTACGCTGGCCGGTGCCCGGTGCGAACGGCTGCAGCGGCGAAGACGCGCTACCGCACGCGCCGTCGCATCCGGCAAGCGGTGCATCCAGCGCGGCGCGCGGCGAACGAGCGGGGCCGTTCATGCCGGCCTCCGCCGGGCGGTCGCGACGAGGCCGACCGCCGCGTCCGGGCCGGCGCACGAAGCGAGCATGGACAGGCCGTTCATGTCAGCCTGCCCGCGCGGCGCTCGCCGCCCGCACCGCATGCACCGCGCGCAGAATCGACTCGCCGGTGGCCGGCGCATCGAGCGGCGGATTCACGCGATAGTCGCCGACCGCGGCGATCGCATCGCGTACCGCGAAGAACACCGAGAACGGCAGCAGCAGCGGCGGCTCGCCGACGGCCTTCGAACGATGGATGCTGTCCTCCACGTTGCGGTTCTGGAACAGCCGCACGTTGAACTCGGGCGGCGTGTCGTTGACCGTCGGGATCTTGTACGTGGACGGCGCGTGCGTCATCAGCTTGCCGCCCGCGTTCCACCACAGCTCCTCGGTCGTGAGCCAGCCCATCCCCTGGATGAACGCGCCTTCGACCTGGCCGATGTCGAGCGCCGGGTTCAGCGACGCGCCGACGTCGTGCAGCGCATCGACGCGCAGCGTGCGCATCTCGCCCGTCAGCGTGTCGATCACGACTTCCGACACGGCCGCGCCGTACGAGTAGTAGTAGAACGGCCGGCCCTGCAGCTTCGATTGATCCCAGTGCAGCTTCGGCGTCGCGTAGAAACCGTCGGACCACAGCTGCACGCGCGCGAGATACGCCTTCGCGATCACCTCGCCGAACGGCACGCTCGCGCCGCCGACCCACACGAAGTCGTTGCCGAACTTCACGTCGGCCGCATCGACCTTGCCGTCGCCGAACTGCTTCGCCGCGAACGCCGCGAGCCGCTCGCGCAGCTGGCGCGCCGCATCCTGCGCGGCCTTGCCGTTCAGGTCCGAACCCGTCGATGCGGCGGTCGCGGACGTGTTCGCGACCTTGCTCGTGTCGGTCGCCGTCACGCGGATCCGGCTGAAGCGGATGCCGAGCTCGTGCGCGACCACCTGCGCGACCTTCGTGTTCAGGCCCTGCCCCATCTCCGTGCCGCCGTGGTTCACGAGAACCGAGCCGTCCGTGTAGATGTGCACCAGCGCGCCGGCCTGGTTGAAGTGCGTGACGTTGAACGCGATCCCGAACTTCACCGGCGTGAGCGCGATGCCCTTCTTCAGCACCGTGTTGCGTGCGTTGAATTCGCGCACGCCCGCGCGCCGCGCGCGGTAGCCGCTCGTCGTCTCCAGTTCGCCGAGCAGTTCGTGCAGCACGTTGTCCTCGACCGTCTGCCCGTACGGCGTCACGTTGCGCTCGGTCTTGCCGTACAGGTTCGCATAGCGCACGTCGAGCGGATCGCGGCCGAGCGAGCGCGCGATGTCGTCGAGGATGTACTCGATCGCGAACGCGCCCTGCGGGCCGCCGAAGCCGCGGAACGCGGTGTTCGACTGCGTGTTGGTCTTGCCGCAGTAGCCGGCGATGTCGACGTCGCCGAGCCAGTACGCGTTGTCGAAGTGGCACACCGCGCGCGTCATCACCGGGCCCGACAGGTCGGCCGAGAAGCCGCAGCGCGACGTCATGTCGAGCGCGACGCCGTCGATGCGGCCGTCGTCGTCGTAGCCGACGTCGAAGCGGTAATGGAAGTCGTGCCGCTTGCCGGTGATCATCATGTCGTCGTCGCGGTCCGGACGCAGCTTCACCGGACACAGCAGCTTCCACGCGGCGAGCGCCGCGCAGCACGCGAACAGGCCCGACTGCGATTCCTTGCCGCCGAACCCGCCGCCCATCCGGCGGCACTCGACCAGCACGTTGTGCGACGCGACGCCGAGCACGTGCGCGACGAGGTGCTGCATCTCGCTCGGGTGCTGCGTCGAGCAGTACACGTGCATCCCGTCGTCGTCCTTCGGCACCGCGTACGCGATCTGCCCTTCGAGATAGAACTGCTCCTGGCCGCCGAGCAGCATCTCGCCCGACTCGCGATGCGGCGCCGCGGCCATCCGCGCCGCTGCATCGCCGCGTGCGAGCTTCAGCGGCGGGATCACGTAGGTTTCGGCCTTGCGCGCTTCCTGCGCGGTCAGGATCGCGGGCAGCTCTTCGTAGTCGACCTGCGCGCGGCGCGCGGCAAGCCGCGCGATGTCGTGCGACGTCGCGACGACGATGAACATCGGCTGGCCGACGAACTGCACGACGCCTTTCGCGAGCACCGGATCGTCGTGGATGATCGGCCCGCAATCGTTTACGCCGGGGATATCGTCGGCCGTGAACACGGCGACCACGCCGGGCGTCGCGCGCACCGCGTCGAAGTTCATCGACACGATCTTCGCGTGCGGCTTCGCGGACAACCCGAGCGCCGCGTGCAGCGTGCCGGCGACGAGCGGGATGTCGTCGGTGTAGGTGGCGCGCCCGCTCACGTGCAGGTGAGCGGATTCGTGCGCACGCGACACGTGCACCTGCGCGGCGTCGGCCTGCGGGTCGAGGGTGCTGAGGAACGGTTCTGCTTGCTGGTTCATGTTCGTTGTTCTCCGTCGTCAGACGCGCGCCGCGTCGTTGGCAACTTCAGCGGCCACTTCGGCGGCCACTTCGCGCACGTTCAGCGCCTGCGGCGGCAGCGGGTCGTGCGGGCGCGTCTCCAGCCAGAAGCGATACATCAGGTTCTTCGCGGTATCGAGGCGATACGCGCTCGTCGCGCGCATGTCGGACAGCGGCTGGTAGTCGCGCTCGAGCGCCTGCATCGCGGCCTGCGCGGTCGCTTCGTGCCACTGCGCGCCGTCGAGCACGGCTTCCGTGTGCGGCGCGCGCTTCGGCGTCGCGGCCATCCCGCCGAACGCGATGCGCGGCTCGCGGATCAACTCGCCGTCCGCGATGAACGCGAAGGCCGCGCACACCGCGGAAATGTCGGAGTCGAAGCGCTTCGACAGCTTGTACGTGCGGAACTGCAGCTTCGCGCGCGCGCCGGTGCGGGTCGGCACCTTCACGCCGACGACGAATTCGTGCGGCGCCATGTCCTTCTGCTGGTAACC
This sequence comes from Burkholderia sp. SR8, assembly GCF_052851275.1. Lineage (NCBI taxonomy): Bacteria > Pseudomonadati > Pseudomonadota > Betaproteobacteria > Burkholderiales > Burkholderiaceae > Burkholderia > Burkholderia sp. SR8. The sequence continues at coordinate 73,799 of NZ_JAULUC010000005.1, forward strand.
GGTGTACAGCGCCTCGAGCGGCAGCTCGCGCACCGTGTCGCCGCCGCGCAGCACGACGCGGGCACCGAGCGCGATCAGGCCCGGCATCGAGTCGCCGATCGGCGAGCCGTTCGCGACGTTGCCGCCGATCGTCCCCGCGTTGCGGATCGGCAGCGACGCGAACCGCTTCCACATCTCGGTCAGTTCCGGATACGTGCCGGCGAGTGCCGCATAGCCCTGTTCGACCGTCACGCCCGCGCCGATCTCGATCCAGTCGTCGCCGTGCACGACCTGCTGCAGTTCGGCGACCTGGCCGACGTAGATCAGGTCGTCGAGGCGACGCATCTGTTTCGTGACCCACAGGCCGATGTCGGTGCTGCCGGCGAGGATGCGCGCATCGGGACGCTCGACCTTCAGCGCGGCCAGCGCGTCGAGCGTGCGCGGCGCCGCGAAGCGCGCGCCGGCGGTCGTCGTGTAGTCGAACGTGTCGTCGCGCTTCAGCGATGCGAGCGTGCGGGCGAGCGCCGCGGTGTCGACCGGCGATGACGACGCGGCCGCGCCTTCGCCGGTCGCACCTTCGCCGGCCGCGTCGAACATCCGTACCGCCGCGTCGACGATCGGCCGGTAGCCGGTGCAGCGGCACAGGTTGCCGGTCAGCGCATCGGCGATCTCGGTGCGCGTCGGCACGTCCTTCGCCTTCGCGCACGCGCTGCCGCAGCCCTCGTGGCCGTGCTTCTCGTACAGCGCCCACATCGACATCACGAAACCGGGCGTGCAGAAGCCGCATTGCGAGCCGTGGCAATCGACCATCGCCTGCTGCACCGGATGGAGCGAGCCGTCCGGCCGGCGCAGGTCCTCGACCGTCAGCAGTGCCTTGCCGTCGAGCGTCGGCAGGAACTGGATGCATGCGTTGACGGCCTTGAACGCGACCGTGCCCGCGTCGGTCAGCTCGCCGACGACGACCGTGCACGCGCCGCAGTCGCCTTCCGCGCAGCCTTCCTTGGTGCCGGTGCAGTGCGCATCCTCGCGCAGGTACTGCAGCACGGTGCGGGTGACGTCCGCGCCGCTGACTTCGCGGATCGCGTGACGATGGTAGAAGCGGATCGGCTCACTCATGTCTCTATCGTTCTTCAAGTGGGGGCAAGGCGGCCTGCGCGGGGCGCTCGACCGACGTCTTTCTGACAGTTTGCACGCTATCACCATCAAATTCCGCAACCCATAGCCCATCACGCATGCGGCCCATATAACTGCTGCGATATGCGCGCGAGCCCCCTGCGGCGGCCTTCCCGAGCGTTGCGCTGCTTGCGTTCCGCGGCGGCGCATGCCGATCCGCCAGCGCTCCGTCGCCGATAAAACGGGTCTCGATTAACTAAACGGTCCCTGCGTGAAAACCGGTTCCATGGGAAAATCCCGATTCCGTTTTTCGCCGTCTTCCGTTCCGTTTCGCTCATTCGTTCCGACCCCATGTCATCCGATTCCGCCACACCGCCGCGCAGCGGCGTTGCCGTCACGCTGCAAATCGTGTCCGTCGTCTGCTTCACGTTCATCTGCTACCTGACCATCGGCCTGCCGCTCGCGGTGCTGCCGGGCTTCGTCCACGACGACCTCGGCTTTTCGGCGATCGTCGCGGGCGGCGCGATCAGCGTCCAGTATTTCGCGACGCTCGCGTCGCGCCCGCTCGCCGGGCGCTTCGCCGACACGCTCGGGCCGAAGCAGACGGTGCTGCGCGGGCTGATCGGCTGCGGCGTGTCGGGCGTGCTGCTGCTCGTTGCGCTGCTGCTCGCGCACTGGCCGGTCGCGAGCCTCGTGCTGCTGGTCGCGAGCCGGCTCGTGCTGGGTGTCGGCGAAAGCCTGTGCGGCACCGGCGCGATCCTGTGGGGCATCGGGCGCGTGGGCGTCGCGCACAACGCGAAGGTGATCTCGTGGAACGGCATCGCGACCTACGGCGCGCTCGCGCTCGGCGCCCCGGTCGGCGTCGCGATCGCGCACACGCTGAATCCGGCGCTGATCGGCGTGATCGTGATCGCGCTCGCCGCGCTCGGCTTCTATCTCGCGCGGCTGATCGATTCCGTGCCGCTCGTGCACGGCGAGCGGATGTCGTATGCGAGCGTGTTCACGCGCGTGCTGCCGCACGGCCTCGGCCTGGCGCTCGGCTCGGCCGGCTTCGGCTCGATCGCGACCTTCGTCACGCTGTACTACGCGGCGCGCCACTGGCCGAACGCCGCGCTGTCGCTGACCGTGTTCGGCACGCTGTTCATCGGCGCGCGCCTGCTGTTCGCGAACACGATCAAGACCTACGGCGGCTTCCGCGTCGCGATCGTGTCGTTCGCGTTCGAGTGCTCGGGCCTCGTGCTGCTGTGGCTCGCGCCCGTCCCGCACGTCGCGCTCGTCGGCGCGGCGCTGACGGGCTTCGGCTTCGCGCTGATCTTCCCGGCGCTCGGCGTCGAGGCCGTCGCGCTGGTGCCGCCGGCGAGCCGCGGTGCGGCGCTGTCCGCGTATTCGGTGTTCCTCGACCTGTCGCTCGGCATCACGGGCCCGCTCGCCGGCTATGTGGCCGGTGCGTTCGGCTATCCGCAGGTGTTCCTGTTCGCCGCCGTGGCGGCTGCGGCGGGCGTCGCGCTGTCGATGGTGCTGTATCAGCGGCAGGCAAGGGTTGCGGGGAGCGGTGCGGCGGCGTAACGCGCATTGCCGCACGCTCAACGCGGCTCAACGCAGCAGCACGTTGAAGTCCCGCAGTACGCGCACCGCCTCGGGGTGGCGCCGGAACGGAACGGCGTTCGTGAGCGAGCGCTTCGGTTCGGCACGATCGAAGCGCACGAGCGCTTCAGACGTGTTGAGATGGCGCGACATGTACAAGAATCCGTCGACGCGACGGTGATGCCGACGGACGGCAAGCGACCACTGCTGCGGAACGTCGTACGGCACGGGGGTCCGCCCATGTCTGCGCGGCAGGCAGCAGCTTGCCGTCGGCGAGCAGGATGCGCCGTTCCCCCTGCACCTGCCGCTCGAGATCGGCGATGGCGGCTCCGTCGCGGCGCTTCTTCGTGCCGGTCGCTTTCCTGTCGCGCGTCGCCGCAGCGGCGATGCCGAACGTGATCGTGCCGGCCAGATCGACGACCTGCGCGATGCCGACCTTGAACAGGTGCCCCAATTGCTCGTCGGACAGCCTGAGCAGCGCACGCGCACGGCCGGGGCCGAGCATGGTCGCCGCACCGACAGCGCTGCGCAGCGCTTCCTCCGTCTCGACATCAAGAATTGCTGCCGTCCCTTCCAGCGTATGCGCTTGCGTGACCATCATCGCCTCCTGTCACTACCGGCGGATCAAGCGCAGCCCCGAACCGAAACCAAGTCAACCGCGTCAACCAGATCGACGCATGCGCTAGCGCCGCGATCCGGCGCACGCACCGCCGCGAGCGTCATCACGCCGTCCGCAAAAACAACCGGCGCGTCAGATCGAACGCGACGAGATTGCCGGCCACCACCAGCAGCAGCCCGATCACCGCGAGCGGCGACCATTGGTAGCCTTCGAAGACCGTCGACACGGCCAGCGCAACGATCGGGAACAGCACCGTGCAGTACGCGGCGCGCTCGGGCCCGATCCGTCCGACGAGCGTCAGGTATGCGGTGAAACCGATCACCGAGCCCGGCACGGCCAGATAGACGAGCGCGCCGAGATAGCGCGGGCTCGTATCGATCGTGAACGGCAGCCCGGCCGCCGCGCTGCCGACCGTCAGGATCGCCGCGCCGATCAGCATCGCCCAGCCGTTGGTCGCGAGCGGGTGCAGCCCCATCGACTGCATCCGGCTCGACAGCAGGTTGCCGGCCGAGAAGCACATCGTGCCGGCGAATGCGATCGCGAGGCCCGTCCAGGTCGCGTGATCGTCCAGGTGGCCGGCCATCTGCTGCCAGAACAGGCACGCGATGCCGGTCAGCCCGAGCAGCGCGCCGGCGATCGCGGACGGCCGCAGCGGGCGGCCCATGAACAGCCGGCCGTTGATCGAATTCAGCAGCGGCGCGGTCGAGAAGATCACCGCGACGAGGCCGCTCGGCACGACCTGCTCCGAATAGTAGAAGCACAGGAAATTCAGGCAGAACAGCGCAAAGCCCTGCGCGACGAGATAGCGCCACGCTTCGCGCGGCGGCCGAACCGGCCGGCGCATCACGCGCAGCAGCGCGAACAGCACGGCGGACGCGAGCCAGAAGCGCCACGCGATCGATACGGGCGGCGGCACGGCGCCGAGCTGCCACTTGATCGCGATCCAGGTGGTCCCCCAGATCAGCACGGTGACGAAATAGAGCGACAGGTTCATGGCGGCAACGAAGCGAAACGAGTGAAACGGACTCCGACTATGCGGCCGCCCCGCCCGCCCCGATTGTCCGGAATTGCGGTCTTTTTCCATGCGCCGCACGGCGCGCATCGCGCGCGCTTATACTCGTCCCATCATGAGCTCGCCCCTGTACGCCCCGCCCGTCGACCACGCGACCGCCCTTGCCGGCGGCACGCTGCCGTTCGGCCTGCACTCGGTGTGCCGCACGCTCGCCGAGGCGAACGCGACGCTCGAGCGCTTCACGTGGCTCGGCGACCATCTCGCGATCGCCGAATGGACGCGCATCACCGACGAAAGCGAGACGATCTACGAACAGCCCGGCCACCACACGCTGTCGTGCTATCTCGACGGCGGCTACCGGACGGAGCGCGAACGCGTGCCGCGCTACGGCGCGCCGAGCCTGTTGTGCGCGCTGCCCGGCGACCATGAATCGCGCTGGTGGGTACGCGGCGAGATGCATTTCATCCACCTGTACTTCCTGCCCGAGCACTTCACGCAGCGCGCGATCCGCGAGCTCGATCGCGAGCCGCGCGAACTGAAGCTCGCCGATCGCACCTATTTCGAGGATGCGCGCGTCGCCGCGCAGTTGCGTTCGCTCGCGCTCGAGCGCTGGGACGATGCGGACGGGCGGCTGCGCGTGAACGAGGCCGCGCACGACGTGCTGAGCCTGCTGCTGCGCGGCCAGAGTGCGACGCGCACCGACACGCCGTTCCGCGGCGGCCTCGCGCCGGCCGTGCGCCGCCGCGTGCGCGACTATATCGACAGCTACCTGTCGCAGCCGCTGACGCTCGGCGAACTGGCGAACGTCGCCGCGCTGTCCGAATACCACTTCTCGCGGATGTTCCGGTTGTCGTTCGGCCGCGCGCCGCACGCCTGGGTGGCCGAGCAACGGCTCGCACGGGCGCGCCTGCTGCTGCGCACGACGATGCTCCCGCTCGCGCAGATCGCGGCCGAATGCGGCTATGCGAACGCCGGCCACTTCAGCCATCGCTTTCGCGACGCGCACGGCACGACGCCGAATGCGTACCGGCGCGCGATGCAGGGCGGCTGAGCGCCGCGCGCCATTCATTGGCCGGTTGGGCGACGCGCCCCCGGCCGCTCATTCACCCGCTTACGCGCCCCGCCGCGACAGCTCCTGCTCGAGCGCGGCCACGCCGGCCGGCAGGTCGACCGGCACCTTCAGATCGACCATCGTGCGGCCGAACGCATGGAGCGTGCGGAACAGGTTGTGTTCGCGGCACTGTTCGCCCATCTGCCCGATCCGCACGATCGGCAGCCCGAACGAGCCCGAGATCTCGACCTGGTACTGCTTCGAGATGTGGCCGCACACCATGCCGGGCGTGAGCCCTTCGGGCGTCTCGATCCCGACGACCGAATTGAGCCGGCAGTCCTTCGGCGCATAGAGCGTGAGACCCATCGCCTCGACGCCGGCCTGCAGCGCGAGCGAGCAGCGCAGGTGGCGCGCGAAGCGGCTTTCGAGCGTTTCCGCGCACACGAGCCGCAGCGCCTCGTGCAGCGCGAGCACGCCCGATACCGGCGCCGTGTAGTGATAGCCGGCGTTGTGCCAGAAGTTCTCCGCGAGCGCCATGTCGAGGCACCAGTGCGCATTCGGTTCCGGACGCTGCTTCATCCGCTCCCACGCGGCGTCGGAAAACGCGATCAGCGACACGCCGGGAATCGACGACAGCCCTTTCTGGCCGCCCGTGATCACCGCGTCGATGCCCCACGCGTCCATTTCGAGCGGCATCGTCGACAGCGTGCACACCGCATCGACGACGACCAGCGCGCCAGCCGCCTTCGCGAGCGCCGCGATGTCGCGCAGGTCGCGGTTCCACACGGTGTTCGACGTCTCGCCCTGCACGATCGTGACGATCTCGGGCCGCTCGCGCGCGATCGCGTCCGCGATCTCGTCGAGGCTCGCGACCGAGCGGTCGGCCACTTCGAGCGTCGCGACGTCGGCGCCGACGCGCGTCGCCATCTCGGCCATTCGCGCGCTGAAGAAGCCGTTGCGGATCGACAGCACGCGCGTGCCGCGCCACGCGAGGTTCGAGATCGCCATTTCCATCGCGGCCGAGCCGGGGCCGGCGACGCCGAGCACCCACTTCGTGCGGGTCTGGAACACGTAGCGCGCCATCTCCTTCACCTGCTCGATGATCTTCGCCATCGTCGCGCCGAGGTGGTTGATCACGATCGTGTTCGCCTTCGCGACGGCGGCCGGGATCGGAACCGGGCCGGCCCCCATCATCAGCAGCGGTTCTTCGGGCAGGATCGCGTCGAGCGGCACGACGACGGGACAGGGAATCGGCGAGTAATCGATGGACATGGCAGGCAAAAGAGGAAGGAGAAAACGCACGGACGTCGTTCGCCGCACGGGATGGCGAACTGATCGATCATTCCGCGTTCCGCGCCGGCGCGCAAGAGGCACGCGCGGCCGGACAGCGTGACGGTGGCCCGGTCGACGGACCGGGCCAGCCGGCCGCGCGCGCGTCGAATGACCGGATCGCCCATTCGCGCGGCATTGCCGGGCACATCCGAAGCGGTTGCATGCACGGCTCGATGGCCGCGATTTTCTCCGGCAATATTGCGACGAGTCGCCGATGCCCGCGTTCAGCACGGAGCACGTATCGACCGGAATACCCGTCGTCACGATAAAAATCCCGCAGATGGAATCGGTCCACCAAAACCGGATCGGCGGAAAAACATCCATTATCGCAGCATCAATTGGTGAGAGATTTCACCCGTTATTCGACGCGCGACCCACAAACGACCGCAACACATTGATTCATATACAGAAGATTCAACTTCGTCACACATGACTTCAATGCAACGACGGCAATCCCCGGCGCCGCCCGCGCCATCGATACGTTAAAGCGATACCCGCGATTTCGATTTTACGCAACCCGCCCCTTTTCTCAGGTTGACGGATAACGCTTTCGTAATGAACAATCGTCTGCAGAATCGAAAACCGATTTTTCGATACGAACGAGAACCGGGTGTCACACGCCGGTTTTCCCGGTCGGGCGACGAAAGATCACGATCATAATCATTCAACCGGGCCAGAAATCCGCGAGCCATGAACCAGATTCAGACCATGCGTGTGTTCGTCTGCGTCGCCGAGCAGCAGAGCTTCCGGCGCGCGGCGCACCATCTAGGCGTATCCAATGCGCTCGTCACGCGCTCGATCGCGATGCTCGAGTCTCACCTGAACACGCGGCTGATCCACCGCACGACGCGCAACCTGTCGCTGACGGAGGCCGGCCTGCGCTACCTCGACGGCTGCCGCGCGCTGCTCGAGGAATTCGATCACCTCGAGGCATCCGTCGCGCACGCAGTGCGCGAGCCGGCCGGCACGCTGCGGGTCGTCGCGTCGGGCCTGCTGTCGCCGCTCGCGCTGACGCCGCTCGTCAGCGGGTTCCGGCACCGCTACCCCGAGTTGCGCGTGCAGCTCACGGTCGCCGAAGGGCCGCTCGACGTGCTCGATTCGGGCTACGACGTCGGCATCGTCACCGGCAATCGGCTCGACGGCAACCCGACGCTGATCGGCCATGCATTGGCGCCGAACCCGTTCGTCGCGTGCGCGGCGCCCGCGTATCTCGAACGGCGCGGCGAGCCGCGCGCGCCGGACGACCTGCCCGGCCACGACTGGGTCGCGCTCGCGCCGCATCAGCATGCGCCGGCATGGCGGCTCGTCGGCCACGACGGCGTCGCGCATTCGATCACCGTGCGCCCGACCTGCACGGTCAACCAGCTCGCGCTCGTGCACGCGGCGGCCGTCGCCGGGTCCGGCATCGCGGTGCTGCCCGAGCCGTGCGTCGCCGACGCGCTCGCCGCCGGCACGCTCGTGCGGCTGCTGCCCGGCTTCCGGATCGACGACCCGGACGCGCAGCTGTCGCTCGTCTACCCGAACCGCCAGTACGTGCCGGCCCGCACGCGCAGCTTCGTCGAGCACGCGCTCGAGCATTTCGGCGTGCAGGCGGCGCGCGAGCGAACCGGTTACGGCTTCCTGCGCACGCCCGATCGCGTCGATATCGTCACGGGGCGGCAGACGGGCCTGCAGTAAACTGCACGCGACAGCCATCGGAGGTGCAGCGTGCGCGTGATCCTGTTCAGCAGCCGGCAGTACGACGACGAATCGTTTACCGCCGCGAATCGGCAGTTCGGCTATCGGCTGCACTTCCAGCCGTCGCATCTCGACGCGGAAACCGCGATCCTCGCGCACGGCTATGACGTCGTGTGCCCGTTCGTCAACGACACCGTCGACGCGACCGTGCTCGAACGGCTCGCCGACGGCGGCACGCGGCTGATCGCGCTGCGCTCGGCCGGCTTCAACCATGTCGATCTGGCGGCCGCCGAGCGGCTCGGCATCGCGGTCGTGCGCGTGCCCGCCTATTCGCCGCACGCGGTCGCCGAGCACGCGGTCGCGCTGATCCTCGCGCTCAACCGCCGGCTGCCGCGCGCCGTTGCGCGCACCCGCGAAGGCGACTTCTCGCTGAACGGCCTGCTCGGCTTCGACCTGCACGGCAAGACGGTCGGCGTGATCGGCACCGGGCTGATCGGCCGCGTGTTCGCGAAGATCATGATGGGCTTCGGGATGCACGTGCTCGCGCATTCGATGCCGCCTTACGACGAAGAACTGATCGCGTTCGGCGCGCGCTACGTCGAACTCGACGAGCTGCTGCACCGCGCCGACATCGTCAGCCTGCACTGCCCGCTGCTGCCGTCCACCCACCATCTGATCAATGCGCGGACGCTCGCGCGGATGAAGCACGGCGCGATGCTGATCAATACCGGGCGCGGCGGCCTCGTCGACGCGCAGGCGCTGGTCGACGCGCTCAAGAGCGGCCAGCTCGGCCATCTCGGGCTCGACGTGTACGAAGAGGAAAGCGGCCTCTTCTTCGAGGATCATTCCGACCTGCCGCTGCAGGACGACGTGCTCGCGCGCCTGCTGACGTTCCCGAACGTGATCGTCACGTCGCACCAGGCGTTCTTCACGCGCGAGGCGCTCGCCGAGATCGCGCACACGACGCTGCTGAACATCGACGCGTGGCACGCCGGCACGCCGGTCAACGTCGTCACGACGGGACGCTGAGCGACGGCGTCCGGTGCGGCGTCGGGCCGGCGGTTCGCGCCCTCGTTCGTCAACGATTCGTCATTTTGTTTCGACAGATGTAACGCCGCCCGCGCATCGTCTGCTATCGTTGCGCCGACCTCCCCCTGCTTCCTGCCGCTCATGCGTTTCGACGACTCCGCCATTGCCGCGGTCTACCGCGCGATTTTCGAACGGCGCGACATGCGCCACTTCACGCCGGCGCCCGTCGATCCGGCCACGCTCGCGCGGCTGCTGCGCGCGGCGCACCACGCGCCGAGCGTCGGCTTCATGCAGCCGTGGCGCTTCATCCGCATCACCGATCCCGCGCTGCGCACCGCGATCCATGCGCTGGTCGAGGCCGAACGCCGCGCGACCGCCGATGCGCTCGGCGAACGGCAGGACGAATTCATGCGGCTGAAGGTCGAAGGCGTGCGCGAATGCGGCGAACTGCTGGTCGTCGCGCTGACCGACGATCGCGAGCGCCACGTGTTCGGCCGCCGCACGCTGCCGGAGATGGACCTCGCGTCCGCGGCCTGCGCGATCCAGAACATGTGGCTCGCCGCGCGCGCGGAAGGGCTCGGGATGGGCTGGGTGTCGCTGTTCGACGTCGATGCGCTGCGCACGCTGCTCGGCATGCCGGCCGGCGCAAAACCGATCGCCGTGCTGTGCGTCGGGCATGTCGACGCGTTCTATGCGAAGCCGATGCTCGAGGAGGAGCGCTGGGCGGCACGCATGCCGATCGAGGCGTGCCTGTTCGAAAACGGCTGGGACGCGCCGGCGACCGCTGCAGCCGATCGCGCCGCGGCCTGCGTCGGTGCTGCCGGCGACTCGTCGCCCTCGCCGGCGATCGCTGCACCGGACGAAGACGCCGACCGGCCGCCGGTCGAAACGCTTCGCGGGCGCTGACCGGGCGCCCGTCGGCGCCTCGTCGCCGTCGCCTGCGATTCGCTGCACCGGGCGAAGGCGCCGACCGCACGCCGGTCGAAACGCTTCCCGGGCGCTGATCAGACGCCGCGCCGGCGCCTCGCGGCGCTCGCCGGCGATCGCTGCGCCGGACGAAGGCGCCGATCCGCGCGCCCGCCGAAACGCGCGCGGCCGCTGGCCGGACGAGCCGCCCCGCGAAACGCCGATTTCGGCAGCTTCGTTCCGGCCCACCATTTCGCCGAGCGCCGCCGACACGCCCCGGACACCCGCGAAATCCCACACTGTGGCGCATTGACCGCACCGCTTCGTCGCACGCCGGCAACATCCATTCCGGCCCCAAGCATAGGGGTTTTCACTGAAGTAGAATCGCGGCTGACGCCTCTCCGCCCTGCCCGTGCCGCGCATCCCGCGCCGGCCTCCGGCCGCGGCCTTTTCCGTAGCCCACCGCGATGCCCTTGCCTCTTTTCGCCCTTGCCGTCGCCGCATTTGGAATCGGTACCACCGAGTTCGTGATCATGGGGCTGCTGCCCAACGTCGCGCGCGACCTCGGCGTGTCGATCCCGGCCGCCGGCATGCTCGTGTCGGGCTATGCGCTCGGCGTGACGATCGGCGCGCCGATCCTCGCCATCGTCACCGCGAAGATGCCGCGCAAGCGCGCGCTGATGGGCCTGATCGGCCTGTTCATCGCCGGCAACCTGTTCTGCGCGATCGCGCCCGGCTATGCGGTGCTGATGGCGGCGCGCGTCGTCACCGCGTTCTGCCACGGCGCGTTCTTCGGGATCGGCTCGGTCGTCGCGAGCAACCTCGTCGCGCCGAACCGCCGCGCACAGGCGATCGCGCTGATGTTCACCGGCCTCACGCTCGCGAACGTGCTCGGCGTGCCGCTCGGCACCGCGCTCGGCCAGGCGTACGGCTGGCGCGCGACGTTCTGGGCCGTGACCGGCATCGGCATCGCCGCGGCCGCCGCGCTCGCGGTGTGCCTGCCGAAGCATCTCGCGATGCCCGACACCAGCATCACGCGCGAATTCGGCGTGCTGAAGCACCCGCAGGTGCTGATGGTGCTCGGCATCAGCGTGCTCGCCTCTGCAAGCCTGTTCAGCGTGTTCACGTACATCACGCCGATCCTCGAGGAGGTGACGGGCTTCTCGCCGCGCCAGGTCACCTACGTGTTGCTGCTGTTCGGCCTCGGCCTGACCGTCGGCGGCACGCTCGGCGGCAGGCTCGCCGACTGGCGCCGGATGCCGTCGCTGATCGCGACGCTCGCGCTGATCGGCGTCGTCCTCGCGCTGTTCGCCGCCACGATGCACGTGCCGTTCGCGGCGCTCGCGACGATCTTCGGGTGGGGCATCCTCGCGTTCGCGATCGTGCCGCCGCTGCAGATCCTGATCGTCGATCGCGCGAGCGACGCGCCGAACCTCGCGTCGACGCTGAACCAGGGCGCCTTCAACCTCGGCAACGCGACGGGCGCGTGGCTCGGCGGGATGGCGATCGGCTCCGGCGTGTCGCTCGTGAACCTGCCGTGGGTCGGCGTCGCGATGGCCGCAGCGGCGCTCGCGCTCACGCTGTGGTCGGCGTCGCTCGAACGCCGCCCGGTGAACGTGCCGACCGAATGCGCGTGACGCGCGGCGGCGCGGCCGTGCGTGGCGAACTCGTTGCGCACGCAACCCGATCGGATCCTGACGGCCTTCATGGACCTTTCAATGTCCGCGGTGTAGCATCCCGGCCGATGAAAGCCATTCTCAATCGTGATTTCCTCGCGCTGATCCTGAGCGTCGCGGTGGTCGGCCTCGGCACCGGCGCGACGATGCCGCTCACGGCGCTCGCATTGACCGAAGCCGGACACGGCACCAACGTCGTCGGCATGCTGACCGCCGCGCAGGCCGGCGGCGGTCTTGCGATCGTCCCGTTCGTCACCGCGCTCGCGCGGCGCATCGGCGCACGCCGCGCGATCGTCGTGTCGGTCGTGCTGCTCGCCGCGGCCACCGCGCTGATGCAGTTCACGTCGAATCTCGTCGTATGGGCCGTGCTGCGCGTGCTGTGCGGCGCGGCGCTGATGCTGCTGTTCACGATCGGCGAGGCATGGGTCAACCAGCTCGCCGACGATTCGACGCGCGGCCGCGTGGTCGCGATCTACGCGACCAATTTCACGCTGTTCCAGATGGCGGGACCGGTGCTCGTCAGCCAGATCGCGGGGGCGGCGAGCATCCGCTTCGCGCTGTGCGGCGCGCTGTTCCTGCTCGCGCTGCCGACGCTCGCGACGATCCGGCGCGCACCGCTCGCCGGCGACGACGCGCATCACGCCGCGCACGACAGCTGGCTCGCCGTGCTGCCGCGCATGCCCGCGCTGATCATCGGCACCGGCTTCTTCGCGCTGTTCGACACGCTCGCGCTGTCGCTGCTGCCGCTCTACGCGATGGATCACGGCGTCGCGAGCGCGACCGCCGTGCTGCTCGCGTCGATCATGCTGTTCGGCGATACCGCGATGCAGTTTCCGATCGGCTGGCTCGCGGACAGGCTCGGCCGCGAACGCGTACACCTCGGCGCCGGCTGGATCGTGCTCGCGGGCCTGCCGCTGCTGCCCTTCGTGATCGCGAATCCGTGGCTGTGCTGGCCGTTGCTGTTCGTGCTCGGCGCGGCGGCCGGCAGCATCTACACGCTGTCGCTCGTCGCGTGCGGCGAACGCTTTCGCGGCGCGGCGCTCGTCACCGCGAGCTCGCTCGTGTCCGCGTCGTGGAGCGCCGCGAGCTTCGGCGGGCCGCTGGTTGCCGGCGCGTTGATGGAGCAACTGGGCAGCAACGCGCTGGTCGGCGTGCTGATCGTCTGCGTCGCCGCGTTCGTCGCGGCCGCGCTGTGGGAACGACGCGCGGCGGTGCAGCGCGCGGTCTGACGCAGATCGGTGTGGGGGCTGGGGCTGATGCTGCAGCCGCGGTTGGCATCGGCATCGGCTTCGGCTTCGGCTTCGGCTTCGGCTTCGGCTTCGGCTTCGGCTTCGGCTTCGGCTTCGGCTTCGGCTTCGGCTTCGGCTTCGGCTTCGGCTTCGGCTTCGGCTTTCAGCATCGTGCACCCATACGCGCCGACATGCGCCGATACCCATCGGCCCGCACGCAGCCGTCGGCCGCTGAAGAAAAACGGCCCGCGAATGCGGGCCGCCCTGTTCTTCGCGACTGCGCGCGACGCACCGCGTCGCGCCGCCAACCGCTACGCGCCGCGCGCCGGCAGGATCTTCCCCGCACACGTGCCGAAGCCGACGCGATAGCCGTCGCCCTGGCACCAGCCCGCGAGCGTGAGCTCGTCGCCGTCCTCGACGAACGTACGGCTGCCGCCGCCGTTCAGCGCGAGCGGCTCCTTGCCGTTCCACGTCAGTTCGAGCAGGCTGCCGAACGAATCCTTCGTCGGCCCGCTGATCGTGCCCGAACCCATCAGGTCGCCGACGCGCGTGTTGCAGCCGGCGACCGTGTGATGCGCGAGCTGCTGCGCCATCGTCCAGTACATGTGCTTGAAGTTCGTGCGGCAGATCGACGTCGGCTCCGCTGCGCCTTCCGCCCGCAGCGTCACTTCCAGCGCGATGTCGAACGCGTGCTGGCCCGCGTGCCGCAGATACGCGAGCGGCTGCGGCGACTGCTCGGGCTGCGCGACGCGGAACGGTTCGAGCGCGTCGAGCGTGACGATCCACGGCGAGATCGTCGTCGCGAAGCCCTTCGAGTTGAACGGCCCGAGCGGCACGTATTCCCACTGCTGGATGTCGCGCGCGCTCCAGTCGTTCAGCAGCACCATCCCGAAGATATGCGCTTCCGCGTCCTCGCACGCGATCGGCTCGCCGAGCGCGTTGCCTCGGCCGACGATGAAGCCCGTCTCCAGTTCGATGTCGAGCTTGCGGCACGCGCCGAACACCGGGCGCTCCTGGTCGGGCAGCTTCAGCTGGCCGCTCGGACGCCGCACCGGCGTGCCGCTCACGACCACCGACGACGCGCGGCCGTTGTAGCCGATCGGCATCTCCGACCAGTTCGGCAGCAATGCATTCTTCGGATCGCGAAACATCGAGCCGACGTTGGTCGCGTGCTCTTTCGACGAATAGAAATCGGTATAGCCGGGAATGTCGACCGGCAGATGCAGCGTCGCGTCGCGCTGCGCGACGAGCACTTGCGCGCGCAATGCGGCATCGTCGCGCAGCTTCGCGTTGTCGCGCGAGAACAGGTCCGACAGCTGCACGCGCACGCTGCGCCATGCTTCGCGGCCGAGCGCGATGAACGCATTGAGCGTCGCTGCGGCGAACACGTCGGCGCCGGCCGGCAGCGTGACGAGCCCCGCGCGCGCGAGCGCGGCGAGGTCGACGATCTGGTCGCCGAGCGCGACGCCCGCACGGCGCGCCGTCTGCTTCGCATCGCTGAAGATGCCGAACGGCAGGTTCTGGATCGGGAAATCGCAGGCGGGATCGTTCGCCGTGTCGACCCAGCTCTTGCGAGCCGGGTCGAGCGTCGCGCGCCAGTCTTGGGTGTCGCTCATCTTTGCTCCGGATTGAAGTGTTTCTTGATGCCTTGCCAGCATTCGAAGTAGTCGGCCTGCAGCTGCGCGGTGTCGAGCGCATAGCGCGTCGGCCGGATCAGCGTGCGGGTTTCGAACATGAACGCCATCGTCGAGTCGACCTTGTGCGGCTTCGTCGTGTCGCTCGCGGACGCCTTCTCGAACGTGTCCGCGTCGGGCCCGTGGCCCGACATGCAGTTGTGCAGGCTCGCGCCGCCCGGCACGAAGCCCTCGGCCTTCGCGTCGTACGCGCCGTGCACGAGGCCCATGAACTCGCTCGCGACGTTGCGGTGGAACCACGGCGGGCGGAACGTATCCTCGGCCGCGAGCCAGCGCGGCGGGAAGATCACGAAGTCGATCGTGTCGACGCCCGGCGTGTCGCTCGGCGACTGCAGCACGAGGAAGATCGACGGATCGGGATGGTCGAAGCTGATCGAGCCGATCGTGTTGAACAGGCGCAGGTCGTATTTGTACGGCGCGTAGTTGCCGTGCCATGCGACGACGTCGAACGGCGAATGGCCGATGTCCGCGCGCCACAGTCGCCCGTTCAGCTTCGCGACGAGTTCGAACGCGCCTTCGCGATCCTCGTACGCGGCCTGCGGCGTCAGGAAGTCGCGCGGGTTCGCGAGTCCGTTCGAGCCGATCGGGCCGAGGTCCGGCAGGCGCAGCAGCGCGCCGAAGTTCTCGCAGATGTAGCCGCGCGCGTCGCCATCCGGCAGCGCGACCGAAAAACGCACGCCGCGCGGAATCACCGCGATCTCGAACGGCTCGACGTCGACACGGCCGAACTCGGTCGCGATGAAGAGCCGCCCCTGTTGCGGCACGATCAGCAGTTCGCCGTCGGCGCTGTAGAAGAAGCGGTCCTGCATCGAGCGATTCGCCGCGTACAGATGGATCGCGCAGCCGTTCATCGCGGCCGCCGAGCCGTTGCCGGCCATCGTGACCAGCCCTTCGACGAAATCGGTCGGCTCGACCGGCATCGGCAGCGGATCCCAGCGCAGCTGGTTCGGCGGCGTCGGCGGCACGTCGGCCGAGTCGCCGAATTCGGCCACGAGACGCTGCGGCCCCGTGAACGGCTCGAACGGCCGATGCACGGCCGCCGGCCGGATCCGGTACAGCCACGAGCGGCGGTTGTGCGCGCGCGGCGCGGTAAACGCGGTGCCCGACAACTGTTCCGCATACAGGCCGTACGGCGCGCGCTGCGGCGAATTGCGGCCGTGCGGCAGCGCGCCGGGCAGCGCCTCGGTCGCGAATTCGTTCGCGAATCCGCTCAGGTAGCCGGCGGTTGCCGGTTTCGACAGGTCAAGCGTCATCGTTTCCTTTCTCCATCAATTCAGGGCGGCGTTCGGCGCCTGCGCGCCGCTGCGCCGCGTGACACCGGCCAGGCCCAGCACGAACAGCGCCGAGCACAGCACGGGCACCGCGGCCGCGTGGAACAGCGCGCCGTTGGTCCAGTTCAGTGCAATCAGTTGTCCGCCGACGAGCGGCCCGAGCACGGAGCCGATCCGGCCGATGCCGAGGCTCCAGCCGATGCCGGTCGAGCGCAGCGACGTCGGGTAATACTGGCCGGCGAGCGCGTTCACGGCCGGCTGGCCGCCGACCACGCAGAAACCGCCGGCGAACACGACGAGCAGCAGCCACGGCAGCGCATGCGCGACCGAGCCGATCAAGCCGACCGACACAGCCGCGCACGCGAAGC
The DNA here is from genome assembly GCF_052851275.1 of Burkholderia sp. SR8. NCBI lineage: Bacteria > Pseudomonadati > Pseudomonadota > Betaproteobacteria > Burkholderiales > Burkholderiaceae > Burkholderia > Burkholderia sp. SR8. Next base: position 90,339 of record NZ_JAULUC010000005.1, read on the forward strand.
ACGCGAACAGCACGCGCACGAAGCCGTAGCGTTCGATGAACCAGCCGAGCGACAGCGTGCCGATCACGCCGCCCGTCTGCAGCACCGTGCCGACGATCACGGCCGTACCCGGCGAATAGCCCGCGTCGCGCATCACGGTCGGCAGCCAGTTCGACAGGAAGTACAGGTCGATCAGGTTCATGAAGCTGATGGCCCACAGCAGCAGCGTGACCGGCAGGCGGCCACCGCGGAACAGCTCGGCGACCGGCGCGCCGCTCGTCGCGCGCTCGCGCACCGCAAGCCGCGTGTTCGCGTCGATACCGGCCTGCGGCGCGAAGCGCGCGAGCCAGTCGCGCGCCTGCGCGTCGCGGCCTTTCAGCACCAGGAACTGCAGCGACTCGGGCAGCCGCGCGATCATCGCGATCGTCAGCACGAGCGGCACCGCGCCGCCGACGAAGAACACCGAGCGCCAGCCGAGCGCCGGAATCAGCGCGGCGCTGATGAAGCCGCCGATCGCCGCGCCGAGCGTGAAGCCGCACGACACGATCATCATCCGCTTCACGCGATGCGCGGCCGGGCTGAACTCGCCGACCAGCGCCATCGCGTTCGGCATGATGCAGCCGAGGCCGAGGCCCGTGACGAAGCGCAGCGCCATCAGCACCGGGATCGAATCCGCGAACGGCGTCGCGAGCATCGTCACCGCGAAGAACAGCGTCGAGCCGATCAGCACCGGGCGCCGCCCGATCCGGTCGGCGAGCACCGACAACCCGAGCGCGCCGAGCAGCATCCCGAACAGGCTCGCGCTGAACACGGGCCCGAGCGCCTGCTTCGGCACGCCCCATTCGGCGATCACGCTCGGTGCGACATAGCCCATCGCCTGCGCGTCGAAGCCGTCGATCACGAGGCACAGCCCGCACAGGATCAGCAGCATCCAGTGAAAGCCCGGGCGATGGGTCTCGTCGATCACGCGCTCGACTTCGAGCACGCGCGTCGCGGCCGGCGCCGCGCTCATTGCGCCACCTCGGCGGCCGGATGCACGGGCGGCGTCACGCCCTGGCGCGCGAGCGCCATCGCTTCGCGCAGCACGTCGGCGTCGCCGATCTGGTTGGCGAGCAGCAGGATCAGCTTCGCGTTGACGAGCTGGCTGTCGGCGTCCGACAGGTCGCGATGCATGTCGATCAGCGCTTCGTAGAACGCGTCCGGATCAGCGAGGCGCGGACGGGTGTCGAGTCGGGGCATGACGGTGTCTCCGGTGTCGTTATGGTTTCAGCGTGCGCAGCTCGCGCGCGCCAGTGCGTCGGCGATCGCCTGACGCTCGAGCGTGCGCATCCGCGCGCACACGTGCTGGTCGGGGCGCAGCAGGTAGAACGTGCCCGGCTGCGCGTCGTAGCGTTGCGCGGCGAAGCCGTCGACGTCCTCCACGACGTCGACGCCAGCCACCGGCCGCGCATGCCCGGCCGGCACGACGAGCACGGCACGCACCGGCAGCGCGAGGCCGTCGAGTGCCTGCGCGAGGGCCGCGGCGTCGCCCGGCAGCCCGAACAGCACGCCCGCGAAGCCGCCGCCGAGATGCTTCAGCAGCCAGCCGGACGTACCGTGCGCGCGCACCGGCGCATCGGCCGCCGCCGCGCCCGGGCGCATCGCGCATGCAAACGTGTCGCCGTTGCGGTCCGGCGTGTTCAGCGGCGAATCGGCCAGCACGGCCGGCACCGACAGGCGGCCGCTGTTCACGAGCTTGCACGCGAACTCGCAGTCGCGGGCGAGCTTCAGCGTCGCGTCGCGGAACACGCGCGACACCGCGCTCTTCGGCGTGATGAAGTCGGTCGAGCGCGTCGAATTGCGGATGTTCTCGTCCGCCGCGAATTCGCGCTCGCTCGCATAGGTATCGAGCAGGCGGTCGTGCGCGCGGCCGTCGAGCACCAGCTTCAGCTTCCACGCGAGATTGTCCGCGTCCTGCACACCGCTGTTCGCGCCGCGCGCGCCGAACGGCGACACGCCGTGCGCCGAATCGCCGGCGAACAGCACGCGGCCGTGCCGGAACGTATCCATCCGCTGGCAGCGGAACGTATAGACGCTCACCCATTCGAGCTCGAACTCGACGTCCGCGCCGAGCAGCGCGCGCACGCGCGGGATCACGCGCTCCGGCTGCTTCTCCGCGACCGGATCGGCGTCCCAGCCGAGCTGGAAGTCGATGCGCCACACGTTGTCGGGCTGGCGATGCAGCAGCACCGACTGGTTGCGGTGGAACGGCGGATCGAACCAGAACCAGCGCTCCGTCGGGAATTCCGCCTTCATCTTCACGTCGGCGATCAGGAAGCGGTCCTTGAACGTGCGGCCGCGGCTCTCGAGACCCATCGCCGCGCGCATCGGGCTGCGCGAGCCGTCGGCCGCGATCACGTATTGCGCGCGCAGTGTCTCGATGCCCTCCGGCGTCTCGACGGTCAGCGCCGCGTGGTCGGCCGACTGCGCGACGCCCGTCACCTTGTGCTTCCAGCGGATGTCGATATTCGGCAGCTCGAACGCGCGCTCGGCCAGATAGCCTTCGACGTAGTACTGCTGCAGGTTGATGAACGCAGGCCGTGCATGCCCTTCCTCGGGCAGCAGGTCGAACGCGTACAGCTGTTCGTCCTGCAGGAACACCTTGCCGACGTGCCAGCTCACGCCCTTGTCGACGAAGCGCTCGCCGCAACCGAGCCGGTCGAAGATCTCGAGCGTGCGCTTCGCGAAGCAGATCGCGCGCGAGCCCGTCGACAGCGTGTCGTCGTCGTCGAGCAGCACGACCGGCACGCCCTGCTGCGCGAGGTCGATCGCGGCCGCCAGGCCCACCGGGCCCGCGCCGACGACGATCACCGGATGAATCGCCGCGTCATCGCCGGCGGCCCGCGCCGCGCGCGGACGGTACTCGAACTTCAGCGTCTGGTAATCGATGCTCATGGTCGCCATTCGCTCCTCAGCCCTGCCGCGCACGCGCCGCTGCGCGCCGCGTCGTTCCGCTCGCGTCCATTGCCCGCCGCTGCCGCGGCCCGCGCTCTTCCGCCCACTTCCTGTCAACCGCCACGTCTCGCTCCTTTGCTTCCTGTTGATTCGATTCGGAAAACGGCGCCGTGCCTGGCGCCCGAACGCCGCTTTTCCTGATCGGCGACCAATCGCTGGATTTACGAATAGTAAAACCAATTACGAATAGTGAAATCAACGTAAACCCTAGCCATCGCTGCGGGGACGGGATAACCATATGAGTGAAACGCCAAGCCGACTCTGGCGCGCGCTGCTAATATCGATACGTGAGGCGGCCCTTTCGGCCGCCATTTTTCCTTTCGACGCCGATGATTCCGCCCAACATTCCCGAGCTGGTCGCCCGTGCCGGGCAACTACCGTATCTGCGGGAACACCTCGCGCTTGCCGAAGGCGGCACCGCGTGCGCGAATCTGCCGGAGCGCACGCTCGCGAGCGCGTATGAACCGATCTACGACGTGACGATGCCCGGCGCGCCGCAGTCGACGTCGTTCGCCGATGCGATCGAGCGCTACGGCGACGAACTCGGCTTCCAGGCCGTCACGCTGGTCACGGGCGCGCAGCACGACCCGGTCGACTCGGCGGTCGACGACCAGACGCTCGTCGCGATCGACCGGTTGTCGCGCGCGCTGCACGCGATCAACTTCTTCGGCGCGCAACGTCACGGGCTGCTGTTCCTGCGGGTGCACGAGCGGCTGCTCAAGAGCGTGAAATACGACCACGGCAAGCATTTCTCGTCGGTGCTGCAGCGCTTCGGGCTGCCGACCGAGCGGATCGTGATCGAGCTGCCGGCCGTCGCGGTCGCGCACAAGACCTTCCTCGGCTACCTGACGCGCAGCTACCAGCATCACGGCTTCAAGGTCGCGGACAAGCTGCCCGACCCGGGCCGGATCCTCGCGGTCGAATCGGAGATGGCGCGGCCCGACTACATCAAGATGGATGCGGGCATCGCGCTGCGCGACGGGATGGTGAAGGCGCTGGTCGCGTATGCGCAGCGCGTGCGGATTCCGCTGATCTTCGACGGCGTCGTCGACGAGACGCAGTGCGAGCTGCTGCGCCAGCACGACGTGCGATTCATGCAGGGGCCGGTGTTCGCGAAGGTCGTCACGGCGTGACGTCCGGCCTGGCAGCCGGTTCGCGGCAGTGGTTCGGCGCACGCCGGGAACGCCGCGCCGGATCGGCTCGCGACGGCCGCGTCAGACGGTCTGCCCGAGCCGCTGTGCGAGCGCCTTCAGTTTCGGGCCGACCTGCGTGCGGAACACGTCTTCGTCCATCGACGACGCGGGGCCGCTGCAACTCAGGATCAGCCAGCGCCCCTCGCGCGGCTCGCGAAACGGCACGGCCGCCGCGTTCACGTCCATGTGCCACGCGCGGAACGAATAGCAGCATCCGCCATCCGAAAACTCGCTGACCGCCTGCTGCGCGGCCGCGACGAGCGCATCCGCGTCTGCCGCGCCGCCGGCCGCCCGGTGCAGGTCCGCATACAGCGCGCGGCGCACGTCCTCCGGCTGCACGGCCAGGTACGCGCGCCCCATCGAACTCGTCAGCATCGACAGCCGCGAGCCGGGCGCGAGCCCGAGCGTCAGCGCGGTTTCGCTGCGGATCGTTTCGAGATAGATCATGTCGAGCCCGTCGCGGCAGCCGAGCGACACGGCCGCGCCGATCTCGCGCGCGAGCGCCTGCATGTGCGGCCGCGCGAGATCGAGCGTGCCCGAGCCGGACAGCAGCGCGTAGCCGAGCGACAGCACGCCGGCGTCGAGCGCATACTTTCCGAGCGTCTCGTCGTAGCGCAGATAGCCGAGCACGGTCAGCGTATACGCGAGCCGGTTCACCGTCGCCTTGGGCAGCCCCGTGCGCTCCGCGAAGTCGCGATTGCCGAGCATCGTCTCGCCGGGCCGGAATGCACGCAGCAAGTCGAGCCCGCGCGCGAGCGCAACGACGAACTTGCGCTCGTCGATCATGGTTTCGTCGATGGTTGAAAGCGTCATCTGATGCTACACTGGGTTCGATTTGCAAAACATTGTTCCGCAGAGCGGAACTCCCGTCAAGCGAACTTTCAGCATGAAGCCCGACGCGACGCGTCCAGGGGACAGGAGATGACACGATGAGCGCTGCAACTTTTCATTGGGACGATCCGCTGCTGCTCGACCAGCAACTGACCGAAGAAGAGCGGATGGTGCGCGATGCCGCGCATGCATACGCGCAGGACAAGCTCGCGCCGCGCGTCACCGAAGCGTTCCGCCATGAACGCACCGACGCCGCGATCTTCCGCGAGATGGGCGAAGTCGGCCTGCTCGGCCCGACGATTCCGGAGGAATACGGCGGCCCCGGCCTCAATTACGTGAGCTACGGGCTGATCGCACGCGAAGTCGAGCGCGTCGATTCCGGCTACCGCTCGATGATGTCGGTGCAGTCGTCGCTCGTGATGGTGCCCATCCACGAATTCGGCTCGGACGCGCAGAAGCAGAAATACCTGCCGAAGCTCGCGAGCGGCGAATGGATCGGCTGCTTCGGGCTGACCGAGCCGAACCACGGCTCCGATCCGGGCAGCATGGTCACGCGCGCGAAGAAGGTGCCGGGCGGCTATTCGCTGTCCGGCGCGAAGATGTGGATCACCAACTCGCCGATCGCCGACGTGTTCGTCGTGTGGGCGAAGCTCGAGGAAAACGGCAAGGACGCGATCCGCGGCTTCATCCTCGAGAAGGGCTGGAAGGGGCTGTCGGCGCCCGCGATCCACGGCAAGGTCGGGCTGCGCGCGTCGATCACCGGCGAGATCGTGCTCGACGAAGCGTTCGTGCCGGAAGAAAACCTGATGCCGAACGTGAGCGGCCTGCGCGGGCCGTTCACGTGCCTGAACTCGGCGCGCTACGGGATCGCGTGGGGCGCGCTCGGCGCGGCCGAATCGTGCTGGCACACCGCGCGCCAGTACGTGCTCGATCGCAAGCAGTTCGGCCGGCCGCTCGCCGCGAACCAGCTGATCCAGAAGAAGCTCGCCGACATGCAGACCGAAATCACGCTCGGCCTGCAGGGCGTGCTGCGGCTCGGCCGGATGAAGGACGAAGGCACGGCGGCCGTCGAGATCACGTCGATCATGAAGCGCAACTCGTGCGGCAAGGCGCTCGACATCGCGCGGCTCGCGCGCGACATGCTCGGCGGCAACGGCATCTCGGACGAATTCGGCGTCGCGCGCCACCTCGTGAACCTCGAAGTGGTCAATACGTATGAAGGCACGCACGACATCCACGCGCTGATCCTCGGTCGCGCGCAGACGGGCATCCAGGCATTCTTCTGAGCATTCTTGCGCGAACGCGCGGCGCGCGCCCGCGTCGCCTTGCTACCCTCCGACTGAAAAAAAGACACGGCCCGCCCGGCATCGCTGCCGGGCGGGCCGTTTTCATCGGCACCCGCGTTCGTCACGCGCCGCCGATTCGGGAGCCGCTGCTTACTTGTTCGGCTGCGGCGTGAGACGCAGGTACGGACGCACCGCGTTGAAGCCCTTCGGGAAGCGCTTCTTCAGCTCCTCCGGGTCCTGCAGCGACGGCACGATCACGACGTCGTCGCCATCCTTCCAGTTGCCGGGCGTCGCGACCTTGTAGTTGTCGGTCAGTTGCAGCGAGTCGATCACGCGCAGCACTTCGTCGAAGTTGCGGCCGGTGCTGGCCGGATACGTGATGATCAGACGCACCTTCTTGTTCGGATCGATCACGAACAGCGAGCGCACCGTCAGCGTTTCGTTCGCGTTCGGGTGGATCATGTCGTACAGCTGCGAAACCTTGCGGTCGCCGTCGGCGATGATCGGGAAGCCGACGACCGTCGACTGCGTTTCGTTGATGTCGTTGATCCAGCCCTTGTGCGATTCGACGTCGTCGACCGACAGCGCGATCACCTTCACGTTGCGTTTCTCGAATTCGCCCTTCAGCTTCGCGGTCAGCCCGAGCTCCGTCGTGCACACCGGCGTGTAGTCGGCCGGGTGCGAGAACAGGACGCCCCAGCTGTCGCCGAGCCACTCGTGAAACTTGATCGGCCCCAGGCTCGATTCCTGCTCGAAATCCGGTGCGATGTCGCCAAGACGCAGACTCATGATGTTCCCTCCTCGAACGATGCTGGTTGAAACCGCGCGCTGTATGCGCGGGACAGTCCGTCAGCTTACGGGAAGCAATGGGACATGCGAACGATTATTACGTTTGATATTCATACTTTTTTGTGATTTTTGCCCGATGGCGGAACGGCGCGGACGGCCGCGGAGGAAACTTTTCGTACCGTTTGCGGCTCTGTTGATGATTACGAGTCGTTTACCATGCGGTCTTGCACTGCCGCCATGTGTCTTCCCGGCTCGCCAGCAGGCAGGCGTTTCGCTACGATGTGAACCTGCAGCATGACAGCACGAAGGGAGTTGCAATGTCGGAAATCAACAAGGAGAAACTGATGTCGGATATCAAAACCGTTCTCGCGGACGCCGAGGATCTGCTCAAGCAGGCAGCGAGCACCACCGGCGATCGGGCGGCCGAGTTGCGCGAGAAAGCCATGTCGCGCCTGAAGCAGGCCAAGGAAAAGGCAACCGACGTCCAGGTCGTGGTGGTCGAGAAAGGCAAGAAGGCCGCGCGCGCAACCGACGATTACGTGCATGAGCATCCGTGGACGTCGATCGGCATCGCCGCCGGCGTCGGCGTGCTGGTCGGTCTGCTGATCAACCGCAAGTAACGCGCTCAGCGCCGTTCCGCCCCATGTGCCGCGTCGCGGCGCGTGGGTGCCGAAGCCGGCCGGCGGTTCGCCGCCGGCCGGCTTTGACCTAGCCGCTTACTGCGCGCGCAAGCGCCTCATCCATGACGACAGACACCCACTCGCAGCCGTCCGGCCATGGCCCGCTGCGCCGCCTCGTCGGCTCCGCGATCGGCCTGCTGCAAACGCGGCTGGAACTGGTCGGCATCGAACTCGCCGAGGAAAAGGAACGCCTGATGGGCGTGCTGTTCCTCGGGCTCGCGGCGATGATGCTCGCGACGATGGCGCTCATCAGCCTGACCGTGCTCATCGCGATCGCGTTCTGGGACACCTACCGCTGGCAATCGCTCGCGATAATCACGGCGCTGTACGCGGTCGCCGGCATCGCGTGTGCGCTGAAGGCGCGCTCGGGCCTGCGCGAAGCGCCGACCGTGTTCGAGGCGACGCTCGCCGAGCTCGAGAAAGACCGCGAAATCTTTCGCGGCAAGTCGTGAACGCGGTCGCGTTCGCCCCTGTCACCTACTTCGCCGACGCGCCATGAGCCAGAACATCACGGGCCATTCGCCCCGCCCCCATCCGTCGCGATCGAAGTGGAGCGCATCGCAACATCGCGCGCTCCGCAAGGAATTGCTGATCCTGCGATCCGAGGTCGAGCGGCTCGAGCTTGCCGAAGCCGCTGCCGAAGTGCGTCATGCCGTCACGCGGTTCAGCTGGCTCAAGGTGTTCATCCCCGGCCTGTCGAGCCACAAGTTCACGCAGTCCGCCAAGAACCTGAACGCGCATCTCGGCCAGCTCGTGAACCAGTATCCGATGATCAGTTCGCTCGCATCGCTCGTGCTGGCGAAACCACTTCGCTCGCTGCTGCGTGCAAGCGCGGGCCCCGCGCTGAAGTGGGGCACCGTCGGTTTCGCCGCATGGGAGGTCTACCGGATCTGGAAACAGTCGCGCGACGAGCGCGGCCCGGTCGCGAGCGACCACTGACGCGCAACGATGGGCGTGCACGGCCGTTCGGCGGTGCGCGTTTTCCATGCGTGATCGCACGATCAGCGCACGCCCCAACATGTCCGCTGCTGTGCCGCCGGTTCCGCGTCGCTCGATCCCGTACTGCCTTTCGTCCCGTCCGAACGCAGCGTGAATGCGCCGCATGCGTCGTCACGCATCGGGCCCGTGTCGAGCGGGCTCGCGACGAGTTCGTAGACTACTGGCGCAACATCGCCGGCCGGTCGCGTCAAACCCACCCGATAGACCGGCTGCCCGTCCGGCGGCGCCTGCGCATAGGCGTGCGGCAACGTCTGCGGCAGCACGCCGTCGAGCGTTTCGAGATATTGCGCCGCGCGGTACAGCGCCGTGACCGCGGACGCGCGGTGCATGCGCGCGACATGCTCGCGATACGACGGGATGCCCCAGCCGGCCAGCGCGCCGACGATCGCGAGCACGATCATCAACTCGAGCAACGTGAACGCCGCCGGTCGGCGCATCGGCGCGGGTACTTTCATCGATGCACCGTCGCTACGCGACGCCAGCGCTGCGCCACGATGCGTCCATCGCGCAGCGCGATCTGGCTTTGCAGCCAGACCACGCTCGACGCATGGCCACCGACGCCTCGCGCGGTGACGAGATAAGCACGGCCATCTTGTGGGCCGACGCCCCGCCACGCTTCGATCAGGCAGCGTGGCGGTTGTACCGCCATCGGCCACGCGGAGAACGGGCTGAACGCGTCGGCGACGGCCAGCGCGGGCGCACGCCGCCACGCATCCGGTTCGTCGCGCGATGCAGGTTCGTCGAGGTACGGCGCGCCGCCACGGAGCAATCGCGCGGTACACGCTTCGAGTGCTGCATCCGCCGCGTGAAATGCGATCAGCCGGTCCGACAATGCACGCGTGCGGCGCGATTCCGTCAGCGCGGACTCGAACCATGTACCGGTCAGCGCAGCGACCGCCGCACCGACGGCGATCACGGCCGGCAGCGCAAGGCCCGCGTCGCGAGGCCAGCTGCGAGCGGCGGACCGCGTGCATGCGGGCGGCGGGCGGCGGCTCGACCGGATCGATGTCCCCGTCGCATGCTGAATGTCGCCGCACGCGTCGGCGCGCCCTTTGACGTGAGCTGCCGCGATGCTACGTGCCGCACGCGCGCGGGCGAATCCTTTCGTATGGATCATCGCGGTACCTGATGGTCCTGCATCGCTTCGAGCGGATCGCCGAATGCGCTTGCGGAATTGCGCAACGCGACGATTCGATGCAGCACCAGACGCGCGCGGCCATCTTCCGACACGGCAGTGCGGCCATCGCAATCGACATGACGCGCGGGACCGTGCATCGGTTCGCCACGCGCGCGCACGCATAGATGCACGGCCACGATATCGCGCCAGTCGCCGGCGCCCATCGCGTTCGCGTCGACGAACTGCGTGCCTTCGCGGTGCAAATAGCGCACGCGCAACTGGTCGATCCCGGACACGACGGGTTGCGGCGTACCGGGGCGCCCGCTGCCTTCGCAGTACAGCTCGGGCTCGCCCGTCGACGGACTGACATGCGCGTCGAAGCGGTTTTCCACGAGCGGCCGTTCGCCGGGCGCACCGACACCCTGCCCGAGACAATCCGACACCTGCTCGCTCGTCGTCGGCCACGTCGACACGTCATCGCCGACATACCGGGCCAGCACCGCATCCGACGCCGCCCGCACGGCTTCGCAGCGCACCTGCGCGCCGTCGCCTCGCATGCGCGCGGCGGAACAGCCGAACACCGGCGGCAACGGCGACGCCGTTTCCACATCGAGCGGCCGAAACCCTGCCATCTGGATCTGCTGGCCGATCAGCATCAGGGCGGTCGCGGCCGCATCGCGCATCCGGAACCCGTCTTCCGCGCGTCGCTGCGCAAGGCGCTGCGCGTGATACAGCGCACCGGCGGCCGACAGCACGAGCAAACCGACGGTCATCGCGATCAGCACTTCGAGCAGCGTATGCGCGCGGGTGTGGCTGTGGTTGCGGCCGGGACCGTGACCGCGTTGGTCAACGTTCATCGGCATTGACCTCCCGGAACGGAATCCGCACGCACGATGGCGGCTTGACGATTTCCACGGCGCGTTCGCATCGCACGGATGTCGACGCCGCCGCGTCAGCGCCGCGCCAGCCGACGATCGCGTAACGGACACCGGCCGCCCCGTCGTCAAGCGTCATCGTGCCGCCGGGCAACGATGCGGCCGCGAGCGCGGCGATTTCATCGCTGTCGCCCGCCGCTGCGTGCCCACGCTCGATGCGTGCATCGGCGAGCCACAATGCGCGCTCCCGCCACATCGTCGCGCGCTGTGTACGCGTCATCGCGAGCTGGCTGCCGGCCACGGCCAGCGTCACCATCGCGAGCAGCGCGATGGCCAGCACGGCTTCGAGCAGCGACGTGCCGTGCATCCGCCTGCGCATCCCGATCATGCCGCGCCGCAACGGCCGGCCTCGACGCGGGCGCGTCCGCCCGCCGCGATCCGGACGCAACGCGACATGCGAGTGTCGTCGACTGTCAGCGCGCGCTGCGGACGCAATTCGAAACGCCGGATCCCGCCGATCACCTGCCCGGCCGGCGGCGCGAATGCCAGATCGTGCGCCACGCCGGCGACGGCAATGTCGGCATCGGCCGGATAGCGCCTCAGCACGCGAGATTGCCCGTCGAACTGTCCGCTGACGACCCAGCCGCACGACCATTCCGCCGGGTCGCACTGCTCGCCGGCGCGCACGCAGTCGCCGTCGCGCCCGGCCCTGCACAGCGTGACGCGCACGCCGAGACGCGTGGCCTCGGTGCGCGCGAAAGAGAGCGCGCCGAGCAGCGCGCGCGAACGGGCATCCACACGTTCGCGCATGTGCCACTGATCGAATGCGGGTGCCGCGTAGAGTCCGATCGCTGCCGCCAGCGCGATCGCGACCATCAGCTCGACGAGCGTGAACCCGCCGCACCATCGCATGCTTTTTGGAACGGTCTGCCGGTGCAGTTCCATCGCGATCGCCCTCCGTCAACGTGATGCGACGACTGTAGCGATGCGGGCGAACGCGCGCCACTAGCCGAACGGCCGACTGGCGACATCCGGTCGCGGCCGACACAATCGGCACGAACGGAACCTGCGGAGAAGACGATGAACGAACGCAGCGCGTCAGCGCTTGCGCGGAGGCTTGGAGGGGGACGCGCGACGGAATTCTTCGATCACGTCGGCGAATTCGGAAACGTCCTCGAACCGGCGGTACACCGACGCGAAGCGGACATAGGCAATCGTATCGAGGCCGCGCAGCTCGTTCATCACGAGTTCGCCGAGCTTCTCGCTACGCACTTCACGCTCGCCGGTCGCGAGCAACTGATACTCGATGCGGGCGACCGCCGCGTCGATCGCGTCTGCCGCAACCGGCCGCTTGCGCAGCGCGAGTTGCATGCTGGCGACGATCTTGCGACGGTCGAATTCGGTACGGCTGCCGTCCTTCTTCACGACGGCCGGCAGGTTCAGCTCGACCCGCTCGTACGTCGTGAAGCGCTTGTCGCAAGCCGAGCAGCGACGGCGCCGGCGAATCGCGGCGCCATCTTCGGACACGCGCGAGTCGACGACCTGCGTGTCTTCATGCCGGCAGAACGGGCAGCGCATGCAGGATCAGCGATAGACCGGGAAGCGCTTGGTCAGATCGGCCACCTGCGCGCGCACGCGCTCGATCGTCGCCGCATCTTCCGGGTTCTCGAGCACGTCGGCGATCAGGTTGCCGACCTGCTCCGCTTCCGCCGGGCCGAAACCGCGCGTCGTCATCGCCGGCGAACCGAGGCGGATGCCGCTCGTCACGAACGGCTTTTCCGGATCGTTCGGGATCGCGTTCTTGTTCACCGTGATGTGCGCCGCACCGAGCGCCGCTTCCGCTGCCTTGCCCGTGATGTGCTTCGCGCGCAGGTCCACCAGCATCACGTGGCTTTCCGTGCGGCCCGACACGATGCGCAGCCCGCGCTTGACCAGCGTTTCAGCCAGCACGCGTGCGTTCTCGACCACCTTCTGCTGATATTCCTTGAACTCCGGCGACAGCGCTTCCTTGAACGCCACGGCCTTCGCCGCGATCACGTGCATCAGCGGGCCGCCCTGGATGCCCGGGAAGATCGCCGAGTTGATCGGCTTCTCGTACTCGGCCTTCATCAGGATCACGCCGCCGCGCGGGCCGCGCAGGCTCTTGTGCGTCGTCGTCGTCACGAAGTCCGCATGCGGCACCGGGTTCGGATACACGCCTGCCGCGATCAGCCCCGCGTAGTGGGCCATGTCGACCATCAGGTATGCGCCGACCGACTTCGCGATCTTCGCGAGACGCTCGAAATCGATCTTCAGCGCGAACGCCGACGCGCCCGCGACGATCAGCTTCGGCTTGTGTTCGTTCGCGAGCTTCTCGGCCGCGTCGTAGTCGATGTCTTCGTTCTCGTTCAGGCCGTAGCTGACGACATTGAACCACTTGCCCGACATGTTCACCGGCGAGCCGTGCGTCAGGTGGCCGCCGTGCGCGAGGCTCATGCCCATGATCGTGTCGCCCGGCTTGAGCATCGCGAAGAACACGCCCTGGTTCGCCTGCGAACCCGAGTTCGGCTGCACGTTCGCCGCTTCCGCGCCGAACAGCTGCTTCACACGGTCGATCGCCAGCTGCTCGACCACGTCGACGTATTCACAACCGCCGTAGTAGCGCTTGCCCGGATACCCTTCCGCGTACTTGTTCGTGAGCTGCGAGCCCTGTGCAGCCATCACGGCCGGGCTCGTGTAGTTTTCCGACGCGATCAGTTCGATGTGATCTTCCTGGCGGCGGTTTTCCTGCTCGATCGCTGCAAAGAGTTCGGGATCGACGTTCGCGATGGTGCTTTGGGCTCTGTCAAACATACGGTTTCCGTTAAGTGTGTACAGGTTGACCGGTGCGGCCGAGTACATTGCGCTGCTGGCGGAACCAGCTCGACATGGCGGAAGAATCCGTATGACGCGAGACAGGACAGCCACCGGCGATGCACGCAACGGCGCACAACGGCTGCCCAGGCGAACGGCAAAAACGGCGCCCCGCGCTTCACGGTGGGATGCTCCACCTTGAACCCGAAGGGTTCTATCGCCAGTCACGCAGGGGTGATGAGCGCATTAGTGTATTGGATGCGTCATGAATAGGCAACCGCACGGGAATGGCCCCGAAACAATAGGGGCCAGACTCTGCGCACCCGTGCGGACACGCTTCGGCGCCTTGCCGCGGTGCGGCAATCTCAGTAGGCTTGCGGGATACTATCCGCTACTTTGTTACCGACCAGGAGCAGCAATGATCGTGTTCGTCACAGGCGCGTCCGCCGGCTTCGGCGCCGCCATCGCCCGTGCCTTTGTCAAGGGCGGCCACCGCGTCGTCGCCACCGCGCGCCGCAAGGATCGTCTCGATGCGCTCGCGGCCGAACTCGGCGACGCGCTGCTGCCGTTCGAGCTCGACGTGCGCGACCGCGCAGCTGTCGAAGCCGTGCCGTCCGCCCTTCCAGCCGAATTCGCGGCGCTCGACGTGCTCGTCAACAACGCCGGTCTCGCGCTCGGTGTCGAGCCGGCCCAGAAGGCCAGCCTCGACGAATGGCAGACCATGATCGACACGAACTGCTCGGGCCTCGTGACCGTCACGCACACGCTGCTGCCCGGCATGATCGAGCGCGGTCGCGGCCATATCTTCAATCTGGGTTCGGTGGCCGGCACCTATCCGTATCCCGGCGGCAACGTGTACGGCGCTACCAAGGCTTTCGTCAGACAATTCAGCCTGAATCTGCGCGCCGATCTGATCGGCACGCCGTTGCGCGTCACCGACATCGAACCGGGGTTGTGCGGCGGCACGGAATTCTCGAACGTCCGCTTTCGCGGCGACGACGCGAAGGCGGCGAACGTCTACCAGAACGTCCAGCCGCTCACGGCCGAGGACATCGCCGACACGATCTACTGGATCGCGACGCGCCCCGCGCACGTCAACATCAACACGATCGAGATGATGCCGGTCGCGCAGGCCCCGGCCGGCCTCACGATCCATCGCGGCTGACCCGTCGCACCCTGCCGCGGCCCGCCTCCGGCCGGCCCGCGGCGGTGCCACGGCGTACTACATTCCGTTACGAATCGGTTACTAATCCGGCCCCGGCCTTCCGGTAGAATGCGCGCCATGACTCAGCCTACCCGCTCCCCGGACGCGCCCTCCGGCTTTACCTGGCCGGTTCGCGTGTACTACGAGGATACCGATGCAGGCGGCATCGTCTTCTATGCCAACTACCTGAAATTCTTCGAGCGCGCCCGCACCGAATGGCTGCGCGCGTGCGGCATCGACCAGCGCCGGCTCGCCGACGACACGGGCGCGATCTTCATCGTGCGCAGCACGTCGCTCGACTACCGCGCGCCGGCGCGACTCGACGACGCGCTGACGATCACGAGCCGGCCCGGACGCATCGGCCGCGCATCGGTGGAATTCACGCAGGAAGCCTGGCGTGGCGACACGCTGCTCGTCGCCGGACACATCCGGCTCGGTTGCGTGGACCGAACCGGCATCCGGCCCGCGGCGATCCCGCCGGCCGTGCTGGATGCGCTGCAACGCGGGCCCGTCATCGACGCCGGGCACACTGTATTGTCAACGAAGCTCGGATGAGCACCGTTTAGACAAAGCCTATGAACTTGCCTTCCTGAATCGATACTAAGCAAGGTTCGGCGCCAGGCCTCGCCGGCGCGCCGCGCCGCACGCATGCCGCGCGCCCTCGCCGGGCACCCCCGAAGGGACGTTACTCAAACCTCTATGAACACTTCTCAAGACCTGTCGATCATTTCCCTCGTCCTCAACGCGAGCGTGCTGGCCCAGGCCGTGATGGGGCTGCTGTTGCTGCTGTCGCTGATGTCGTGGACCTTCATCTTCCGCAAGTGGTTTGCAATCCGTCGCGCCCGCGCGCAGACCGAACGCTTCGAAAAGGATTTCTGGTCCGGCGGCGACCTGCAGGCGCTGTATCAGAGCGCGGCCAACAACCGTCACACGATCGGCGCGCTCGAGCGCATCTTCGAATCGGGGATGCGCGAATTCCTGAAAGCGAAGGAAAAGCGCCTCAGCGATCCGGGCCTCGTGCTCGACGGTGCGCGCCGCGCGATGCGCGCATCGTTCCAGCGTGAAATGGACGTGCTCGAAGCGAACCTCGCGTTCCTCGCGTCGGTCGGCTCGGTCAGCCCGTACATCGGTCTGTTCGGCACCGTCTGGGGGATCATGAACTCGTTCCGCGGTCTCGCGAACGTGCAGCAGGCAACGCTCGCGAACGTCGCGCCGGGCATCGCCGAGGCGCTCGTCGCCACCGCGATCGGCCTGTTCGCCGCGATACCGGCCGTGGTCGCGTACAACCGCTACGCGCACGACATCGACCGCCTCGCGATCCGCTTCGAGACCTTCATCGAAGAGTTCTCGAACATCCTGCAGCGTCAGGCCCAGTAAGGAGCGCGCCATGGCAGGAAGTCCCATTCGATCCAGCATGCGAGGCGGCCGTTCGCGCCGCGCGATGGCCGACATCAACGTCGTGCCGTACATCGACGTGATGCTGGTGCTGCTCGTGATCTTCATGGTCACGGCACCGCTCGTCGCCCCGTCGATCATCAATCTGCCGACCGTCGGCAATGCCGCACCGCAGGAGCAGACGCCGCCCGTCGTCGTCAACATCAAGGCCGACCGCACGATGAGCGTCAAGTACAAGGGCGACTCCGGCGCGACGCAGGAAGACACGATGACGAAGGCCGAGCTCGACAGCTTCATCTCGGCCCGGCAGGCCGACCATCCCGACCAGCCGGTCGTGATCGCGGCCGACAAGACCGTGCAGTACGATGCAGTCATGACCGTGATGTCGGATCTGAAGGCGCGCGGCGTCAAGCGCGTCGGCCTCCTCGTCAAATCGCAATGAACCGGCAGCAACCCACGCGCGGCAACGCGTACCCGTCTCAGCCCCCGCGCGAGCGCGGCACCTGGCGTGCGTTCGCGCTCGCGGCGCTGATGCACGTGCTGCTCGCGCTGTTCCTCTATCACGGCGTGCAGTGGCAGAACAGCACGCCGGCCGGCGCGGAAGCCGAGTTGTGGACCGAGGTGCCCGACGTCCCCGCGCCGCGCCCCGTCGTCACGCCTACGCCGCCCGCGAAAGTCGCGCCGCCCCCTCCCCCGGTCCGGGACGAGCAGGCGGACATCGCGCTGCAGCAGAAGAAGCGCCAGCAGGAAGCGGCCGCACGCGAAGCGCTGCTCGAGCAGCAGCGCCGCGCGCAGCAGCTGAAGCAGCAGGAAGAGGAAGCGCGCCGCGCGCAGCTCGCCGCCCAGCAGGCCGCCGCGCTCGCAGCCGAAAAGGCCGCCGACCGCGAAAAGCAGAAGCAGGCAGCAAAACTGAAGCAACAACAGCTCGCCGAGCAGCAAAAGCTCGAACAGCAGAAGCTCGAGCAACAAAAGCTGCAACAGCAGAAACAGGCGCAGCTCGAGGCACAGCAGGCAGCCAAGGCGAAGGCAGACGCCGCCGCGAAAGCGAAGGCGGAAGCGCAGGCGAAGGCAAAGGCCGAAGCGGCTGCGCGCGCGAAGGCCGACGCGGCAGCGAAGGCGAAGCTCGACCGGGAACGGAATGCGCGCCTCGCCCAGATGCAGGGCCTCGCGGGTGCCGGTGAAGGCGGCGGCCAGGGGCTCGCGAAAAGCGGCACCGGCACGGGCTCCGGCGGCAACGCCGCATCGCCCGGCTATGCCGACAAGGTGCGCCGCCGCGTGAAGCCGAACATCGTCTGGGGCGGCGAGCGCGCGGGGCTCACGACGATCGTCAAGATCCGCTGTACGCCTTCGGGCGACCTGCTGAGCGTCTCGGTCTCGCGACCGAGCGGCAATTCGGGGTGGGATCAGGCGGTGGTCAATGCGATCCAGGCGTCGGTTCCGTTACCGCCCGATACTGACGGTCATACCCCGTCCAGTATTACGATTACCTTCAAGGCGGCGGAGTGAGCGCAAATGCGCTTACACTCCGTGCGTCGCTGGCGGACGGGAACGAATCGGGTATTTTTACTGTCTCTGCGGTTGCGCAGCGATCCAAGTCACATGGGAAGCAGAAGCATGAGTTTGATGACGAAACTAGGTTTCAGGGCACTCGTGGCCTCGTGTCTGATTGCGGCCGGCGGCGCCGCTAACGCGCAGGTCAACGTGCTGATCACCGGCGTCGGTTCGACCCAGTTCCCCATCGCCACCGCGAACTTCGCGAACGAGGCCGGCCTGCCGCAGCAGGTCACGTCGATCGTCCGCGCCGACCTCGCACGCAGCGGCAAATTCACCAACATCGACGCGGGCAGCACGCCCGTGCCCGAGACCGCATCGGTCGATCTCGGCGCGTGGAAGGCCAAGGGTGCGAACGCATTCGTCGCCGGCAGCGTGAACCGCGAAGCGAACGGCCAGTACAAGGTGAACTTCATCCTGTACGACACCGTGAAGCAGCAAAGCCTCGGCGGCCTGTCGCTGACGGCCACCGACACCACGCTGCGCACGGCCGGCCACAAGATCGCCGACTACATCTACCAGAAGCTGCTCGGCGTGCGCGGCGTGTTCGCGACGCGCCTGTCGTACGTGATCAAGACGGGCAACCGCTACCAGCTGCAGATTTCGGATTCGGACGGCCAGAACGCGCGCATCGCGCTGTCGAGCACCGAGCCGATCATCTCGCCGGCGTGGTCGCCGAGCGGGACGAAGGTCGCGTACGTGTCGTTCGAGCGCAAGAAGCCGATCGTCTACATCCATGACCTGCCGACCGGCCGCCGCTACATGGTCTCCGACCAGAAGGGCAACAACAGCGCGCCGGCGTGGTCGCCGGACAGCAACACGCTGGCCGTCGCACTGTCGCTGACGGGCAACACGCAAATCTATTCGGTCAATGCAAACGGCGGCGGCCTGCGCCGGCTCACGCAGAGCAGCTCGATCGACACCGAGCCGTTCTACTCGCCGGACGGCCGCTGGATCTACTTCACGAGCGATCGCGGCGGCGCGCCGCAGATCTACCGGATGCCCGCGCAAGGCGAAAGCGCCGGCGCCGCGCAACGCGTGACCTTCACCGGCAGCTACAACACCAGCCCGCGCGTCAGCCCGGACGGCAAGCTGCTGGCCTACATCTCCCGCACGGGTGGGGGGTTCAAGCTGTACGTTCAGGATCTGCAAACCGGCGCGGCGAACGCCATCACGAATACCAATCGCGACGAATCGCCGAGCTTCGCGGCAAACGGCCAGTACCTTCTGTACGCTACCCAGTCGGGTGGTCGCAACGTGCTGGCAGCAGTGCCCTCCGACGGCAGCGCGCCGCCGCAGATCCTGTCCGTCCAGGGCGGCTCCGTTCGTGAGCCGTCGTGGGGGCCCTTCATGCAATGACCACAAGGAGATTAACCATGATGTCGAATAAAGCTCGTCTGGCCCTGGCCGTGATGATGATCAGCGCGCTCGCAGCGTGTAAGTCGGGCGTGAAGCTCGACGACAAGGCCAATGCAGGTGCGATGAGCACGCAGCCGAGCGCCGACAACGTCGCGCAAGTGAACGTCGATCCGCTGAACGATCCGAACAGCCCGCTCGCGAAGCGCAGCATCTACTTCGACTTCGACAGCTATTCGGTGAAGGACGAGTACCAGCCGCTGCTGCAGCAACACGCTCAGTATCTGAAGAGCCACCCGCAGCGCCACGTGCTGATCCAGGGCAACACCGACGAACGCGGCACGAGCGAGTACAACCTCGCGCTCGGCCAGAAGCGTGCGGAAGCCGTCCGCCGTGCGATGGCGCTGCTCGGCGTGAACGACTCGCAGATGGAAGCCGTGAGCCTCGGCAAGGAAAAGCCGCAAGCATCGGGTCACGACGAAGCATCGTGGGCGCAGAACCGTCGCGCCGACCTCGTCTACCAGCAGTAAGAACCGTAACGGAAGAATTGCCGTATGACGCACCGTGTATCCTGGCTGCGCGTGGCCGCAGCAATTTGCGTCGCCGGCGCGGCGTGGTCGGCCGCGCCGGCGCACGCCGGCATGTTCGACGACAACGAGGCGCGCCGCGCCGTGCTCGATCTGCGCAGCAAGAGCGACAACCTGTCCAGCCAGTTGTCGGCAGCTCAGCGTACGATCCTCGATCAATCCGGCCGTATCGACCAGCTGAACCAGCAGGTCGCGACGCTGCGCGGCGAGAACGAGGACCTGACGAACCGGCTGACGACGCTCGAGCGGCAGCAGAAGGAGTACTACCAGGATCTCGACACGCGGCTCAAGAAGTTCGAGCCGCAACAGGCGACGATCGATGGTGTCGAAGGCACCGTGCAGCCCGGTGAAACGGATGCGCTCAGCGCGGCACAGCAGCAATTCCGCAACGGCAACTTCAAGGCTGCTGCGGCGTCGTTCCGCAGCTTCATCGCGAAGTATCCGCAGAGCCCGTACCAGCCGACCGCGCAGTACTGGCTCGGCAATGCGCAATACGCGCTGCGCGACTACCGCGGCTCGACCGCGACGTGGCAGGCGATCGTAAGCAAGTATCCGCAGCATCCGCGTGCGGCCGACGCGCTCGTCGCGATCGGGACGAACCAGCTCGAGCAAGGCCAGAAGGCGGCCGCAAAGAAGACGTTCGAGCAGGTCGTGTCGCAGTACGCCGGGTCGAACGCGGCGCAGACGGCGCAGGGCAAGATCGAGAGCATCAAATAAATTATCGTGACGGGTTGTTGACAGGCCTTCGATCCGCCGCTATAATTTTTTGCTCTTTGGGTCGTTAGCTCAGTTGGTAGAGCAGCGGACTTTTAATCCGTTGGTCGCGTGTTCGAGTCACGCACGGCCTACCAAGATGTAAAGAAGGGGCTTCCGGGAAACCGGAAGCCCCTTTTTCATTTGGGCGACTCGCCGCGCATGCTCGCGTCGACACGAACACCTCCGCCCTCTTCCGATTCTGCAAACAACAATTGCGCTGCCTTCCGATGCGATGCCCACCGCGGACATCGCGAGCGCCGTGCGCGCACCGGGCCCGCATCATTACATCTTCACCGCACGGCACGATCGCGTGCTCCGACATCGACGACGCAACGAACGGCACGGTGCCCGAATGTTCTTGTTCGGAATCGTCGTCGTTGGCATACGTTTCGCGCGCGGTAGCAGTGTTGCAGCGCGCAGCCCGACGCTCGCGCATGCAGCCTCACGCACCCCGCTGTGCTCGCCGCCACCGCCCCGGCGTCGTGCCGAGCACCGCGCGAAACGCCTTGCCGAACGCCGCCTCCGACTGATAGCCGACCGCCTGCCCGATTTCCGCCTGTCCGCGCTGCGAGTCCTGCAGCAGCGCGCACGCATGCATCATCCGGATCTGCGCGACGAACGCGCCGACGCTCATGCCCGCCTTCTCGCGGAAATGCCGCGCATAGGTCGCGCGCGACATCGCCGATGCCGCACCGAGCGACTCGACCGTCCACGGTTGCGCCGGCGCCTGCAGCACGGCCTGCACCGACGGGCCGAGCCGCGCATCGGCCGCCAGCGCGAGCCAGCCGGCCGGCACGCGCGCATCGCGGCCGTACGCGCGCAATGCATACGCAAGCAGCGCCTGCCCGAGCGCGTTCACGATCGCACGCGCACCCGGCTGCGCATTCGATGCCTCGGCACGCAGCACACCGGTCAGCAGTTGCAGCGACGCGAGCCCCGATGCTTCGCGCAGCCCGACGTGCAGCACGCGCGGCAGCGTGCGCATCAGCAATTCGCCGGCACCGCGCGCATAGACGAAGCGTCCGCACAGCAGATCGACGCTCGCGTCGGTCGGCTCCGACGCATCGCGATTCGACTTGACCGGCAGCACGGCGCCGCCGGCCGGGCCGGGCTCGCGCAACGGCATGACCGGCCGCGAGCCGCCTCCGTCCGCATCGGACAGATCGTGTGCATCGCCGCCGGCCAGCAGCACGAAATCGCCGTCGGTCAGCCGCAGCGTGCGCCCGTCCGCGGTACGCAACCGGCAGGCGCCTGCCAGCAGCAGATGAAACGCCGCCTCGCCGGGCGGCAACGCGTCGTGCGGCATCGCGAACGGGCCGTCGAGCAGGCAGCGCACGTCGAGCTCCACGTGGCTGCGGCCCAGCGATAACAATTGACTCAATGCGTCCATGAGACGTTTGCGCTAAAAATTGACACTCTAGCGTATCGAAACCCTCAGCATGAGCGCTCAGAATACGTTCTGCATCGCCCGAGATCGCGGCGTCCGCCGCCTGATCCACCTTTTCTCGAAAGGACGCATCATGCTGAACTGGAACGAATACCGGAAGGAACTCTCGACCCGCATCGGCGACATCGCGAAGCTGTCGCCCGACACGCTGGCCGGCTACAAGGCGCTGTCAGGCGCCGGCGCCAAGACCGGCCATCTCGACGCGAAGACGCGCGAACTGATCGCGCTCGCGGTGGCCGTCACGACCCGCTGCGACGGCTGTATCGCGGTACACACGGCCGAAGCCGCGAAGCATGGCGCGACCAGGGAGGAAGTGGCCGAAGCGCTCGGCGTCGCGATCGCATTGAATGCGGGTGCAGCGCTCGTCTACTCCGCACGCGTGATGGACGCGCTCGGAGACTGAAACGCGCGCATGCAGGATGCGGCGCCCGCCGCATCCTTCCGCTCCGACCGCGCGCTGCCGCCGGGCGGCGGCGCGCTCGCGTGCGACGGCGTCGCCAAGTCGGCTACCATGCGCGAAGATTCATCGCGAAGGAGCGCTCCATGTGCCGCTGGCTCGCCTATACGGGTAATCCGATCCATCTCGAGACCGTACTGTTTCGCGCGAAGCATTCGCTGATCGACCAGAGCCTGCATTCGGAGCTGGGCGCGACGACGACCAACGGCGACGGCTTCGGTATCGGCTGGTACGGGCACCCCGACGAACTGCCGTTTCGCTACCGCTCCGTGCATCCTGCGTGGAACGACCGCAACCTGCGCGAAGCCGCGCGCGCGATCCGCTCGCGGATGTTCATCGCGCACATTCGCGCGGCGACCGATACGCCCGTCCAGGAAACCAACTGTCATCCGTTCCGCCACGGCCGCTGGCTGTTCGCGCACAACGGGCTGATCCGCGATTTCCACAAGCTGCGCCGCGACCTGACGATGAAGATCGACCCGGCGCTGTTCCCGACGCTCGAGGGGTCGACCGACTCCGAGCTGATGTTCCGTCTCGCGCTCACCTACGGCCTCGAGCAGACGCCGTTGCCGGCGCTCGAGCGGATGGCCGGCGTGATCGAGGAAGCCGCCGTGCGGTATCGCGTCGCCGAGCCGCTGAACATGACGATCTGCGCGACCGACGGCGAGCGCATCATCGCGGTGCGTTACTCCAGCGAACGCCAATCGCGCTCGCTGTTCCACAGCACGTCGTTCAAGCATCTGCACGAACTCTATCCGCACAATCCGCGTATCGCGGAAGCCGGCGACGACGCGTTCATGGTCGTTCGGAGCCGCTCGTCGATCTGCGCGGCGCATGGGAAGAAGTGCCCGAAAGCATGGCGATCGTCGCGCATGGGGCGGATGTGCAGCAGCGGCCGTTCGAGCCGCGGCACAAGTAGCGTTCGTTGCGGGCGCATCGAACTACATGCGCCGTGGCCACTTGGCACACGCATGCGATGGAATGAAGCGCGTTAGCCGCCACGACATCGCGGCCGTCCCGCGGCGATCCGCGCGTTCCGGTTGTCGCGGCGCATCAGTCGCGTTATAAACGTCCGGCTGTGTGGAACCGAACGCTTCCATTTTCGCGCCAATGCACTCATCTACCCGGGACAACGCATGATCGACCTGCACACCGCCCAACAATTCCTGATGACCCGCGGCCTCGACTTCGGCCTGAACCTCCTCGCCGCGATCGTATTGTGGTTCGTCGGCCGCTGGGCGATCCGCATCGCTTCCGGCCTGCTCGGCAAGGTCGTGCGCCGCAGCGGCAAGGTCGACCCGACGCTGACCGACTACCTGACCTCCGTCGTCAGCGTGCTGCTGACGATCCTCTTGATCCTCGCGATCCTGCAGATCTTCGGTGTGCAGACCACGTCGTTCGCCGCACTGCTCGCCGGCCTCGGCCTCGCGATCGGCACCGCGTGGGGCGGCCTGCTCGCGCACTTCGCCGCCGGCGTGTTCATGCAGGTGCTGCGTCCGTTCAAGATCGGCGACGTGATTACCGCGGGCGGCGTGACGGGCACCGTGAAGGAGCTCGGCCTGTTCGGCACGACGATCATCACGGCGGACAACGTCGTGACGATCGTCGGCAACAACAAGATCTTCTCGGACAACATCGCGAACTACAGCGCGACGCCGCATCGCCGCGTCGACCTGACCGCGAAGATCGCGAACAGCGTCGACGCGGCCGATGCGATCAACCGCCTGAAGACGCAGATCCAGCTGATCCCGAACGTGATGAAAGTGCCGGCGCCGGACGTCGGCGTGCTGCAGTTCACGCCGGAAGGCCCGCTGTTGTTCGTGCGCCCGTCGACGCAGCCGGAAAACTACTGGCAGGTGTACTGCGATACCAACCGCGTGATCCTCGAGACGTTCCGCGAGGCCGGCTATCCGACGCCGGAGACGCCGATCTCGCATCGCAATACCTGAGCTTTGGTTCGACGGGACGGCGTCGAGCACCGGTTCGCGGATTCCGACTCAACCAGCCGGCATCGAGCACGTGTCCGCCCGATACCGGATATCGGCAGCCCGCGCTCCGGACGGCACGGACGAAAAAAAACGTGGCAGCCCAGGGCCGCCACGTTCGCTTGTTCTGCAGGAGGTGAGACGTCGGCTCAGCGCCCGCTCGTCTTCTGCGTATTGTCCGAATGCCGGCCGCGCACCAGCTTCCACAGCGCGCCGAGCGCGACCGGCACGATCGCCGCGCCGATCCCCACCAGCACGATCACGTTCAGGTATTGGCGAATGAACGGGATATTGCCGAAGAAGTAGCCGAGCAACACCAGCAGCAGCACCCAGACCAGCGCGCCGATCACGTTGAACAGCTGGAAACGCGCGAAGCTCATCGAAGATGCGCCGGCCACGAACGGCGCAAACGTGCGCACGACGGGGATGAAACGCGCGAGCACGATGGTCTTGCCGCCGTGCTTGTCGTAGAACGTATGGGTCTTCTCCAGCGCCGCGCGGTCGAGGAAGCGCTCGAGCACCGGGATATGGGTATTGAAGACCTTCGGCCCGATCCAGCGGCCGATCAGGTAGTTCACGGTATTGCCGGCAATCGCCGCGACGAGCAGCAGCGCGATGAGCACGCCGACGTTCATGTCGCCGGTCGCCGCGAACGCGCCGCCGATGAACAGCAGCGAATCGCCGGGCAGGAACGGCAGCACGACGAGCCCCGTCTCGCAGAACACGATCAGGAACAACACCAGATACACCCATGCGCCGTACTGCCGGATGAAGTCGCCGAGGAACGCGTCGATATGCAGGACCAGGTTGACGAAATGAAGCAGCGTATCCAAATGCGATTCCTCGAAGGCGAAAGGGCCGGAACGGCCGGAGGGCGGAAGCGCCCGCCTGACAAGGCGGTGCGCGAAACGCAGTCATGATACCGAAAGTCCCTTAAGGCTCCGTGAAAAAACGTAACCGACCGCCGCGCCGGCACGCGCGCGCCGCCTCGCTATAATTCGGCCATGTCCGAAATCACCGAAACGGCCACGGGCGCCGCGTCCGCCCCCGCCCCGCGCCCGCTGCGCGCGATCCAGCCCCTGCCCGACCAGCTGATCAGCCAGATCGCCGCCGGCGAGGTCGTCGAACGCCCGGCATCGGTCGTCAAGGAACTGCTGGAAAACGCGATGGACGCCGGCGCGACGACGCTGCGCATCGTGCTCGAGGAAGGCGGCGTCAAGCGCATCTCGATCACCGACGACGGCTGCGGGATTCCGCCCGACGAGCTGCCGCTCGCGCTGATGCGCCACGCGACGAGCAAGATCCGCTCGCTCGAGGAGCTCGAAGCGGTCGCGACGCTCGGGTTTCGCGGCGAAGCGCTCGCGTCGATCGCCTCGGTCGCCGAAATGTCGATCACGAGCCGCACGGCCGACGTCGCGCATGCAACGAAGATCGACGCGACCACGGGTGCGCTGTCGCCGGCCGCCGGCGCGGTCGGCACGACGATCGAGGTGCGCGAGCTGTACTTCAACACGCCCGCACGCCGCAAATTCCTCAAAAGCGAGCAGACCGAGTTCGGCCACTGCCTCGAAATGATCCGCCGCGCGGCACTCGCGCGGCCGGACGTCGCGATCTCGGTGCTGCACAACGGCAAGGCCGTCGAGCACTGGAACGCGACCGAACCCGCGCAGCGCGTCGCGAAGATCCTCGGCGACAGCTTCGCGACCGCGCACCTGCCGCTCGACGAGCAGGCGGGGCCGCTCGCCGTCTACGGCTGCGCGGGCCTGCCGACCGCGAGCCGCGGACGCGCCGATCAGCAGTACTTCTTCGTGAACGGTCGCTTCGTGCGCGACAAGCTGCTCACGCATGCGGTGCGCGCCGCGTATGAAGACGTGCTGCACGGCGACCGCTACCCGTCGTACGTGCTGTTCCTCGACCTGCCGCCCGAGGCGGTCGACGTGAACGTGCACCCGTCGAAGATCGAAGTGCGGTTCCGCGATTCGCGTTCGATCCACCAGTACGTGTTCCATGCGGTGCAGCGTGCGCTCGCGCGCCATGCGGGTGCGTCGCCGGAAACCACCGCGGGCGGCCATGCCGCACACATCGAAGCGGCGCTGGCCGGCCCCGCGTCGTTCCCGAACACGCCGCTCGCGCAAGGCAGCATCTCCGGCACGGGCGGCAGCGGGTTCTCGTCGGCCTCGCCGTCTTCATCGTCGTCGGGCACCACGTGGATGCGCCAGGCGCGCATGACGCAAGGCACGCTGCCGGTCGCGCAGCCGCTCGCGCTCTACGACGCGCTGTTCGGCCGCAAGGACACGGGTGCGGGCACGCCGGGCGGCACGACGATCGTCGCGCGCGATGCAGCCGGTTCGGCCGCTGCGCCGATCGCACCGCTTGCAGGCTTGGCCACGTCGGCACTCGCCGCCGCCGCGCACGACGAGCAGCCGCTCGGCTTCGCGCTCGGCCAGATCCACGGCATCTACGTGCTCGCGCAGAACGCGCACGGCCTCGTGATCGTCGACATGCACGCGGCGCACGAACGGATCCTGTACGAGCAGTTCAAGAACGCGCTCGCCGACCGTACGGTCGCGGTGCAGTCGCTGCTGCTGCCGGTATCGATGACGGCGACGCCGGTCGAAATCGGCACGGTCGAGGAAGAACGCGACACGCTCGAATCGCTCGGCTTCGATCTCGCGGTGCTGTCGCCGACGACGCTCGCGATCCGCGCGGTACCCGCGCTGCTGAAGGATGCGGACCTGCAGTCGCTCGCGCGCGCGGTGCTCGCCGACCTCCACGCGTTCGGCGGTTCGCGCGTGCTCACGGAGCGCCAGCACGAGCTGCTCGGCACGCTCGCGTGCCACCACGCGGTGCGCGCGAACCGGCGCCTGACGCTCGACGAGATGAACGCGCTGCTGCGCCAAATGGAAGCGACCGAACGCGCGGATCAATGCAATCACGGTCGGCCGACCTGGTATCAGCTGACGCTGAACGACCTCGACCGCCTCTTCATGCGCGGGCAATGAGCGCGTCACCGCAGTCCCGTCCGACGACGATCGCCTGTCTGCTCGGCCCCACCGCCTCGGGCAAGACGGCCGCCGCGCTCGCGCTGGCCGCGCGCCGCCCGATCGAGATCGTCAGCGTCGATTCGGCGCTCGTCTATCGCGACATGGATATCGGCACCGCGAAACCGACGCGCGACGAGCGCGCGAGCGTGCCGCACCATCTGATCGACATCATCGACCCGGCCGATGCGTATTCGGCCGCGGAATTCCGTGCCGATGCGCTGCGCCTGGTCGGCGAGATCCTCGCGCGCGGCCGCACGCCGCTGCTCGCGGGCGGCACGATGCTGTACTACAAGGCACTGACGCAGGGGCTCAACGACCTGCCCGGCGCCGATCCGGCCGTGCGCGCGGAACTCGACGCCGACGCCGCACGCGACGGCTGGCCCGCGCTGCATGCACGGCTTGCGCAGGTCGATCCGGCAACGGCCGCGCGGCTCGCGCCGAACGACTCGCAGCGGATTCAGCGCGCGCTCGAAGTATTCATGCTGAGCGGCCAGCCGATGTCGGCGCTGCTCGCCGCGCCGCGGCTCACCGACGATGCGGCCGCCGCATACCGCTTCGTGCCGGTCGCGCTCGAACCGTCGGACCGCGCGGTGCTGCACGCACGCATCGCGCAACGCTTCGACGCGATGCTCGACGCGGGCTTCATCGACGAAGTCGAACGGCTGCGCCGCCGCGACGATCTGCATCTCGGCCTGCCGTCGATGCGCTGCGTCGGCTACCGTCAGGCGTGGGAATTTCTCGACGGCGACATCGACTACCGGACGATGCGCGACAAGGGCATCTTCGCGACGCGCCAGCTGTGCAAGCGGCAGATCACGTGGCTGCGTGCGATGCCCGAGCGGATCGTCGTCGACTGTATCGCGCCGGACTCGACGGCGCGCGCGCTCGACACGCTCGAACGCGTGCTCGACGACCGCATCTGCAGCGTTTAACGGGGCGCCATCTGCCCGCGGTGCCGCGGCCTGGGCTCAGTTGGGCATGACGCCCGCCCCCACGCCGCGCTCACTGCGCGAGCGTCACGAGATTCGCATCGCGTGCGAGCTGCCAGCGGCCATCGGACTTCCGGAAGATCGTCAGCGTATGGCCGGAACGGCGCAGCGTGTCGCCCCCGGGCGGCGTCACGTCGATCTCGATGAAATTGCGCATGTACGCCCAGTCGCCGATCACGCGCAATTCGTCGATCCGGTAACGGCCGTCGACCTTCGGCCCGGCGCCCGCCGCAGCCGCATTCGCGTCGCGCGACGCGGCCGCGAACGCCGCCTTGTCGAACGGCGGCTTGCCGGCCACCATGAAGATCGCGTCGTCGGCGATCAGGTCGAGCACGGTCGCCAGATCGCCGCGCCGGCTCGACACGAACCAGGTTTCCACGAGTTCGCGGAGCGCACGTTCGTCTTCGGTCATCGTCGTTACTCCTTCAATGGCGCGCCGCTGCACGAAAGGCCGCGCCCGAAAAAAAACGCCCGGATCGATTCCGGGCGGTTTTCCTTGCTGCATCCTGCTGCGCGTTGCGTCAGACCACGACCGTCTGCGCCTCGCCTTCGCGGCTCGCACGCACGGTGCCGATCTTCCACACCTGTTCGCCGGCGGCCGTCAGGTCGGCGATCGCGGCGTCGGCATCGGCCGCCGCGACGATCACGGCCATCCCGATCCCGCAGTTGAACACGCGGTGCATTTCCGCGTCGGCGACGCCGCCGTGCTCCTGCAGCCACTTGAACAGCGGCGGCAGCGGCCATGCGTTCTGGTCGAGCTCGGCGGTGAGGCCTTCGCGCAGCACGCGCGGAATGTTCTCGACGAGGCCGCCGCCGGTGATGTGCGCCATGCCCTTCACCGTCAGCTTCTGCATCAGTGCGAGCAGCGGCTTCACGTAGATGCGCGTCGGCGCCATCAGCGTGTCGGCCAGCGAACGGCCGTGGAAATCGGCCGACAGGTCGGGATTCGCGCGCTCGATGATCTTGCGCACGAGCGAGAAGCCGTTCGAGTGGATGCCGCTCGATGCGAGGCCCAGCACGACGTCGCCCTCGGCGATCGTGCTGCCGTCGATGATCTTGCTCTTCTCGACCGCGCCGACCGCGAAGCCGGCCAGGTCGTATTCGCCGTCCGGATACATGCCCGGCATTTCGGCCGTTTCACCGCCGATCAGCGCGCAGCCCGACAGCTCGCAGCCGTGCGCGATGCCCTTGACGACGGTCGCGGCCGTGTCGACGTCGAGCTTGCCGCATGCGAAGTAGTCGAGGAAGAACAGCGGCTCGGCACCCTGCACGAGGATGTCGTTCACGCTCATCGCGACCAGGTCCTGGCCGACGGTGTCGTGTTTGTTCAGATGAAAGGCCAGCTTGAGCTTGGTGCCGACGCCGTCGGTGCCCGACACGAGCACGGGCTCCTGGTACTTCTTCGGCACTTCGAACAGCGCGCCGAACCCGCCGATGCCGCCGAGCACGCCGTCGCGCAGGGTTTTCTTCGCAAAAGGCTTGATCTTGTCGATGAGCGCGTCGCCCGCGTCGATGTCGACGCCTGCGTCGCGGTAGGACAGACCCTGAGCGTCGGGAGCGGATTTCGGAGGATTCATGGGGGAATGCGAGAAGGTCGGTAAAATGCGATTTTACCCGAAGCCGGCCCGTTGGCCGGAATTCCCAGCACCGATTCGTCAGGGATTGCATCTTGGTCGACACCTCCCCGTTTTCATCGCCCCGCGAGCCGCGCCGCAACACGCGCGCCGCCGTGCGTGCGGCCGTGCGTGCGGCCGTGCGTGCAGCGACCGGCGCCGTCCCGCGCGCGTGCCCGGCGTACGGCGCGCGTTTCCTCAACCGACCCGCATTGTGACTGTTGTGTCCCGTCAACTGACGCTCGATCTCGGCACGCCGCCGCCCGCCACGTTCGACAACTTCATCATGAATGAGGAGAACGACGAGCTCATCTCGCGGCTCCAGAAGCTCGACCTCGCGCTCGCGGCGGGGCCCGTGCCGGACCGGTCGTTCTACATCTGGGGCGAGCCCGGCAGCGGCCGCACCCACCTGCTGCAGGCGCTCGTGAGCGACGCGTCGTACGGCTACGCGCGCTACCTGACGCCGCAGAGCCCGCTCGGCGCGTTCACGTTCGACCCGCGCATCGGCATCTACGCGATCGACGACTGCGACAAGATGAGCGACACGCAACAGGTCGCGCTGTTCAACCTGTTCAACGAGGTGCGCGCGCATCCGTCGAGCGCGTTCGTCGCGGCGGGCCCCGCGGCGCCGCTCGCGCTCGACGTGCGCGAGGACCTGCGCACGCGGCTCGGCTGGGGGCTCGTGTTCCACCTGTCGCCGCCGTCGGACGCCGGCAAGATCGCCGTGCTGAAGCTGGCGGCGAAGGAGCGCGGGATCGCGCTCACCGACGACATCGCCGCGTACCTGCTGACCCATTTCCGCCGCGACATGCCGAGCCTGATGGCGCTGCTCGACGCGCTCGACCGCTTCTCGCTCGAGCAGAAGCGCGCCGTCACGCTGCCGCTGCTGCGCCGGATGCTCGCCCGCCCCGGCGACGACATCGCACCGCCGGGCACAGGCCCGAACCGCTTCGAGTAAAATGCGCTTCCATGACTAATCTGGCACTCTTTGACCTCGATCACACGCTGATCCCGACCGATAGCGACCACGAATGGGGCCGCTTCATGGTGAAGCTCGGCATCGTCGACGCGGAAAGCTTCTCGCGTCAGAACGATCAGTTCTTCGCCGACTACAAGGCCGGCAAGCTCGACATCCATGCGTACCTGTGCGCGATGCTCACGCCGCTCGCGAAGTATTCGCGCGCGCAGCTGGCCGAATGGCACGAGCAGTACATGCACGAGGTGATCCGCCCCGCGATGACGCCCGCCGCGCTCGAACTGGTGCGCAAGCACGTCGATGCCGGCGACCTGTGCTGCGTCGTGACGGCCACCAACGAATTCATCACGCGCCCGATCGCGACCGCGTTCGGCGTCGACACGCTGATCGCGTGCGAAGTCGAAACGACCGACGGGCATCCCGATTCGCCGTACACGGGCCGGCCGACCGGCACGCCGAGCTATCGCGAAGGCAAGATCGTGCGCACCGAAGCCTGGCTCGCGTCGCTCGGCAAGCACTGGGACGACTTCGAACACAGCTACTTCTACAGCGACTCGCACAACGACATCCCGTTGCTCGAGAAAGTCACCGACCCGATCGCGACCAACCCCGACGACACGCTGCGCGCGCATGCAAGCGCCCGCGGCTGGCGCATCCTCGATCTCTTCTGAACGTCGTGATCAAAAAATTCATTCGCAAGCTGCTCGGCCAGGA
Organism: Burkholderia sp. SR8; assembly: GCF_052851275.1. Lineage (NCBI taxonomy): Bacteria > Pseudomonadati > Pseudomonadota > Betaproteobacteria > Burkholderiales > Burkholderiaceae > Burkholderia > Burkholderia sp. SR8. The sequence continues at coordinate 121,988 of NZ_JAULUC010000005.1, forward strand.
CGGCGCCGAACAAACGTCGCCCGCCGAGGCGCCCGCGGCCGCAACGGCCGCTGCCTCGCGCCCCGCGAAGGGTAGCCGCGGCGGCGCCCCCACGAACCCGCGCAGCAATCACGAACCGACCGTCGTGCCGGCCAGCGTGCACCGGATCGATCCGTCGCTGATCTCGAAGAACGCGGTGCGCGTGACCGACACGCTGCAGCAGGCGGGCTTCCGCGCGTTCATCGTCGGCGGCGCCGTGCGCGACCTGCTGCTCGGGATCGCGCCGAAGGACTTCGACGTCGCGACCGACGCGACGCCGACCGAGGTGCAGCGCCTGTTCCGCCGCGCGCGCCTGATCGGCCGCCGCTTCCAGATCGTCCACGTGCAGTTCGGCCAGGAACTGATCGAGGTGTCGACGTTCCGCGCACTGGTCGACGCGCCGCCCGAAGCCGGCGCGGCCGAGCCGCCGAAGCGCCTGAAGCGCGACGAGCTCGACCGCCGCACGCATGCGGTGGACGCCAGCGGCCGCGTGCTGCGCGACAACGTGTGGGGCGAACAGCACGAAGACGCCGCGCGCCGCGACTTCACGATCAACGCGATGTACTACGACCCGTCGACGCAGACGGTGCTCGACTATCACGACGGGATGGCCGACGTGCGCGCCCGCCTGTTGCGGATGATCGGCGATCCGGCCACCCGCTATCGCGAGGATCCCGTGCGGATGCTGCGCGTCGTGCGCTTCGCGGCGAAGCTCGGCTTCGAGATCGAGCCGCATACGCGCGAGCCGATCAACGCGCTCGCCGACCTGATCAACAACGTGCCGGCCGCGCGCCTGTTCGACGAAATGCTGAAGCTGCTGCTGTCGGGCCACGCGCTCGCGTGCCTGCAGCGGCTGCGCAAGGAAGGGCTGCACCACGGGCTGCTGCCGCTCCTCGACGTCGTGCTCGAACAGCCGCAGGGCGAGAAATTCATCACGCTCGCGCTGAACAACACCGACGCGCGCGTGCGCGCCGGCAAGCCGGTGTCGCCGGGCTTCCTGTTCGCGACGCTGCTGTGGCACGACATGCGCCAGCGCTTCGAGCAATACACGGCCGAAGGCGAATTCCCGGTGCCGGCGCTCCATCGCGCGATGGACGACGTGCTCGACATGCAGACCGAGAAACTGGCGATCCACAAGCGCTACTCGGCCGACATGCGCGAGATCTGGGGCCTGCAGCTGCGCCTCGAGAAACGCTCGGGCCGCAGCGCGATGCGGTTGCTGGAACACCAAAGGTTTAGAGCGGGGTATGATTTCCTCCTGTTACGCTGCGAATCCGGCGAGCTCGAAGCAGCTGTCGGCCAGTGGTGGACGGATTTCATCGAAGGCGACGCAGCCGCCCGTGAGGCACTCCTCACGCAGGGCGGCTCGAAGGAAAAATCGCCCCGCAAGCGGCGCCGCCGCGGCGGCGCGCGAAACCGCAAGCCGGACGAAGGCGCCGCCGAGCAGGCGCCGGACACCGCGGGCGGTACCGCGAGCGGTTCCGACGACTGACGCGCTCGCCGGCGAACGACGTAGGAAGTGATGCCATGACGGTTGCATATATCGGACTGGGGGCGAATCTCGGCGATGCGCGCCAGACCCTGAAGGACGCGGTGGTGTGCCTCGCGCAGCAGCGCACCATCTCGATCCTCGGCAAGTCGAGCCTGTATCGCACGGCGCCCTTCGAAGCGGGCGGCGACGACTACTACAACTGCGTCGTCAAGCTCGACACGACGCTGTCGGCCCGCGAGCTGCTCGCGCTCTGCCAGAAGATCGAACATCACTTCGGGCGCGAGCGCCCGTATCGCAACGCCCCGCGCACGCTCGACCTCGACATCCTGCTGTTCGGCTCCGATTCGATCGACGAACCGGACCTGATCGTCCCGCATCCGCGCCTCACCGATCGCGCATTCGCGCTCGTGCCGCTCGTCGAAATCGAGCCGGCGCTCGACATTCCCGCGCGCGGTCGCGCCGACGCGTTCCTTGCATCCGTCGCCGATCAGCGCGTCGAGAAGGTGCAGACCTGTCAATGCCTGATGCAGAAGGCCCTTGCCGCCGGCGCCGACGCCGACAAGAACCGCTGCCGATGAACGCCACCCCGCTGACCGTCACCGCGCCCGACCTGCGCGCCCCGCATCGCTACCTGGTGATCGAAGGCCCGATCGGCGTCGGCAAGACGACGCTCGCGCGCCTGCTCGCCGAGCGCTGGTCGATGCAGACGCTGCTCGAACGCCCGCAGGACAACCCGTTCCTCGAACGCTTCTATCGCGACACCGCGCGCTACGCGCTGCCCGCGCAGCTGTCGTTCGCGCTGCAGCGCGCGCAGCAGGCGCGCGAACTGATCGGCGCGCTCGACACGGGCCGGCCCGTCGTCGCCGATTTCATGCCGCAGAAGAACGACATCTTTGCGCGGCTGAACCTGCCGGAAGACGAATGGCAGCTGTACCGGTCGATCGCCGCGCACGTCGACGTGCCGCAGGCGCCCGCGCCCGATCTCGTCGTCTATCTGCAGGCGAGTCCCGAGGTGCTGTTCTCGCGCATCCAGAAGCGCGGGCTGCCGATGGAACTGCAGATCAGCGACGCGTACCTGCGCTCGCTCGTCGACGCGTACAACGAATTCTTCTATCACTACGACCGCACGCCGGTGCTGACGGTCGCTGCCGAACACCTGAACCCGCTGGATTCCCCCGAAGATCTTGCGCTGCTAATCGAACGCATCGACACGATGCGCGGCCGCAAGGAATTCTTCGTCAAGGGCGAGACGACGCGCTGACGCGCTCCTCGCCCGTCGTTTCCACCCTCGAACCGGATTTCCCATGACCTATCTCCAGGAATCGAGCCGGCCTGCCGTCACGGTGCCGAAGCTGCAGGCAATGCGCGACGCCGGCGAGAAGATCGCGATGCTCACGTGCTACGACGCGAGCTTTTCCGCGTTGCTCGATCGCGCCGGCACCGACGTGCTGCTGATCGGCGACTCGCTCGGCAACGTGCTGCAGGGCCACACGACCACGCTGCCGGTGTCGCTCGACGACATCGCGTACCACACGGCCTGCGTCGCGCGCGTGCAGCCGCGCGCGCTCGTCGTCGCCGACCTGCCGTTCGGCACGTACGGCACGCCGGCCGAGGCGTTCGCGAACGCGGTCACGCTGATGCGCGCCGGCGCTCAGATGGTCAAGCTCGAAGGCGGCGAATGGCTCGCCGACACGATCCGCTTCCTCGTCGAACGCTCGGTGCCGGTGTGCGCGCACCTCGGTCTCACGCCGCAGTCCGTGCATGCGTTCGGCGGCTTCAAGGTGCAGGGCCGCACGGAGGCCGGCGCCGCGCAGCTGCTGCGCGACGCGCGCGCAATCGAGGACGCCGGTGCGCAGCTCGTGGTGCTCGAAGCGGTGCCGACGCTCGTCGCGTCCGAAGTCACGCACATGCTGAAAATCCCGACGATCGGCATCGGCGCGGGCCTCGAATGCTCGGGCCAGGTGCTGGTGCTGCACGACATGCTGGGCATCTTCCCCGGCAAGCGTCCGCGTTTCGTGAAGGATTTCATGCACGGACAGCCGACCATCCAGGCGGCCGTCGAAGCGTACGTGAGCGCGGTGAAGGACCGCACGTTCCCGGGACCGGAACACTCGTTCTGACGCAGGGCCGGCGGCGCGTTCGCCGGTGTGCTTGCTTGCGAGAAAAAAAAGCGCGGCGCCCTTTGCGGGGCGCCGCGCTTTTTTGTCGGGTCGCTGCGCGGCCGAAGACCGAAGACCGGTGGCAGCGGGCAGTCGGGCACGCGGCCCGAGCCGTCATCGCGTCATTTCAGCACCGCGTCGAGCGCCCCGCGCAATGCATTGGTCAGCAGCAGCGCCTGCGCGCGCGCCAGATCATCGACCGTGACCACGCGCTCGACCGCGCCGAACGCGCGGTCGTCGAGCAGCACGCCGCGCATCACGCCCGGCAGCACGCCGCTCGCAAGCGGCGGCGTCACCCACTGGCCGTCGAGCTTCACGAACAGGTTCGAGCGCCCGCCTTCCGTCACCTCGCCGCGCTCGTTCACGAACAGCATGTCGAAGCCGCCGAGCGCTTCGGCGGCCTGCCACGCACGGTCGTATTCCGCGCGACGCGTCGTCTTGTGCAACAGCAGCGCGTCGTCCGCGCGAGTCGGCGCAAAGCCGTGCGCGGACGCGAGCATCACGCCGACCGGCCCCGCCGGCAGCGGCTTCAGCGCGGCTGCCGTGATGTCGAGCATGCCGTCCTTCGCGAGCGCGAGCTTCATCCGGTACGGGCCGTCGCCGTCCAGCGCCGCGCAGCGCGCGTCGATCTCGCGACGCAACGCATCGGCATCGAAGCGAAAGCCGAAGGCGTCGGCGCTGCGCTGCAGCCGCGCGAGATGACGCTCGAGATGGCGGATGCCGTCCGCGCGCGTCGCGGCGGTGGTTTCGAACAGCTGGAAGCCGGGATCGGCGTCGGTCAGGAATCGCGCTTTCAATTCGCACTCCGCATATTCGTCGGCGGCGACGCTGTCGAGCACAATGCCCGCGCCGACGCCCATCGTGCCGCGCCGCCGGCCGGCAGCGGCCGTTGCGTGGTCGCGCGTGCCGGTCGTTGCGCCCGCATCGGCATCAGCCGCATCGAGCGTCAGCGTCCGGATCGCGACCGACAGGCAGAAATCGCCGCAGCCGCGCGCGCCGTCCGGCAATGCGCCGACTGCCGGCGCAGCTTGCGTCGGCTTCGGCGCATCGAGCCAGCCGATCGCGCCCGTATAGAGCCCGCGCGGCGTCGACTCGATCGCATCGATCAGTTCCATCGTCTTGTGCTTCGGCGCGCCGGTGATCGATCCGCACGGAAACAGCGCGCGCAGCATCTGCGCGAACGTCGTCCCGTCGCGCCAGCCGGCCTCGACCGTCGACGTCATCTGCCACACCGACGCATACGGCTCGACGGAGAACAGCGCCGGCACCTTGACCGTGCCCGTGCGCGCGATCCGCGACACGTCGTTGCGCAGCAGGTCGACGATCATCACGTTTTCCGCGCGGTTCTTCGGATCGTTCGCGAGGAACGCGGCGGCTGCCGCGTCTTCTCGCGGGTCGGCCGAGCGCGGCGCGGTGCCCTTCATCGGCCGTGCGCGCAGCAAGTCGCCGTGCTTCTCGACGAACAGCTCCGGCGAGCACGACACGACCCACGCGCCGTCGGGCAGCGCGATCAGCGCGCCGTAACGCACGGGCTGACGCGCACGCAGCCGCCGGTACAGCGCCAGCGGCGTGCCGAACATGTCGAAGTTGAGCCGGTACGTGTAGTTGATCTGGTACGAATCGCCGGCCCGCAGCGCGTCGTGCACCGCAGCGATCGCCGCGTCGAACGCGTCGCGCGACACGCTCTTCGCGACATGCGCGACGCCCGCGATCGACGGCGGGCCGCCGCCGTCCCGCTGCGCGAGCCATGCGTCGACGTCGTCGCGCGACAGGCGCTCGCAGCGCGCATACAGCAAAAAGCGCAGCGGGGCATGGCCCGGCTGCGCTCTGTCCAGATTGCGTCCGAATTCGTAATCGCCGACGACGACCGCATGCAGCCCGTCGCGCAGATCCTGCGCCACCGCCGCATCGACTTCGTCGAGCCGGGCCGGATCCGTGCACACGCGTTCGCGCACGAAACCGGAATACAAACGACTCGACCGCGCGGACGCGCTCGAGTCGCAATCGTCCAAGAGCGCGAAGGACGCGCTCTCGTTACCGTCAGTCATGCCGTTACTCGAAGAAGCTCTTCACCCGGTCGAACCAGCTCTTGCTCTGCGGGCTGTGACGCGCACCGCCCTCGGCCAGCGACTTCTCGAACTGCTTGAGCAGGTCGCGCTGCTGGTCGGTCAGCTTCACGGGCGTCTCGACCTGCACATGCACGTACAGATCGCCCGCGATGCTCGAACGCAGACCCTTGATCCCCTTGCCGCGCAGGCGGAACGTCTTGCCCGACTGCGTGCCTTCCGGCACCGGGAACGACGCACGGCCGGCCAGCGTCGGCACCTCGATCTCGCCGCCGAGCGCGGCGGTCGTGAACGGAATCGGCATCTGGCAGTGCAGATCGTCGCCGTCGCGCTCGAACACCGCGTGCGGCTTGATGTGGATCTCGACGTACAGGTCGCCCGGCGGCCCGCCGTTGATGCCCGGCTCGCCGTTGCCGGCCGAGCGGATCCGCATCCCGTCGTCGATGCCGGCCGGGATCTTCACTTCGAGCGTCTTGGTTTCCTTCACCTTGCCCGAGCCGTGGCAGTGCGCGCACGGTTCCGGGATGTAGGTGCCGGTGCCGTGACACTTCGGGCAGGTCTGCTGGATGCTGAAGAAACCCTGCGACATGCGCACCGTGCCCTGGCCATGGCAGGTCGGGCAGGTTTCGGGCTTCGTGCCGGGCTTTGCGCCGGACCCGTGACAGACTTCGCACGACACCCAGCTCGGCACGCGGATCTGCGTGTCGTAGCCGTGCGCGGCCTGCTCGAGCGTGATTTCCATGCTGTAGCGCAAGTCGGCACCGCGATACACCTGCGGGCCGCCGCGGCCGCCGCGCGCGGCACCGCCGGCAGCCTGGCCGAAGATGTCGCCGAAGATGTCGCCGAACGCGTCCGCGAAGCCGCCGAAACCTTGTCCGCCCGCACCGCCCATGTTCGGATCGACGCCCGCGTGGCCGTACTGGTCGTACGCTGCCCGCTTCTGGCTGTCCGACAGCATTTCATAGGCTTCCTTCGCCTCCTTGAAATGCTCTTCCGCATCCTTGCTGTCAGGATTGCGGTCAGGGTGGTACTTCATCGCAAGCTTGCGATATGCCTTCTTGATTTCGTCGTCGCTCGCGTTCTTCGCGACGCCCAGAACCTCGTAGTAATCCCGTTTCGCCATATCGATTCACTGTGCCGTCGCGCGTCGCGCACGCGGCGGCTCCTTTCGCCCGCAGTAAAGTCTCTCGACTCGTCTGGCGCTGCGCCGTCCGCGGACGGCTCGCGCAGCACCCGCCAAAAAACAAATGTGCCCGGAGGGCCGCGAAGCCCGCCAGGCGTGGAGTCGATCCGGCCATCCGGAAGGAAAGACAGACCGCTGTTCAGCCGCGCCGCGCGCGACTCGCGCGCGGCGTGCGGTGCCATGGCAACCCGGCTTAGTCCTTCTTCACTTCCTTGAACTCGGCGTCGACGACGTCGTCGGCCGCCTGCTGCGCGCCGCCCGCATGGGCCGCGCCTTCGGCTGCACCCGCCGCGCCGGCCGCCCCGGCCTGCTGCGCCTGCATGTCGGCGTACATCTTTTCGCCGAGCTTCTGCGAAGCCTGACCGAGTTCCTCGACCTTCGCGTCGATCGCCGCCTTGTCGGCCGACGTGTCCTTCAGGATTTCCTCGAGCGACTTCAGCGCCGCTTCGATCTTTTCCTTCTCGCCCGCGTCCAGCTTGTCACCGTACTCGGTGAGCGCCTTCTTCGTGCTGTGGACCAGCGCGTCGCCCTGGTTGCGCGAATCGGCCAGCTCGCGCAGCTTGTGGTCTTCCGCTGCGTTCGCTTCCGCGTCCTTGATCATCTGGTCGATTTCAGCGTCGGACAGGCCCGAGTTCGCCTTGATCGTGATCTTGTTTTCCTTGCCGGTCGCCTTGTCCTTCGCGCCGACGTGCAGGATGCCGTTCGCGTCGATGTCGAAGGTCACTTCGATCTGCGGCACGCCGCGCGGTGCGGGCGGGATGCCTTCGAGGTTGAACTCGCCGAGCAGCTTGTTGCCTGCCGCCATCTCGCGTTCGCCCTGGAACACCTTGATCGTCACGGCCGACTGGTTGTCGTCCGCCGTCGAATACACCTGGGCGTGCTTCGTCGGGATCGTCGTGTTCTTGTTGATCATCTTCGTCATCACGCCGCCGAGCGTCTCGATACCGAGCGACAGCGGAGTCACGTCGAGCAGCAGCACGTCCTTGCGGTCGCCCGACAGCACCTGGCCCTGGATCGCCGCGCCGACTGCGACGGCTTCGTCCGGGTTCACGTCACGGCGCGGATCCTTGCCGAAGAACTCCTTCACCTTCTCCTGCACCTTCGGCATGCGCGTCTGGCCGCCGACCAGGATCACGTCGTCGATGTCCGACACCTTGACGCCGGCGTCCTTGATCGCGATGCGGCACGGTTCGATCGTGCGCTCGACGAGGTCCTCGACCAGCGCTTCCAGCTTCGCGCGGGTGATCTTCAGGTTCAGGTGCTTCGGACCCGATGCGTCGGCCGTGATGTACGGCAGGTTGATTTCGGTCTGCTGGCTCGACGACAGCTCGATCTTCGCCTTTTCAGCAGCTTCCTTCAGGCGCTGCAGCGCGAGCACGTCCTTCGACAGGTCGACGCCCTGCTCCTTCTTGAACTCGCCGATGATGTAGTCGATGATGCGCTGGTCGAAGTCCTCGCCGCCGAGGAACGTGTCGCCGTTGGTCGACAGCACTTCGAACTGCATTTCGCCGTCGACGTCCGCGATCTCGATGATCGACACGTCGAACGTGCCGCCGCCGAGGTCGTACACGGCGATCTTGCGGTCGCCCTTCTCGGCCTTGTCGAGGCCGAATGCGAGCGCGGCCGCGGTCGGCTCGTTGATGATCCGCTTGACTTCGAGGCCCGCGATGCGGCCGGCGTCCTTGGTCGCCTGGCGCTGGCTGTCGTTGAAGTACGCCGGCACCGTGATCACGGCTTCCGTGACCGGCTCGCCGAGGTAGTCTTCGGCCGTCTTCTTCATCTTGCGCAGCACTTCAGCCGACACCTGCGGCGGCGCGAGCTTCTCGCCGTGCGCTTCGACCCATGCGTCGCCGTTGTCGGCCTTGATGATCGCGTACGGCATCAGGCCGATGTCCTTCTGGACTTCCTTCTCTTCGAAGCGGCGGCCGATCAGGCGCTTCACCGCGAACAGCGTGTTCTTCGGGTTGGTCACGGACTGACGCTTGGCCGGCGCGCCGACGAGCACTTCGTTATCGTCCATGTAGGCGATGATCGACGGCGTCGTGCGCGCGCCTTCCGAGTTCTCGATGACCTTGACCTGGTTGCCTTCCATGATGGCGACGCACGAGTTCGTGGTGCCGAGGTCAATACCGATGATCTTTCCCATTTTTTCCTAATCTCCAGAAATGCCTGTTTGCTGCGCGAAACCCCGCGTTTTTCGGCGGTTTCGCGCGCCAGAATTCAACTCTGTTCCCGAAATGCGTCCGGCCGGACCGTTTTCAAGACCCGCCGAGCGATGCGGATATTAAATTTTTTCAATCGCCGCCGGTAGCTGGATCGTGCGGGCCGCCGTCGCCGGACGGCACACCGGGCGCGCCGGCAATACCGGCGATCTTCGCGCGCGCCGCCGCCACCGCCGCCTCGAACTGAGCGAGGCCATGCCAGCCGGTCGCGCGGCCGAGCCGCTTGCCGCGATGGAAGAAGAACCACGTCGGCACGCCGTGCAGACCGAAGCGGCGCCCCAGCTCATGGTGTTCGTACACGTTGCAGTGGAACCACTTCAGGCCCAGCGCACGGATGGCGTCGGGCTGCGCGAGCATCGCCTTCTTCGCGATCTCGCAGTTGAAGCAGTCGACGCCCCAGAAGAACACCACGGCGAGCGCATCGCCGGCGCCGGCAATGCCGGCGTCGAACGTGTCGGCCGCCAGCGGCTGCATGTCGAACGCGGCAAACGCGGCCGGATCGACGCCGGCGGGCAGCATCGCGGCGGCCTTACTTCGGCTGCGCGACCGTGACGAGCGCCGGGCGCAGCACGCGGTCGGCGATCATGTAGCCCTTTTGCAGCACGGTGACGACGGTGTTCGGCTCCTGCTCGGCCGGCACCATCGAAATCGCCTGGTGCTGGTGCGGATCGAACTTCTCGCCGACCGGGTTGATCGCGACGACGCGGCCCTTCTCGAGCGCGCTGGTCAACTGGCGCAGCGTCAGCTCGACGCCTTCGCGCACCTTCGCGATGTCGCCGGACGTGTCGCTCACGGCTGCCTCGAGGCTGTCCAGCACGGGCAGCAGGTGCTCGGCGAAGCTCTCGATCGCGAACTTGTGCGCCTTGGAGACGTCGTCCTGCGCGCGGCGGCGAACGTTCTCGGTCTCGGCCTTCGCCCGCAGGAAGCTCTCCTGCAGCTCGGCGACCTTGGCTTGAGCCTCCGCGAGCGCCGCGTCGGCGGCTTCGGCGGCGGGTGCGGCGCCCTGCGCCGCCTGCTGCTCGCTGCCGATCTCTTGGGCCGATTGGGTAGCCGGGTTCTCTTGCGTGTTTTCCATGTCGCTGAAAGTCGATTAGAGGTTGAAGCCAAATCGGCAACCGCCGGATCGTATGACCGGCGGCACCGCACATTGTTGGTGCAAATAAGGGCGAAAACTGCGATTTCAAGAGGGTTATTCGCCGGCATTCGCCAATGCCGCGAAACAACCGCGCGGCCCGCGGCCCGATTACGCGCATTTGCCGCCGAACCGGCCGAAACGGCCGGTAACAACGCTTACCGGGCAAGTACTAGCTCGGCACAGGGCGCTGCACTACACTCCACTCAAGCGTCGGAAAAGCGTGTTTACCCTAGCTGACCGCCGCCTGACATCCACCTGGCGCCGCATTCACCGTCTTCGAGGCGAGTACCGTGAAATTGACCTTTGCCATATCGGTGGTCGCGCTGGTACTGATCGCCGGCACCACCACCATCTGCCTGTCCGGAGCCGTCACCGACCGCACGACCGAATACGGAAGCGCGCGGGCGACGTTCGACCAGATGTTCAGCTCCCACCAGAAAATCTGTCGATGATGCGCCGGTCGCGCTTGGTCGGCCGGCCGTGCAGCTCGGCCGCCGGCTCGCGATACGTGCGGCGCCGCTCGAGCTCGGCGAGCCGCGCGGCGCGCCCCGCTTCCGTTTCCTCGTAAAGCGTCTGCGCGATGCTCGCGGGCCCGCGCACGTCGCAGATGCCCAGCACGGCAATGTGCCAGACGATACCGTCGATCGCAATCTCGACCTCGTCGCCAACGCGCACGTCCTTCGCCGGCTTGACCGCCGTGCCGCCGATCTTCACATGGCCCTTGTCGACCGCGTCGGACGCGAGCGAGCGCGTCTTGAAGAAGCGCGCGGCCCACAGCCATTTGTCGATGCGCAGCTTCGCGCCCGGTTCCGTCGAAATCCTGTAGTTCATCGCGTTCAACTCACCGTTTCGGGCTGCGCGGCCTTCACCGGCCAGCCCTGCAGATTTTCCGCGACGATCTCGCCCAGCGCGCCGATCCACGCGGGCGCGCCGTTCAGGCACGGAATCCGGTGGAACGCTTGGCCGCCGCCCGCGAGGAATTCGTCGCGCACCTCCATCCCGATCTCCTCGATCGTCTCCAGACAATCGGCCGTAAAACCAGGGCAGAACACGTCGGCGCGCCGCACGCCGGCCTCGCCGAGCTCGCGCAGCGTCGGCGCCGTGTACGGCTGCAGCCACTCGGCCTTGCCGAAACGCGACTGGAACGTCACGCGGCATTCGAGCGTCGACAGCCCGAGCGCGGCCATCAGCAGCGCGCCCGTCTGCTGGCACTGGTCGTGATAGGGGTCGCCGAGGTCGAGCGTGCGTTTCGGCACGCCGTGAAAGCTCAGCACCAGCTTGTCGCCCGCCGCGAAATCGGGCCGGCCGTGCTGCGCCCAGTACTGGCGCACCTGCTCGGCCAGCGCGTGGATGTACGCCGGGTGGTCGGCGTAGTGCCGCACCGTGCGCACTTCGGGCTGGTTGCGCATCCGCGCGAGCGCGGCGAACGCGGCATCGAAGGCCGTCGCGGTGGTCGACGCCGAGTATTGCGGATACATCGGCATCAGCAGCACGCGTTCGACGCCCGAGCGCTTGAACTGCGCGAGCGCCTGCGCGATGTTCGGGCTGCCGTAGCGCATCGCGTAGTCGACCTGCACCTGGTAGCCGTTCGATGCGAGCAGATGCCGTACGCCGTCGGTCTGGCGCTCGGTGTACACGCGCAGCGGCGAGCCTTCCTGCATCCAGACGGCCGCGTATTTCTTCGCGGACGCGCGGCCGCGCAGCGGCAGGATCAGCGTGCGCAGCAGCACCTGCCAGACGACCTGCGGGATTTCGACGACGCGCGGGTCCGACAGAAACTCGGCCAGATAGCGCCGCACCGCGCGCGGTGTCGGGGCGTCGGGCGTGCCGAGGTTGATCAGCAGCACGCCGATGCGATGGGCAGCCGCGACGCTCGAAGGCGGCTCAAGATCGAAACGCATGGGCAGGAACGTGCTCGGGGCACGCAGTCGGACGGCTCTCAATTATAGCGGGCCGTCCCGATCGGGTCGGCTGGCCGTTCGGCCGACTGGCGGCGCGCATGGCGCCGCGGCACGATGGCGGGACGGTGTCGGCGGCGGGTGCCGCAGTTACTGCTGGCTCAGCGTGAGCGACAGCAGCCGCGCGGTGATGTCGACGATCGGAATCACGCGGTTGTACGCCATCCGGGTCGGGCCGATCACGCCGAGCGTGCCGACGATCTGGCCGTTCACCTCGTACGGCGCGGTCACGACGCTCATTTCCTCGATCGGCACGAGCGTCGATTCGCCGCCGATGAAGATCTGCACGCCCTGGGCGTGGCTCGATACGTCGAGCAATTGCAGGAGGCCCGTCTTTTGGTCGAACACGTCGAACAGCTTGCGCAGCCGCGCCATGTCGGACGACAGGTCCGCCACTTCGAGCAGGTTGCGCTCGCCGGAAATGAGCACCGTATCTTCGGTGTCGGGCACCTCGGTGCTGGCCGTCACGGCCGCGTGCATCAGCGTGGTCATGTCGCCGCGCAACTGGTCGATCTCGTCGCGCAGGCGGCGGCGCACCTCGTCGAACGACAGCCCGGCGAAGTGCGCGTTGATGTAGTTCGACGCTTCGGTCAGTTGCGACGGCGAATAGTCGCGCGGCGTCGCGAGCATCCGGTTCTGCACGTCGCCCTCAGGCGTGACGATGATCAGCAGGATGCGCTTGTCCGACAGGCGCATGAACTCGATCTGCTTGAACACGTGGCTGCGGCGCGGCGTCAGCACGACGCCAGCGAACTGCGACAGGTTCGACAGCACGCTCGCGGCGGCCGCGACCACCCGCTGCTGCGGTTCGCCCGCCTGCAGCGTGTTCTGCACCTGCCGCGCGACGGCCTCGGCGTCGATCGGCGTCTCGACCGTCAGCATCGTGTCGACGAACAGCCGATAGCCGCGCGGCGTCGGCACGCGGCCGGCCGACGTGTGCGGGCTCGACACGAGGCCGAGCTCCTCCAGGTCGGACATCACGTTGCGGATCGTCGCCGGGCTCAGCTCCAGCCCGGAGTAACGCGACAACGTGCGCGAGCCGACCGGCTGACCGTCGGCGATATACCGTTCGATCAGGGTTTTCAGGAGGGTTCGTGCGCGAGGATCTAGCATGGTGGAAAATTTTAGCGCAACCGCGCGAGCACGGCGAGTGGCTGCGGCCACAGTCGCGCGGGCCGGCCGATCCGGCCCCGTGCGCGCCAAGCCGGTTCTTTTCGTCAACGAGCTATGGTGTAATGCCGGCATGAAAACCGGTAATCAGTTCAATACTGTCGCGCTCGTCGGCCGGAGCAACACGCCCGGCATCGCCGAGCCGCTCGCCACGCTGGCTGGCTGCATCGCGAAGCTGGGCTTCGAGGTCGTATTCGAAGCCGACACCGCACGCGAAATCGGCATCTCCGGCTATCCGGCGCTGACGCCGGCGGAAATCGGCGCGCGCGCGGACGTGGCGGTCGTGCTCGGCGGCGACGGCACGATGCTCGGCATCGGCCGCCAGCTCGCGCCGTACAAGACACCGCTGATCGGGATCAACCACGGGCGGCTCGGCTTCATCACCGACATCGCGGCGGCCGACATGCAGGCGCTGGTGCCGGTGATCCTGTCGGGCAAGTTCGAGCGCGAGGAGCGCTCGCTGCTCGAGGCCCGGATCGTGCGCGACGGCGAACCGATCTACCACGCGCTCGCGTTCAACGACGTCGTCGTGAACCGCAGCGGCTTCTCCGGGATGGTCGAGCTGCGCGCGTCGGTCGACGGCCGGTACATGTACAACCAGCGTTCGGACGGCCTGATCGTCGCGACGCCGACCGGCTCGACCGCGTACGCGCTGTCGTCGGCCGGCCCGATCCTGCACCCGCAGCTCCAGGGCATCGTGCTGGTGCCGATCGCGCCGCACGCGCTGTCGAACCGGCCGATCGTGCTGCCCGACGATTCGAAGATCGCGATCCAGATCGTCGGCGGCCGCGACGTCAACGTGAACTTCGACATGCAGTCGTTCACCGCGCTCGAGCTGAACGACACGATCGAGGTGCGCCGCTCGAAGCACACGGTGCCGTTCCTGCACCCGATCGGCTACAGCTACTACGCGACGCTGCGCAACAAGCTGCACTGGAACGAACACGCATCGAACGAAGACGACAAGGCGTCCTGACGCACCACCGCCCGACACCATGCTCCGCCACCTCTCGATTCGCGACTTCGTCATCGTCGCCGCGCTCGATCTCGAATTCGACAGCGGCTTTACCGTCTTTTCCGGCGAAACCGGCGCCGGCAAATCGATCCTGATCGACGCGCTGGCGCTCGCGCTCGGCGAACGTGCCGACGCGAGCGTCGTGCGCGCCGGCTGCGGCCGCGCCGACATCACCGCCGAATTCACGCCGCACGACCGCGTCGCGCGCTGGCTCGACGAACACGCGTTCGACGCCGAGGACACCGTGATGCTGCGCCGCGTGATCGACGCGAACGGCCGCTCGCGCGCGTTCATCAACGGCACCAGCGCGACGCTCGCGCAGCTGCGCGAGCTCGGCGAGATGCTCGTCGACATCCACGGCCAGCACGCGCACCAGCTGCTGATGCGGCCCGACGCGCAGCGCGAGCTGTTCGACACGCACGCAGGGCTCGTCGCCGATGCCGCGAACGTCGCGCGCGCGTGGCGCGTGTGGCGCGACGCGACGCAGGCGATCGACGCCGCGAAGGCGCACGAGCGCGAGCTGCAGCTCGAACGCGAGAAGCTCGCGTGGCAGCTCGCCGAGCTCGACAAGCTCGCGCCGCAACCCGGCGAATGGGACGAAATCGGCAGCGAGCACAAACGGCTGTCGCACTCGGCGAACCTGATCGCCGGCGTGCAGGGCGCGCTCAACGCGCTGTCCGAGGCCGACGATGCGCTGCTGCCGCAGCTGGGCGCGATCGTGTCGAAACTGCGCAGCCTGGCCGACTACGATTCCGGGCTCGGCGACGCGCTCGCGTCGCTCGAACCGGCCGAGATCCAGCTGCAGGAAGCCGTCTATTCGCTGTCGCACTATGCGCAGCGCCTCGATCTCGATCCGGCCCGGCTCGCGCAGGTCGAAACGCGCCTCGACGCGCTGCATTCGACCGCCCGCAAGTTCCGGCTGCCGCCCGACACGCTGCATGAAGAACATGCGGCGCGCCGCGCCCAGCTCGCCGCGCTCGACGCGGCCGCCGACCTCGGCGCGCTCGAAGCCGCGCAGGCGAAGGCATGGGAAGCCTATCTCGCCGACGCGAAACACCTGTCGAAGGCGCGCGCGCAGGCCGCGAAGGCGCTCGGCACGGCCGTCACCGCCGGCATGCAGGAACTGTCGATGGCGGGCGGCAGCTTCGAGGTCGCGCTCGTGCCGCTTGCCGACGGCGGCCCGCACGGCCTCGAGCAGGTCGAATTCCGCGTCGCCGGGCACGCGGGCGTGCCGCTGCGGCCGCTCGCGAAAGTCGCGTCGGGCGGCGAACTCGCACGGATCAGCCTCGCGCTCGCGGTGATCGCGAGCGCGGCGAGCCCGACGCCGACGCTGATTTTCGACGAAGTCGATACGGGAATCGGCGGCGGCGTCGCCGAAGTGGTCGGCCGCCTGCTGCACCAGCTCGGGCGCGACCGCCAGGTGCTGTGCGTGACGCACCTGCCGCAGGTCGCCGCGCGCGGCGACCATCACTTCCAGGTCGCGAAAGGCGCCGACGATCGCGGCGGCACCGTGTCGTCGGTCGTGCCGCTCGACAAGGCGAGCCGCGTCGAGGAAGTCGCGCGGATGCTCGGCGGCCTCGAAATCACCGCGACGACGCGCAAGCACGCGAAGGAAATGCTGGCGGCCTGACCCGCGCAGCCCGTCGGCGCAAAGCAAAAAGACCGGCGCACGCGCCGGTCTTTTTTTACAGCGGGGCGGTCGCCCGACCGCATTCGCCCGCCCGCCGAATCGGGACGTCCGATTCGAACGTCCGACTCAAACGCCCGTTTCGACCGCGCCGAACACGCGCTCCCACAGCGCCGTCACGGCCGCGCGCTCGTCGGCCACGAGCGCCGGATCGACCCGCGCCTTCTCCATCCCGTCGAGCCGCAGCTTGTGCTGCAGCTTCCGGTACGTGCGGTATGCGGCGCCGACCCGCTCGGCCTCGTCCTCGCCCATCAGCCCGAACCGCGCGACCTCGCGCAAGAGCGCGATGTTGCCGGTGTTGCGGATCAGTTCGGCGTCGCTCGACGCATGCAGCAGCACCCAGTACTGGACGATGAACTCGATGTCGACCATCCCGCCGCGATCGTGCTTCAGGTCGAACAGCTCGGTCTGGTTCGGGTGGCCCGCGAACACCTTGCCGCGCATGTCGACGATTTCCTTCGCGAGCACCGCCGCGTCGCGCGGCGTCGTCAATACCTGCTGGCGAATCGCCTCGAAATCCGCGCCGATCTGCGTGTCGCCGGCGCTGTAGCGGGCGCGCGTCAGCGCCTGGTGCTCCCACACCCACGCGGTATTCGCCGCATCGCCCTCGCGCAGCTGGTAGCGGCGGAACGCGTCGAGATCGGTCACGAGCAGCCCCGCCTCGCCGTTCGGCCGCAGCCGCAAGTCGATGTCGAACAGCGCGCCCGCGCCGGTCGCGGTCGTGAGCCACGTGATGAGCCGGCGCGTGAACGTCGTGTAGACGTCCGCCGAGCGCTCGTCGGGGTCGTCGTACAGGAAGATCAGGTCGAGATCCGACGCGTAGCCGAGCTCCTTGCCGCCGAGCTTGCCGTACGCGATCACCGCGAACTTCGGCACGTCGCGGTGGCGCTTCGCGAGCTGCGACCAGACCACTTCGATCGTCACGTCGAGCACCGCGTCGGCGAGCTCGGACAGGCGGTCGCTCACGTGCTCGACCGACAGCTGGCCGGCCAGGTCGATCAGCAGGATGCGGAACACCTCCGCATGCTGCGCATGCCGCAGCAGGTCCATCTGCTGCTCGGGGCCATCGGCGGCGGCCAGCCGCGCGCGCAGCGCATCCTTGAACGCCGGCCAGTCGAACGGGCTCGCGATCGCTTCGTCGTCGAGCAGTTCGTCGAGCAGCTGCGGATGGCGGATCAGGTAGCCGCCGCCCCAGCGCGTCGCGCCGAGCACCGACAGCACGCGATCGAGCGCGGCCGGGTACTCGGTCAGCAGCGCCAGATAGACGCCGCGCCGGCTGACCGTCTCGAGCAGGTCGAACAGGCGCACGATCGTGTCGTCGCGGCGCGCCGCGTCGATGCGCGGCGCGGCCTCGAGCGCGCGCTGCGCGACGCTGTCGAAACGCTGCCGGCTCTTTTCCGGCAGGCCCGCGTAGCGCGACGACTGCCAGATCGCGCGCAGCCGCGCGAGCACGGCCGCCGGATCGGCGAAACCGAGGCCGTCGAGGCGCGCGAGCAGCGCGTCGTCTTCGCCGTCGTCGGCGAGCGCGCCGCTCCAGATCCACGCGGCGGCCGTGTCTTCGCGCGCGGCGCACGGACCGCCGTTCACCTTGTCCGCAAAGATCTGGTCGAACTGCGCCTCGACGAACGTGCGGTGGCCGTCGAGCACCGCCATCAGCGCCGCGTAGTCGGCAAAGCCGAGCGACGCGGCCAGCGCCGCGCGCTCGTCCGGATCGACCGGCATCGCGTGCGTCTGCGCGTCGTCGCGGTACTGCAGCCGGTGCTCGAGCGTGCGCAGGAAGTTGTATGCGTCGGTGAGCCGCTCGCGCACGTCGTCGCCGATCAGCCCGCGCGCCTGCGCGTGGCGCAGCACCGCGAGCGTCGGCCGCACGCGGAATTCCGCATCCTGGCCGCCGCGGATCAGCTGGAACACCTGCGCGCTGAATTCGATCTCGCGGATCCCGCCGCGCCCGAGCTTGATGTCGTCGGCCTTGTCGGGCCGCATCGACGCGCGGCGCGCGGCTTCCTGGCGAATCTGCTGGTGCAGCGAACGGATCGCACCGATCACGCCGAAGTCGAGATAGCGGCGGTAGACGAACGGCTTCACGATCGCTTCGAGCTGCGCTTCGAGCCGCCGCGCGGCGTCGCTAGCGCCTTCGGACACGAGCCGCCCCTTGATCCATGCGTAGCGCTCCCACTCGCGCCCCTGCACGTAGAAATATTCCTCGAGCATCCCGAGGCTGCAGACGAGCGGGCCTGAATCGCCGTTCGGACGCAGCCGCATGTCGACGCGAAACACGTAGCCGTCGGCCGTCACCTCGGACAGCACGCCGATCAGCCGCCGGCCGAGGCGCGTGAAGTATTCCTGGGTGGACAGCGGCGAGCGCGTGCCGCCGGCCGTCTCGCCGTCGTCCTCGTAGACGAAGATCAGGTCGATGTCGGACGAGACGTTCAGTTCGCGCCCGCCGAGCTTGCCCATCCCGACCACACCGAGCACGACGCGCTGGCCGTCGGCGCCGCGCGGCTCGCCGTACATCGCCTCGAGTTCGTCCGACAGCAGCGCGAGCGAGCGCTGCACGGCCACTTCGGCGAGATCGGTCATCGCGCCCGTCACCTCGGCGACGTCCGCGACGCCGCGCAAGTCGCGCTCCGCGACCGCGCCGAATACCTCGACGCGCAGTTGCCGCAGCGCGCGCTTCAACTGCTCGTCGCTCGGCGCGGCCGTGCCGGCCGGCGGCGCGAGCAGTTCGGTCAGGCGCGCGTCGAGCTGCGCGCGGGAGAGCGGCGCGGCGGCCCACGCGGCGATCTGGCCGGACAGCGCGGGACGCGCGGCGGCCGCGCGGGCGAGGTAGCGGGAGTAGGACAGGCTGAGCAGGGAAGAAGCGTCGGTCATCGAAGAGCGGGCCTGGCGGTAAGGCCCGCCGCCGCCGGACGACGCTTGGCGCGCCCCGCTGCCGACAGGCCCCTTGGACTCGGCGCGGCAACGCGCGGCGCAGGTGCGCCGCCGCGCAAACCGCGCGCCGGAAAGCCCGTGCCGTGCTGCCCCGACGGCCGCCGGCACGGACCCGTGTGATACATTTCAACGTCAGTCTGCAAAACTACCATATCGCCGCCCTTCCGCCGCATGTCCGACCGTCAGGAATCCGCCGTAGCTGCGCCCGAAGCGGGACCTCCGAAGCACGATCATCCGGTCCTGCGTCGCGTGTTCAGGGTGACGCTGGCAGTCGGGATCGGCACCTACTTCGTCGCGTCCGGCGCCTTCCTCGGGCTGCGCTACGTGCTGCTGCCGCGCATCGACGAATACCGCCCGCGCATCGAGCGCGCGGTGTCGGACAAGCTCCACGCGCAGCTGTCGATCGGCAAGCTGTCTCCTCACTGGTCCGGCATGCAGCCGGGCGTCGAAGTCGCCAACCTCACCATTCGCGGCCGCGACGGCCGGATCGCGCTGTCGGTCCCGCATGCGACGGCCGCGCTGTCGTGGATGTCGCTGCTGCGGCTGTCGCCCGCGCTGTCGAGCCTGATCGTCGACCACCCTGACCTCGTCGTCGCGCGCGCGGCCGACGGCTCGCTGAGCATCGCGGGCGTCGGCGTCGCGACGACCCACGGCGGCAACGACACGTTCAGCACGTGGCTGCTGAAGCAGGAAGCGATCGTGCTGCGCAACGGCACGCTGCGCTGGCGCGACGCGCAACACGATGCGCCGGAGCTCGCGCTGTCCGGCATCCGTCTCGCGGTGCTGAACCACGGCCGCGAGCACAAGGCCGCGCTGCAGGCGCCGGCGAACGGCACGCTGCTGCTCGGTCCGCTCGATTTCCGCGCGCGTTTCAGGCACAAGGCGCTTGCGCCGATCGGCAAGCCGACGAACTGGACCGGCGACGCGTATCTGTCGACCGGCCCCGTCGACCTGCAGACGCTCGGCCGCTATCTCGACCTGCCGCTCACGGTCCACGCGGGCCGGATCGACAACGCGATCTGGGCGACCTTCCAGGACGGCCACCTGCGCTCCGCGGGCGGCGACCTGCAGGGCGCCGACGTCGTGCTGCGCGTGCGGCCGACCCAGCCGCGCCTCGACGTGCCGACGGTCGGCTTCGGCTGGGACATGGCGCTGAACACCGGCCGCGACTACACGCTGCACCTGACGCGCTTCAACGCGGAGCTCGGCCAGCCGCCGCTGCCCGACGGCACGCCGCTCGCCCGCTCGCTCGCGTTGTCGACGCTGACGGCCCGCTACCGCGTGCCGGCCGCCGACCAGGGGCAGCTGCTGAGCGTCGTCGGCGATCGCGTCGACCTCGGCATCCTCAGCGAATTCATCCGCGGGCTGCCGCTGCCGGCGCGGCTGCGCAACGAACTGATCAAGCTCGACCCGCGCGGGATGGTGTCGAACTATCACATCGAGGTCGAACGCGCGAAGCCGGCGCGGCCCGACCTCGCCGACGAGGAGCGGCGCATGGGCGCCGCGCCGATCGTGCGCTACCGGTTTCTCGGCGATCTGCAGGGCATCAGCGTCGCCGCGCAGGAGCCGCCGCCGGGGCTGTCGCCGCGCGGTCACCCGCGCGCCGGCTGGCCGGGCGTCGAGAATTTGTGGGGCCGCATCGACGCGACCGAGGCCGGCGGCAGCGCGCACTTCGACACGGTCAATGCGGCCGTCACGGTGCCCGGAGAATTCGACGAGCCGCGCCTGACCTTCGACCGGCTGCGCGGCAACGCGAAATGGGTGATCACGCCCGCGCCCGGCGACAAGCACGCGCGCGTCGACGTGACGCTGCCCGACCTGTTCGTCTCGAACTCCGATGCCGAGATCGCGGTGTCGGGCTCGTACACGAACCCCGGCCACGGTCGCGGCTCGCTCGACCTGCGCGCGGATTTCGCGCGCGCGTCGGTGGCGCGCATTCCGCGCTACCTGCCGACCGGGATGTCCGAGCACCTGCGCGACTATCTCGGCCATGCGCTGCAGGACGGCCAGGTGACCAAGGGCGCGTCGATCGTCGCGCGCGGCCCGCTCGAGAAATTCCCGTTCGAACACGAGCCGGACGCCGGCGTGTTCCATATCGTCGCGCCGTTCACCGGCGGCCGCTTCGAGCCGACGCCGTACCCGCCGCGCAAGCTCGCGAACGGCACGCCGAGCGTGTGGCCGGCGCTCGACGGGATCGATGGCGTGTTCGAGCTCGCGCAGAACAAGCTGCGCTTCGACGTCGCGCGCGCGCACTACAAGCGCGTCGCGCTGACGAAGGTCACGGGCCGCATCGACGATCTCGGCAACCCGTCGAAGTCGCCGCTCGTCATCGACGGCCATGCGCAAGGCCCGCTCGCCGACCTGATCGACTATGCGGACAACAGCTCGCTCGGCGCGATGAGCGGGCACATCGGCCAGCGGATCGTTGCGCAGGGGCCCGCGTCGCTCGCGCTGAAGATCACGATTCCGCAGCACGTTCCGCATCCGCATACGCACGTCGAAGGCGCGCTCGCGTTCGGCGGCAACACGCTGTCGACCGACGGCGTGCCGCCGCTGTCTGCGCTGCGCGGCAGCGTGCGCTTCACCGAGGCCGGCGCGTCGCTGCACGACCTGTCGGCGCGCTTCCTCGGCGGGCCGGTGCGCGCAAGCGGCAGCTTCCAGTCGCACGGCCCGTACGCGGTGGACGTCGACGGCAAGCTCGCGCTCGACGCCGCGCGCGGCCTGAACCTGCGCGGCACGGCCGCGGCGCTGCTCGAGCATGTGGTCGGCGACGCGCCGTACCAGCTCGCCGTGCGCGGCGCGCCGGGCCGCCTGCCGCAGGTCACCGCGCGCTCCGACCTGACCGGCGTCGCGCTGAACTTCCCCGCGCCGTTCGCGAAACCGGCCGGCACGCCGATGCCGTTCCGCTTCACGCTGGAGCCGGCCGCGCAAAGCGACGGCAAGCGGCTCGAACAGGCGGACCTGACGCTCGGCCCGGTATCGGCGACCTACCTGCTCGACGCGACGCGCGGCCAGCCGCTGCGTGCGGTGCGCGGCGCGATGGGCATTCACCGGATGCCCGACCTGCCGCAGGACGGCGTGAGCGCGGCCGTCGACGTCGACGAACTGGACGCCGACGCGTGGCTCGCGCTGGCCCGCACGCTGCAGCCCGACACGCCGCGCGCGCCGGAGCCGCAGGCCGCGCCGCGCATCGACGTCGCGAGCTTCACGCCGAAACGCTTCGCGCTTCACTTCGGCACGCTGAAGCTGCTCAAGCGCAACTGGGAGAACGTGATCGTCGGCGCGTCGCACGTCGACGAGCTGTGGCAGGCGAACGTCGCGTCGAACCAGGTGTCGGGCTACCTGTCGTGGGCGCCCGGCGGCGGCCACAACGGCGCGGGCGTGCTGAACGCGCGGCTCGCGAAGCTCGTGATTCCGCAAAGCGCGCAGCACGACCTCGTCGGCCGCGCGATGAACCTGCCGACGCCGGCCGACCGCCCGATGCCGTCGGTCGACCTGATCGTCGACCAGGTCGTCGCGCGCGACCACGACATCGGCCGGCTGGTCGTCAACGCGCGCAACATCGACGAGGACGGCGTGCCGGTATGGCAGCTCGACAAGCTCGAGCTCGCGAACCCGGCCGCGAAGCTGACGGCGACCGGCAACTGGCGCACGTCGCGCCGCGCACTCGCCCGCGGCGTCGACGAAGCCGACGCGCCGCGCCGCAGCGTGTTCGACTTCAAGCTCGACATCGACGACGCGGGCGCGCTGCTCGACCGCGTCGGCCTGCCGCGCACCCTCGCGAACGGCCACGGCACGGTGACGGGCAAGGTCGGCTGGCGCGGCGGCCCGACCGCGGTCGACCTCCCGTCGCTCGGCGGCCAGGTCGCGCTCGACCTCGAGCACGGCCAGATCCTGAAGGTCGATCCGGGCGCCGCGAAACTGCTCGGCGTGCTGAGCCTGCAGAGCCTCGCGCGCTTCCTGACGCTGAATTTCCGCGACGTGGTCGGCAAGGGGCTGCCGTTCGACAAGATCACTGGCACGAGCAGGATTTCGAACGGGATCGCGCGCACCGACGACTTCTCGATGACGACCGCGCCGGCGAACGTGACGGTGCGCGGCGCCGTCGACCTCGGCACCGAGACGCAGGATCTGCACGCACACGTCGCGCCGAAGATCGGCGCCGGCACCGCGGCGATCGCGGCCGCGATCGTCAACCCGCTGCTCGGCATCGGCGTGCTGGCCGCGAACTACGCGCTGTCGGAAACGCTGTCGCACGCGTTCGCGCTCGACTATGCGATCACGGGCTCGTGGGCCCATCCGCACATCGAGCGGGTGCGGGGCGATCAGGGTAAGATGAATCACGGTCCGGCCGATGCGGCGAGCCATTGATGCGCACGGCGCCGGGCCGCACCCCATTTATCACGCAACCGATCCTGCGATGACCGATCACACCCGTTCCGCCACGCCCTTCCGGGTGGCCGCGCTGCAGATGGTGAGCACGCCGGACGTCGCGCGCAACCTCGCCGAAGCCGGCCGCCTGATCGCGGAAGCGGCCGGCGACGGCGCCCGGCTCGTGCTGCTGCCCGAGTATTTCTGCTTCATGGGCCACCGCGACACCGACAAGCTCGCGCTCGCCGAACCCTATCGCGACGGTCCGATCCAGCGCTTTCTCGCGGACGCCGCGCAGCGTCACGGGATCTGGGTCATCGGCGGCACGCTGCCGCTGAAGGCGCCCGAGCCCGACCGCGTGCTGAACACGACGCTCGTGTTCGACCCGTCCGGCCGCGAGGCGGCCCGCTACGACAAGATCCACCTGTTCAACTTCGAGAAAGGCGACGAATCGTTCGACGAGGCGCGCACGATCCGCGCGGGCAACGCCGTCGTCGCGTTCGACGCGCCGTTCGGGCGGGTCGGCCTGTCGGTCTGTTACGATCTGCGCTTTCCGGAGCTGTATCGCAGGATGGGCGACTGCGCGCTGCTGGTCGTGCCGTCGGCGTTTACGTATACGACGGGTCGCGCGCACTGGGAAATGCTGCTGCGCGCGCGGGCTGTCGAGAACCAGTGTTACGTGCTCGCGGCCGCGCAGGGCGGCAAGCACGAGAACGGCCGGCGCACCTGGGGCCACAGCATGCTGATCGATCCGTGGGGCGAGATCGTCGCGGTCCGCGACGAAGGCGCGAGTGTCGTGACCGGCGCGCTCGATCCACAGCGCATCGCCGACGTGCGCCAGAGCCTGCCCGCGTGGCGGCATCGCGTGCTGGCCTGACCCGCTGGCCCGCGCCGGCGCTTGAAACGCCGCCCGGCCGACCCATCTGCCCAGAACGCACCCGACAACTTTTTGAGAACCCTCGATACCCGCATGAACATCATCGAACCCGGCATCCGCAATCTTGCGCTGGCGAAGGACATCCTCCTCACGCCGTACGGCCTCGACGAGAGCCTGCTCACGCGCACGATCGCCGACATCTTCACGCATCGCGTCGACTACGCGGACCTGTACTTCCAGGCGACCCGCAGCGAAGCGTGGAGCCTCGAGGAAGGCATCGTGAAGTCGGGCAGCTTCAGCATCGACCAGGGCGTCGGCGTGCGCGCGGTCGCGGGCGACCGCACCGCGTTCGCGTATTCGGACGACCTGTCGCCGGAAGCGATCGCGCAGGCGGCAGCGGCGACGAAGGCGATCGCGGCGGCCGGCGGCGGCCGCCAGAAGATCAAGGCCGCGAAGTCGCTGACGGGCATCTCGGGCCGCGACCTGTACCTGCCGTCCGATCCGCTCGCGTCGCTCGACGCGACCGCCAAGGTGAAGCTGCTCGAGCGCATCGAACAGATGGCGCGCGGCCGCGACCCGCGCGTCACGCAGGTGATGGCGGGCCTCGCCGGCGAATACGACGTCGTGCTGGTCGCGCGCAGCGACGGCGCGCTCGCGGCCGACATCCGTCCGCTCGTGCGCGTGTCGGTCACGGTGATCGCCGAGCAGAACGGCCGCCGCGAGATCGGCTCCGGCGGCGGCGGCGGCCGCTTCGACTACGGTTACTTCACCGACGAAGTGCTGTCGCGCTACGTCGACGACGCGGTGCATGCGGCGCTCGTGAACCTCGACGCGCGTCCGGCCCCGGCCGGCGCGATGACCGTCGTGCTCGGGCCCGGCTGGCCGGGCGTGCTGCTGCACGAGGCGATCGGCCACGGCCTCGAGGGCGACTTCAACCGCAAGGGTTCGTCGGCGTTCGCGGGCCGGATCGGCGAGCAGGTCGCCGCGAAGGGCGTGACGGTCGTCGACGACGGCACGCTGCCGAATCGCCGCGGTTCGCTGAACATCGACGACGAAGGCAACCCGACGCAGTGCACGACGCTGATCGAGGACGGCATCCTGAAGGGCTACATCCAGGACACGCTGAACGCGCGCCTGATGAAGATGCCCGTCACCGGCAACGCGCGGCGCGAGTCGTACGCGGCGCTGCCGATGCCGCGCATGACCAACACGTACATGCTCAACGGCGACAAGGATCCGCAGGAAATCATCGCGTCGGTGAAGAACGGCCTGTACGCGGTGAACTTCGGCGGCGGCCAGGTCGACATCACGAACGGCAAGTTCGTGTTCTCGGCGTCCGAGGCGTACATGATCGAGAACGGCAAGATCACCTACCCGGTGAAGGGCGCGACGCTGATCGGCAGCGGCCCGGAATCGCTGAAGTACGTGAGCATGATCGGCAACGACATGTCGCTCGACTCGGGCGTCGGCGTATGCGGCAAGGAAGGCCAGAGCGTGCCGGTCGGCGTCGGCCAGCCGACCCTGCGGATCGACAAGATGACGGTCGGCGGTACGGCATAACCGCATCGCGGCGCAGACAATCCGCGCTTTTTGATGAAAACGCGCGGATTGTCCGCATTTTCGAGCGTCCCCGGTTGCCAGCCGACCGGCGACCGGGTATAAATTCCGAATCAACTTTTTTGACGAACCGAATCTCCGTCATGTCCGCCAAGTTTTACTTTTACTTTTTTTGGTATCTCAGACCGCTGGCGGATCGAGAGGGTTGATGGCGCGTGAAGCGCAACCGAAATTCCCGAAAAAACCGCCGGCGAACCCGGCGGTTTTTTTTCGCCCTTCGCCAGCCGGTCGCCGCCGCAGCGGTCCCGCGGCCCCCGACCGACACCCCTGAATCGCCTGAATCGATGAATCTGCCGCGCGCGCACTGACCGAACGGCGCCCCGGAAAATGAGGAGAAACAGCATGCCCCCGCACAACACCGACGACGTCCGCATTCGCGAACTCAAGGAACTGACGCCGCCCGCCCACCTGATCCGCGAATTCGCGTGCTCCGAAGCCGCGTCCGAGCTGATCTACAACTCGCGCCAGTCGATGCACCGCATCCTGCACGGGATGGACGACCGGCTGATCGTCGTGATCGGGCCGTGCTCGATCCACGATACGAAGGCGGCGATCGAATACGCGGGCCGGCTCGTGAAGGAACGCGAGCGCTTCAAGGGCGAACTGGAAGTCGTGATGCGCGTGTACTTCGAGAAGCCGCGCACCACCGTCGGCTGGAAGGGGCTCATCAACGATCCGCACCTGGACAACAGCTTCAAGATCAACGAAGGGCTGCGCACCGCGCGCGAACTGCTGCTGCAGATCAACGAAATGGGGCTGCCGGCCGCCACCGAATACCTCGACATGATCAGCCCGCAGTACATCGCCGACCTGATCTCGTGGGGTGCGATCGGCGCGCGCACGACCGAGTCGCAGGTGCACCGCGAACTGGCGTCGGGGCTGTCGTGCCCGGTCGGCTTCAAGAACGGCACGGACGGCAACGTGAAGATCGCGGTCGATGCGATCAAGGCCGCGTCGCAGCCGCACCATTTCCTGTCGGTGACCAAGGGCGGCCACTCGGCGATCGTGTCGACGGCCGGCAACGAGGACTGCCACGTGATCCTGCGCGGCGGCAAGACGCCGAACTACGACGCGGACAGCGTGAACGCCGCGTGCGCGGACATCGGCAAGGCCGGCCTCGCCGCGCGCCTGATGATCGATGCGAGCCACGCGAACAGCTCGAAGAAGCACGAGAACCAGATCCCGGTGTGCGCGGACATCGGCCGCCAGGTCGCGGCCGGCGACGAGCGCATCGTCGGCGTGATGATCGAGTCGCACCTCGTCGAGGGGCGCCAGGACCTGAAGGAAGGCTGCCCGCTGACCTACGGCCAGAGCATCACCGACGCGTGCATCGCGTGGGACGACAGCGTGAAGGTGCTCGAAGGCCTCGCGGAAGCGGTGAAGGCGCGCCGCGTCGCGCGCGGCAGCGGCAACTGAAGGACGTCCGGAGGCTGCTCGTATGGCCGCGCCTGGCGGCGGATCGGCCATGTGGCCAGCCGGCGGTCGGCGAGTCGCTCTGCTGGACTAGCCAGCGCGCGCCTGAAGTCGCCCGCACGGCGCTCGCTGAAAGCAACAAGCCCGGCTCGCGCCGGGCTTTTCATTTTCATCGCATCATTGCGTCGGCCGAAACCGGCCGTCAGGCCCTCACTCGAGCGCGCCCGAGCCGAAGATCTCGGTGTTCACGCGCTCCGGCGCGACGCCGAGGGCGACGAGCGCATCGCGCTGCGCCTTCATGAACGCGATCGGACCGCAGATGTAGTAGTCGGCATCCGGCACCAGCGCGTATTGCTGCACGCGCTCCGGCGTCAGGCGCCCTTCGAGATCGTGATCGACACCGGCACGGTCGTTCGGGCCGACCAGCTCGTACAGCACCGTGCGCTTCACGTTCGCGTGCTCGCGCGCCGCGTCGTTCAGCCAGTCGCGGAACGCGTGCACCGCGCCCGAACGGCATGCGTGGATGAACCGCACGTCGCGCTTGCTGCCTTCGGCGATCAGCGTCGACGCCATCGACATCATCGGCGTGATGCCGACGCCGCCGGAGATCAGCACGACCGGCGTATCGGCATCGCGCTTCAGCGAGAAGTCGCCCATCGGCGCCGTCACCTCGACGATCGCGCCCTCTTCCACGCCGTCGTGCATCAGCGTCGACACCTTGCCGGCCGGAATCGCTTCGGCGTTGCCGGCTTCGCGCTTCACCGAAATGCGCAGCCACTTGCCGTGCGGCGCATCGGACAGGCTGTACTGGCGCGGCTGGTCGACGCCCAGATCGCCGACGAAACGCTTCACCGAGATGTACTGGCCCGGCTCGAACGTCGGCGCTGCGCCGCCGTCGGCCGGCGTCAGGTAGAACGACGTGATCTCGTCGCTTTCGCGCACCTTGCGCGCGACCTTGAACGGGCGGAAGCCGCTCCACGCGGCACCCGCGTAAAGGTCGGCCTCGGCGCCGATCAGGATCTGCGCGAGCTGGCCGTACGCGACGCGCCACGCTTCGAGCGTGTCCGCATCGACCGCATCGCCGAGCACCTCGACGATCGACGCGAGCAGGTTCTCGCCGACGATCGGGTAATGCTCAGGACGGATGTTGAGGCTCGCGTGCTTGTGCGAGATCCGCGACACCGCGCCGCCCAGCGCGCCGAGATTGTCGATGTTCGCCGCATACGCATACACGGCCTTCGCGAGCGTTTCCGGCTGGCTGCCGGTCTTCTGATGCGTCTGGTTGAACAGGTTCTTCAGTTCCGGATGACGCGCGAACATCCGCTGGTAGAAATGCTTCGTGATCGTCGCGCCGTGCTCGGCGAGGACGGGGGCGGTGGCCTTCACACGGGCCATCTGGTCAGCGGTGATGTGGGTCATGTTCGTTCTCCGTTAAACATGCAAATACGATACATCTTTAAAAACCGACGCCCCCCGGGCAAATTGTCGCAGTGCGGAAAATGCGACACCCGGCTTCAGCGAACGCGCCCGCGCTCCCACAGCACGTCCGCCCCACCGCCCGCGCGGTTCAGCACGCGCGCCAGCACGAACAGCAGATCCGACAGCCGGTTCACGTAACGCCGCGGCGCATCATTGAGCGCCTCGGTGCGGCCGAGCGCGACGATCGAGCGCTCCGCGCGGCGGCACACCGTCCGGCACACGTGCGCGAGCGACGCCGCGCGCGAGCCGGCCGGCAGGATGAATTCCTTCAGCGGCGGCAACGTCGCGTTGTAGTCGGCGAGCCATCGGTCGAGGCGCGCGAGGTGCGTGTCGTCGAGCACCGTGTGGCCGGGGATGCACAGCTCGCCGCCGAGGTCGAACAGGTCGTGCTGGATCGTGACCAGCGCGGTGCGGACGTCGTCCGGCAGCGGCTCGGCGAGCAGCACGCCGAGGTTCGAGTTCAGCTCGTCGACGTCGCCGATCGCGGCGATCCGCGCGTCGTCCTTGCCGATGCGGCGGCCGTCGCCGAGGCCGGTGGTGCCGTCGTCGCCGGTGCGCGTGGCGATCTTGCTCAAGCGGTTGCCCATGCGGATGTCCCTCTCGTGCGCGGCCGCGACGCGGCCCGGTTGCGTTGGAACGCGATTATCGCAGCCCGCGGCGGGGGCCGCAGCAGGCGTTGCAGCGTAGAATGGGCCGAAAGTTCGACAAGCAGCCGTCAGGAGACATTCGTGAATCACCCCGACACGCCGGCCGCCACGCGCCGCCCCCTCCCCCCCGCGATGCTCGATGCGCTGCGCGCCGCCTTCGGCGAGCGCGTGTCGACCGCCGACGCCGTGCGCGCCCATCACGGCCGCGACGAATCGCCGTTCGATCCGCAACTGCCCGACGCCGTCGTATTCGCGCACAGCGCCGACGAAGTCCGCGAAGTCGTGTCGCTGTGCGCGCTCTACAGCGTGCCGCTGATTCCGTACGGCGCCGGTTCGTCGCTCGAAGGCCACCTGCTCGCGGTGCGCGGCGGCATCTCGCTCGACCTGTCCGAAATGAACCGCGTGCTGTCGATCAACGCGGAAGACCTGACCGTCACCGTCGAACCGGGCATCACGCGCAAGGCGCTCAACGAAGCGCTGCGCGACACCGGCCTGTTCTTCCCGATCGATCCGGGCGCCGATGCGAGCATCGGCGGGATGACGGCGACCCGCGCATCCGGCACCAACGCGGTGCGCTACGGCACGATGCGCGAGAACGTGCTCGGCCTGACCGCGGTGCTTGCCGACGGCCGCGTCGTGAAAACCGGCTCGCGCGCCCGCAAGTCGTCGGCCGGCTACGACCTCACGCGCCTGTTCGTCGGCTCGGAAGGCACGCTCGGCGTGATCACCGAGATCACGCTGCGCCTGCATCCGCTGCCCGAAGCGGTGTCGGCCGCAATCTGCACGTTCCCGTCGATGGGCGACGCGGTGCGCACCGTGATCGAGACGATTCAGATCGGCGTGCCGATCGCGCGCGTCGAATTCGTCGATTCGCTCGCCGTGCGGTCGATCAACCGCCACTCGAACCTGACGCTCGCCGAAGCGCCGACGCTGTTCTTCGAATTCCACGGCACCGAAGCCGGCGTGAAGGAGCAGGCCGAGCTCGTGCAGGCGCTGGCGGGCCAGAACAACGGCCAGGGCTTCGAATGGGCAACGCGCCCCGAGGATCGCACGCGTCTCTGGGCCGCGCGGCACAACGCCTATTTCGCGATGCTGCAGCTGAAACCGGGCTGTCGCGCGGTGACGACCGACGTATGCGTGCCGATTTCACAACTCGCCGCGTGCGTCGAGGAAACCGAAATCGACCTGCGCGCGTCGTCGCTGCCCTGCCCGATCGTCGGTCACGTCGGCGACGGCAACTTCCACGTCGCGATCCTGATCGACCCCGACAAGCCCGAGGAAATCGACGAAGCCGAACGGATCAACGACCGGATCGTCGAGCGCGCGCTGCGCCTCGGCGGCACCTGCACCGGCGAACACGGCGTCGGGCTGCACAAGATGCGCTTCCTGCCGAAGGAGCACGGCGACAACGCGATCGACGCGATGCGCGCGATCAAGCTCGCGCTCGATCCGCGCAACCTGATGAATCCCGGCAAGATCTTCACGTGCTGACGCGCCCGTCGCAGGAGACTCGATGAACGCTTCCGTCGAACTGTCGAGCGCGACGCGCGCGCAGCGCCAGCGCGAAGTCGTGCAGGCGCTGATGGCCGTGCTGCCGACGCATTGCCTGCTGTACCGCGACGAAGACACCGCGCCGTACGAATGCGACGGCCTGTCCGCGTACCGGCGGCTGCCGCTCGCGGTCGCGCTGCCCGAAACCGAATCGCAGGTGCAGCGGATCGTGCAGATCTGCCGCCGCATGGAAGTGCCGATCGTGCCGCGCGGCGCGGGCACGAGCCTGTCCGGCGGCGCGCTGCCGATCGCGAACGGCGTCGTGCTGTCGCTCGCGCGCTTCACGCGCCTGGTCGAGGTCGATCCGTACGCGCGTACGGCGACCGTGCAGCCGGGCGTGCGCAACCTCGCGATTTCGGAAGCCGCCGCGCCTTACGGGCTCTACTACGCGCCCGATCCGTCGTCGCAGATCGCGTGCACGATCGGCGGCAACGTCGCGGAGAACTCCGGCGGCGTCCACTGCCTGAAGTACGGGCTGACCGTGCACAACGTGATGCGCGTGCGCGCGGTCACGATCGAGGGCGAGGTCGTCGAGTTCGGCTCGCTCGGCCTCGACACGCCGGGCCTCGACCTGCTCGCGGTGATGATCGGCAGCGAAGGGATGTTCGCGATCGTCACCGAGGTCACGGTCAAGCTGATTCCGAAACCGCAGACCGCGCAGCTCGTGATGGCGAGCTTCGACGACGTCGTGAAGGGCGGCGAGGCGGTCGCCGCGATCATCGCGTCGGGCATCATCCCGGCCGGGCTCGAGATGATGGACAAGCCGGCCACGCAGGCCGTCGAGGCGTTCACGCACGCAGGCTACGACCTCGACGCGAAGGCGATCCTGCTGTGCGAATCGGACGGCACGCCGGAAGAAGTCGCGGAAGAAATCGTGCGCATGACGGCCGTGCTGCGCGAGCATGGCGCGACGCGCATCCAGGTGTCGCGCAACGAAAGCGAGCGGCTGCGCTTCTGGTCCGGCCGCAAGAACGCGTTTCCGGCCGCCGGGCGCATTTCCGCCGACTATTACTGCATGGACGGCACCGTGCCGCGCCGCGCGATCGGCCCGCTGCTGGCGCGCATCGAACAGCTCGAGACGCGCTACGGGCTGCGCTGCATCAACGTGTTCCATGCCGGCGACGGCAACATGCATCCGCTGATTCTCTACAACGCGAACGATCCGGACGAGCTGCACCGCGCCGAGCAGTTCGGCGCGGAAATCCTCGAATGCTGCGTGGAATTCGGCGGCAGCGTGACGGGCGAGCACGGCGTCGGGATCGAAAAACTGAATTCGATGTGCGTGCAGTTCTCGCCGCAGGAACGCGACGCGTTCTTCGCGGTGAAGCGCGCGTTCGACCCGGCCGGGCTGCTCAATCCCGACAAGGGGATCCCGACCCGCGCGCGCTGCGCGGAATACGGCCGCCAGCACGTGCGCGGCGGGCTGCTGCCGCACCCCGAGCTGCCGCGCTTCTGAGCGGCGCGCGATGCGCGGCCCGTGCCGGTGCGCGGGCCGATATGCGTCTTGCGCTGCCGCGCGCGCGCCGTGCGTGCGGCGGCGCCTGCATGCGTTCGCGATACGGGGCTTAGGGATAGTCGCGATGTGCAATCGCGCCACCCCGGTACAATCGACCGGACAACAACGAGGCAGCAACGGAACATGGAAGAGGACGACATCGTCGCCGGATGGGGCGAGCGCATTCGCGCCGCCAGTGCCGACGGCCGGCCGCTGCGAATCCGCGGCGGCGGCACGAAGGACTGGTACGGGCAGGCGCTCGACGGCGAAATACTCGATACGCGCGCATTTCAGGGCGTCGTGTCGTACGACCCGGCCGAACTCGTCGTCACGGTCCGCGCGGGCACGCCGCTCGCGCAGCTTGAAACCGTTCTCGCCGAACGCGGCCAGATGCTGCCGTTCGAGCCGCCGCACTTCGGCCGCGCGGCCACCGTCGGCGGCTGCGTCGCGGCCGGCCTCGCGGGCCCGCGCCGCGCGACCTGCGGCGCGCCGCGCGATTTCGTGCTCGGCGTCACGCTGATGAACGGGCGCGGCGAAGTGCTGCGCTTCGGCGGCCAGGTCGTGAAGAACGTCGCCGGCTACGACGTGTCGCGGCTGATGGCCGGCTCGCTCGGTACGCTCGGGCTGATGCTCGACCTGTCGATCAAGGTGCTGCCGGTACCGGTCGCCGAAGTCACGCTGAAGTTCGAGATGACCGCGACCGACGCGGTGCGCAAGCTCAACGAATGGGGCGGCCATCCGCTGCCCGTCAGCGCGAGCGGCTGGCGCAACGGCACGCTTGTGCTGCGGCTGTCGGGCGCCGAGGCGGCGGTGAAATCGGCGAAGACGCTGCTCGGCGGCGAAGTCGTCGACGCGGTCGAGGCCGAGCGCTTCTGGGCCGGGCTGCGCGAGCACACCGATCCGTTCTTCAACGGCATCCCGCCCGGCTACGCGCTGTGGCGCCTGTCGCTGCCGTCGATCACCGAACCGATGCACCTGCCCGGCACCCAGCTGATGGAATGGGGCGGCGCGCAGCGCTGGTGGATCACCGACGCCGACGCGCAGACGGTACGCATGAGCGCGAAGCAGGCCGGCGGCCACGCGACGCTGTTCCGCGCGGGCGAAGCGTACGATCGCAGCGCGGGCGTGTTCACGCCGCTGCCCGCACCGCTGATGAAGATTCACCGCGGGCTGAAGAGCGCGTTCGATCCCGCGCGCATCTTCAATCGCGGCCGGCTTTACCCCGATCTCTGAGGGCTCGATGCAAACGAACCTCGCCGATTTCATCCGCAACACGCCCGACGGCGACGAGGCCGACGCGATCCTGCGCAAGTGCGTGCATTGCGGGTTCTGCACCGCGACGTGCCCGACCTACCAGTTGCTCGGCGACGAACTCGACGGCCCGCGCGGCCGCATCTACCTGATCAAGCAGATGGTCGAAGGCGCGCCCGTCACGCGCAGCACGCAGCAGCACCTCGATCGCTGCCTCACGTGCCGCAGCTGCGAGACGACCTGCCCGTCCGGCGTCCAGTACGGCCGGCTCGTGGAGATCGGCCGCAAGCACGTCGAGGCGCAGGTGGAGCGCCCGGCGCAGCAGCGGCTCATGCGCCGCGTGCTCGCGAGCGTCGTGCCGAATGCGGCGCTGTTCTCGCCGCTGATGCGGCTCGGCCAGCACGTGCGGCCGCTGCTGCCGAAGCGGCTGCGCGACAAGGTGCCGCCGCGCACGCGGCTGCTCGAATGGCCGCAGCGCACGCACCCGCGCAAGATGCTGATGCTCGGCGGCTGCGTGCAGCCGTCGATGCTGCCGAACATCAACATCGCGACCGCGCGCGTGCTCGACGCGCTCGGCGTCGAGACGATCGTCGCGCCCGACGCGGGCTGCTGCGGCGCGATCCGCCTGCATCTGAACTATCACGACGAAGCGCTCGCCGATGCGCGCCGCAACATCGACGCGTGGTGGCCGCACGTCGAACAAGGAGCCGAAGCGATCGTGATGAACGCATCGGGCTGCGGCGCGACGGTGCTCGAATACGCGCACCTGCTGCGCGACGATCCGGCCTATGCGGAGAAGGCGCAGCGCATCGTCGCGCTGACGCGCGACATCTCCGACGTGCTGCTCGCGTTCGAGGCCGAGATCGCGACGCTCGCACGGCGCCGCGCGATCCATACCGTCGCATATCACCCGCCGTGCACGCTGCAGCACGGCCAGCAGTCGCGCGGCAAGGTCGAGCGCCTGCTCGAGACGCTCGGCATCGACGTGCGGCTGCCAGCCGACAGCCACCTGTGCTGCGGGTCGGCCGGCACCTATTCGCTGACGCAGCCGTCGCTGTCGTACCGGCTGCGCAAGCAGAAGCTGCTGAAGCTGCAGGCGCTCGAACCGCAGATGATCGTGTCCGGCAACGTCGGCTGCATCGCGCACCTGCAGAGCGGCACGCAGATTCCGGTCGCGCACTGGGTCCAGCTGGTCGAGCATCTGCTGTACGGCTGACGCCGGTGGCCGGCCGGTCCCGCGGCGCACCGTCCGTATAATGAGCAAGTCGATGCGGCGCGTGCCGTGCCGCATCGGTTGCCGCATCCGGCATCGCATTCGTCACCGTACTTGCCGCCGTACTCGCTTCCCGTGCCTGCTTCCGTGCCCGTCATGTCCGATTTCGCCGCCCGTCTCGACTCCGTCCACCGCCGTATCGCCGACGCCGCCCGCGCAGCGGGCCGCGATCCCGCCACCGTCTCGCTGCTTGCCGTGTCGAAAACCTTTCCCGCCGACGACGTGCGCGCCGCGCATGCGGCCGGACAACGCGCGTTCGGCGAAAACTACGTGCAGGAATCGATCGACAAGATCGACGCGCTCGCGGATCTGCGCGCCGGTCTCGAATGGCATTTCATCGGGCCGCTGCAATCGAACAAGACGCGCGCGGTCGCCGAACGCTTCGACTGGGTCCACTCGGTCGACCGGCTGAAGATCGCGCAGCGCCTCGCCGAACAGCGCCCCGCGCACCTGCCGCCGCTGAACGTGTGCGTGCAGGTGAACATCAGCGGCGAGGCGTCGAAGAGCGGCGTCGCGCCGGCCGACGTGGCCGAGCTCGCGCGCGCGGTCGCCGCACTGCCGACGCTGCGCGTGCGCGGGCTGATGGCGATTCCCGAGCCGGCCGGCGACCTCGACGCACAGCGCGCGCCGCATCGTGCGCTGCGTACACTGTTCGACGCCTTGCGCGCCGAAGGGCTGCCGCTCGACACGTTGTCGATGGGCATGTCCGCCGATCTCGAAGCCGCGGTGCTCGAAGGCGCGACGATCGTGCGCGTCGGCACCGCGATCTTCGGCGCACGCGACTATTCGCACTGAGCGCCACCCGCTTTCCGCCTTTCCGTTCACCCACTTGCTCAATCGACATCATGAAAATCGCATTCATCGGCGGCGGCAACATGGCCGCGGCCCTGATCGGCGGCCTCGTCAAGCGCGGCGTCGCCGCTGACGGCCTGTACGCCATCGACGTCAACGAGGACGTCCGCGCGCGCGCCGCGCAGCAATTCGGCATTCGCACCGGCGCGGCGGTCGACGCGGCGCTCGCCGACTACGACGCGATCGTGCTCGCGGTGAAGCCGCAAGTGCTGAAGGACGTCGCGCAGGCGCTCGCGCCGCACCTGAAGTCGCAGCTCGTGATCAGCATCGCGGCCGGCATCCGCGGCACCGACCTCGCGCGCTGGCTCGGCGACTACGCGCGCGTGGTGCGCACGATGCCGAACACGCCCGCGCTGGTCGGCATGGGCGTGACGGGCCTCGCCGCGTTGCCGGGCGTCGATGCGGCCGGTCGCGAACTCGCGTCGAACGTGCTCGGCGCGGTCGGCGAGATCGTCTGGTTCGACGACGAGGCGCAGCTCGATGCGGTCACGGCGATCTCGGGCAGCGGCCCGGCGTACGTGTTCTATTTCATCGAAGCGCTGCAGGAAGCCGCGCGCCGCCTCGGGATGAACGACGAGCAGGGCCGCGCGCTCGCGGTCGCGACGTTCGCGGGCGCCGCGCAGCTCGCCGCGCAATCGGGCGAGCCGGCGAGCGTGCTGCGCGAGCGCGTGACGTCGAAGGGCGGCACGACGGCCGCGGCGCTCGCGTCGTTCGACGCGCAGGGCGTGAAGGAGGCGATCGTACGCGGCGCGCTCGCGGCCGAGGCACGCGCGAAGGAAATGGGCGACGAGCTCGGCCGCGCGTAGGCGCGGCAACCAGCGCGGTGCCTCTTCCGGCACCGGCAACAAAAAAGCGGCCTCGGCCGCTTTTTTGTTGGCATCGCGCGCCGGCGTGGCGCGTGCGCTTTAGTTGCCGACGGATCCGGCCAGCAGGTAATGCGCGGCAATCCCGGCGAACAGCACGCCGCCGAGCCAGTTGTTGTGCCGGAATGCCGCGAAGCACGGCATCCGCTCGCGGTCCTTGATCAGCGTGTAGTGGTACAACGCGCAGCCGACGGCCGCGGCCCAGCCGGCCCAGTACGCGAGACCGAAGCCGAGCGTCACGCCGATCCACACGTAGATGCCGAGCGTCACCGCATAGCACGCCATCACGGCCGCGACGTCGAAGCGGCCGAACGTCAGCGCGGACGTGCGAATGCCGATCTTGATGTCGTCGTCGCGATCGACCATCGCGTATTCGGTGTCGTACGCAACCGACCAGAAGATGTTCGCGACCAGCATCACCCACGCGAGCACCGGCACCGTGTCCTGCACGGCCGCGAACGCCATCGGGATGCCGAAGCCGAACGCGATGCCGAGATAGGCCTGCGGAATCGCGAAGAAACGCTTCATGAACGGATACGAGCCGGCGACGAACAGCGCGACGACCGACAGCTCCTTCGTCAGCGTATTGAGCGGCAGGATCAGCAGGAACGCGATGAACGACAGCACCACCGCGATCGCGACGGCTTCCCACGCGCGGATCTTGCCCGACGTCAGCGGCCGGTCGGCCGTCCGCTTCACGTGACGGTCGAAATCGCGGTCCGCATAGTCGTTCATCGCGCAGCCGGCCGAGCGCATCAGCAGCGTGCCGAGCGCGAAGATCACGAGCAGCGGCCAGCGCGGACGGCCGTCGGACGCGATCCACAGCGCGTTGAGGGTCGGCCACAGCAGCAGCAGGCTGCCGATCGGCTTGTCCATCCGGACGAGCCGCAGATACAGGGGAAAGCGGGCAAGCATGGCGAAGCACCGGGGAGAGAATCCCGGCATTTTAGAGCCGAGCGGCGGTTCGCGTCATGTCGCGGCGCGCTGCGGCCGGGCGTCGCGGCACGCGTTGTGGCCGCCGTGCCGGCTGCAGGCGGGCGGACGGCCGATGCGGATCGATCAAGGGACAGATGCGTGAGCGGCATGCAACCGCTGTCGGCGGGCAATCGATGCCGGTGCGAAGCGGATGCGACGCCGATGCGGGCGACCGGCCCCGGTTCGGGCAAGAACGCCGGCCGGTCGCCCGCCGGTCGCCGGTTGCGACCGGCCGCACGACGCGCGACCGGCCCACCAGACTTACGCGAGCAGCGACCGCAGCATCCACGCGGTCTTTTCGTGCGTCTGCAGACGCTGCGTCAGCAGGTCGGCGGTCGGCTCGTCGCTCGCCGCATCGGCGATCGGGAAGATTTCGCGCGCGGTGCGCACGACCGTCTCGTGCCCTTCGACGAGTTGACGGATCATCTCTTCGGCCGCCGGCACGCCGTTCGCTTCCGGCACCGACGACAGCTTCGCGAAATCCGCGAACGTGCCCGGCGCGACGACGCCGAGCGTGCGGATGCGCTCCGCGACCGAGTCGACCGCGAGCCACAGTTCGTTGTACTGCTCTTCGAACATCAGGTGCAGCGTGTTGAACATCGGACCCGTGACGTTCCAGTGGAAGTTGTGGGTCTTCAGGTACAACGAAAACGTATCGGCGAGCAGGCGCGACAGGCCGTCCGCGATCTTCTTGCGGTCCTTGTCGCTGATGCCGATGTTGATCTGCGTGGCGTTGCCTTTCTTGGCCATCTTCGGGACTCCCATTCGAAATGTTGAACCGGCGAAAATGCGTCTAGCAATCCGCATGCCGCGACGCGCGGCATCCGTTCGCGACTTGCCAGTCTAGCGCGGCGAGCGAATCCGTGCGCTCAGCCGCCGATACCTGCAACCAGCGGCGCGAGCGCGTGCAGTGCCTGCGCGACCAGCTCGGCGGCACCGCCGAGGACGATCGCAAAGCCGACGATGCGCCGCACCAGCTCGGCCGGCGAGTACGCAGCGCGCATGTTCAGCAACATTTGCGTCATGATCGTGACTCCTTCGACAAGATGTTGATCGGAAGAAAAACGGCCGGTCGTGCGACCGGCCGTTTCACGTCGCAGCGTGACCGCGCTAGCGCGTCACCGCATTCACGCGAGGTCGAAGCGGTCGAGGTTCATCACCTTGTTCCAGGCCGCGACGAAGTCGCGCACGAACTTCTCGTTCGCGTCCGCGCTGCCGTACACCTCGGCCAGCGCACGCAGCTGCGAGTGCGAGCCGAAGATCAGGTCGACACGCGTGCCGGTCCACTTCACCTGGCCCGTCGCACGGTCTCGCCCTTCGAACACGTCGTTCGCGCCCGACACCGGCTTCCACTCCGTACGCATGTCGAGCAGGTTCGCGAAGAAGTCGTTCGACAGCGTGCCCGGACGATCGGTGAACACCCCATGCTTCGAGCCGCCGACGTTCGCGCCGAGCACCCGCAGGCCGCCGACCAGCACGGTCATCTCGGGCGCCGTCAACGTCAGCAGCTGCGCCTTGTCGACCAGCAGCGCCTCGGCCGGCGTCTTGTACGCGCTCTTCAGGTAGTTGCGGAAACCGTCCGCCACCGGCTCGAGCACGGCCATCGCGTCGACGTCGGTCTGCTCCTGCGATGCATCCATCCGGCCCGGCGCGAACGGCACCGTGATCGCGACGCCCGCGTTCTTCGCAGCCTGCTCGACGCCGGCCGCACCGGCCAGCACGATCAGGTCGGCGAGCGACACCTTCTTGCCGCCCGTCTGCGCATCGTTGAACGCCTTCTGCACGCCTTCGAGCGTCTCGAGCACCGCCGCGAGCGCCGCCGGCTGGTTCGCTTCCCAGTCCTTCTGCGGTGCGAGGCGAATGCGCGCGCCGTTCGCGCCGCCGCGCTTGTCCGAACCGCGGAACGTCGAGGCCGACGCCCATGCGGTCGACACGAGCTGCGACACGCTCAGGCCCGTCGCGAGGATCTTCGCCTTCAGCGCGGCGACATCGGCAGCGTCGATCAGCGCGTGGTCGACGGCCGGGATCGGGTCCTGCCACAGCAGTTCCTCGGCCGGCACTTCCGGGCCGAGATAGCGTGCACGCGGCCCCATGTCGCGGTGCGTGAGCTTGAACCATGCGCGCGCGAACGCGTCGGCGAATTCGGCCGGGTTCTCGTAGAAGCGGCGCGAGATCTTCTCGTAGGCCGGATCGAAGCGCAGCGACAGGTCGGTCGTCAGCATCGTCGGACGGTGCTTCTTCGACGGATCGAACGCATCCGGAATCACCGCGTCGGCATCCTTCGCGACCCACTGGTGCGCACCGGCCGGGCTCTTCGTCAGCTCCCATTCGTAGCTGAACAGGTGCTTGAAGAAGTCGTTGCTCCACTTCGTCGGCGTCGACGTCCACGTAACTTCGAGGCCGCTCGTGATCGCGTCGTGGCCCTTGCCCGATGCGTACGTGCTGTTCCAGCCGAGCCCCTGCTGCTCGATGCCCGCCGCTTCCGGCTCCGGACCGACGTTCGATGCGGGGCCCGCGCCGTGCGTCTTGCCGAACGTGTGGCCGCCGGCGATCAGCGCGACCGTTTCTTCGTCGTTCATCGCCATCCGCGCGAACGTCTCGCGGATGTCGCGCGCCGCCGCGACCGGGTCGGGATTGCCGTCCGGGCCTTCCGGGTTCACGTAGATCAGGCCCATCTGCACGGCCGCGAGCGGGTTCTCGAGGTCACGGTCGCCCGAGTAGCGGCTGTTCGGCCCGCCGCTCAGTTCCAGCCAGATCTTTTCCGAGCCCCAGTAGACGTCGTCCGGTTCCCACGTGTCGGCACGGCCGCCCGCGTAGCCGAAGGTCTTGAAACCCATCGATTCGAGCGCGACGTTGCCGGTCAGGATCAGCAGGTCGGCCCACGAGATGTTGCGGCCGTACTTCTGCTTGATCGGCCACAGCAGCCGGCGCGCCTTGTCGAGGTTCGCGTTGTCCGGCCAGCTGTTCAGCGGCGCGAAGCGCTGCTGCCCGCCGCCCGCACCACCGCGGCCGTCGGCGATCCGGTACGTGCCGGCGCTGTGCCAGGCCATCCGGATGAACAGGCCGCCGTAATGGCCGAAGTCGGCGGGCCACCAGTCCTGCGACGTGGTCATCAGCGCATGCAGGTCGCGCTTCACCGCCACGAGGTCGAGCTGCTTGAACGCCTGCGCGTAGTCGAAATCCCGATCCATCGGATCGGACAGCGCCGAATGCCGGTGCAGGATGTTGAGGTTCAGCTGATTCGGCCACCAGTCCTTGTTCGACGTGCCGCCGGCCGCCGTATGGTTGAACGGACATTTCGATTCGGTCGACATGCTTTTTCTCCTTTGCTTGCTCGTGGGCCCCCACTTGCCGGGCGCGGTTCGTGGAGCATTGCGGGGGGATGAAACGGAACAGGTTGATTCCTGTCGTGCTACGGGGTGCCAGGGGGCGGCGTTCCGTGCGGTTTCGGACCTCGGACCTGCAGCGCTCCCTCATGGCCGGACGACGGGTGAAACGGCGAAACACACGACCGGCGTGCGGCGGCACTCATCCGCCATACACACGATCTGCCAGGTACGCGAACGCAATCGGCCGAAGACTGCGGACCGCGGCCCTCGCACGATTGACGACCTCGTCGCGCGACGGAATGTTCCGTTGCGCGTGCTGCAATACCGATCGCATCATGACATCCTCCTTTGACGCTTGCATTCAGCGCGCGGATCGCGCTTGTCGCCGTGACGCCGATCCATGTGGAAGATTCTAGTTTCATCTATCAAATATGTGAATTTGATAAATTACATCTATGCGATAGGGAAAAATAAACGGGGTCGCAAGACCCCGTTCATCGGTTGCCCGCATGCGTGCCGCATGCGGCTCAGTTCATCGTCGCCGGCATGTCGAGCTTCGCGACGCCCGGCAGCTCGCACGCGGCGATCGCCTCGCTGATCGCGTCGATCGCGGGCATCCGCGTGAAGCTCTTGCGCCACACGAGCACGACGCGGCGGTCGGGCACCGGTTCGTTGAACGGCACGTACGACAGCAGCTCGGCGTCGGGGCCGTTCGCGCGCGGGCCGATCTCGGCGACCGACATCCGCGGCAGCACCGTGATGCCGACGCCGCTCGCGACCATGTGGCGAATCGTTTCGAGCGACGAGCCCTCGAAGGTCTTCTGGATGCCGTCGGCCGTCTGCGAGAAGCGCATCAGCTCCGGGCACACGCCGAGCACGTGATCGCGGAAGCAGTGGCCGTTGCCGAGCAGCAGCATGGTCTCCTGCTTCAGGTCCTCGGCATCGATCTCGTCGCGCTTCTCCCACGGGTGGCCGGCCGGCAGCGCGACGACGAACGGCTCGTCGTACAGCGGCCGCACCATCAGGCCGGTTTCGGGGAACGGGAGCGCCATGATCGCCGCGTCGATCTCGCCCTGCTTCAGCAGTTCGAGCAGCTTCAGCGTGTAGTTTTCCTGCAGCATCAGCGGCATCTGCGGCACACGCTGGATCATCTGCTTGACGAGCGTCGGCAGCAGGTACGGCCCGATCGTGTAGATCACGCCGAGGCGGAACGGGCCGACGAGCGGATCCTTGCCCTGCTTAGCGATCTCCTTGATCGCGAACGTCTGCTCGAGCACGCGCTGCGCCTGCGTGACGATCTGGTCGCCGATCGGCGTCACGCTCACTTCGCTCGCGCCGCGCTCGAAAATCTGCACGTTGAGCTCGTCTTCCAGCTTCTTGATCGCCACCGACAGCGTCGGCTGGCTCACGAAGCATGCTTCGGCCGCGCGGCCGAAATGCCGCTCGCGCGCGACCGCGACGATGTACTTCAGTTCAGTCAGGGTCATTGTGGGTCAATCAGAGATATACGGGCGATAGGTTTAATTTATACACCCGTTGGCCCCGGTTCGCCAAGTTTCTCTTCATCGCGCAACGTCGAATATGCGGGCAATGGCGATTTAAATCCGACCCCGAATGCACGCTCACGCCTTCAGATACTGCTCGCGCGCACCGAGCCAGCGCGCGAGATGCTGCGTGACCACGTCCGGATACGCGGCGATCAGTCGCGCCGCCGCGTCGCGGGCCGGGTCGATCAGCCAGCCGTCGG
The DNA here is from genome assembly GCF_052851275.1 of Burkholderia sp. SR8. Taxonomy (NCBI): domain Bacteria; kingdom Pseudomonadati; phylum Pseudomonadota; class Betaproteobacteria; order Burkholderiales; family Burkholderiaceae; genus Burkholderia; species Burkholderia sp. SR8. The sequence goes on from NZ_JAULUC010000005.1 coordinate 164,764, forward strand.
TCTCGAGGTTCGCGAAGCGCAGCATCGCCGCGCCCGACTGCCGCGCGCCGAGGAATTCGCCGGGGCCGCGGATCTCGAGGTCGCGCCGCGCGATCTCGAAACCGTCGGTGGTCTCGCGCATCGTCTTCAGCCGCTCGCGGCCGGTGAGCGACAGCGGCCCGCTGTACAGCAGCACGCACACGGAGGCCGCGGTGCCGCGCCCGACGCGGCCGCGCAACTGATGCAGCTGCGCGAGGCCGAAGCGCTCCGCATGCTCGATCACCATCAGCGACGCGTTCGGCACGTCGACGCCGACCTCGATCACGGTCGTCGCGACCAGCAGCTGCACGTCGTTGCGCGTGAACGCGTCCATCACGGCCGCCTTGTCGGCCGGCGACAGCCGCCCGTGCACGAGCCCGACCTTCAGCTCGGGCAGCGCCGCGGCCAGCGTCTCGTAGGTTTCGACAGCCGTCTGCAGCTGCAGCGTCTCGCTCTCCTCGATCAGCGGGCACACCCAGTACACCTGGCGGCCGGTCAGCGCGGCCTCGCGCACGCGGGCGATCACCTCGTCGCGACGCGCGTCGCCGACGACGCGCGTGAGCACCGGCGTGCGGCCCGGCGGCAGTTCGTCGATCGTCGACACCTCGAGATCCGCGTAGTACGTCATCGCGAGCGTGCGCGGAATCGGCGTGGCCGACATCATCAACTGGTGCGGCTGGAAGTCGCGCGCGCCGTTGGCCGCGTTCGCCGCCTTCGCGCGCAGCGCGAGCCGCTGCTCGACGCCGAAGCGGTGCTGCTCGTCGACGATCACGAGGCCGAGCCGCGCGAACTCGACGGTGTCCTGGATGATCGCGTGCGTGCCGATCACGAGCTGCGCGGTGCCGAGCGCCGCCGCCTCGACCGCCGCGCGCTTCTCCTTCGCCTTCAGGCTGCCGGCGAGCCACGCGACCGACACGCCGAGCGGCTCGAGCCACGCGCGCAGCTTGCGCGCGTGCTGTTCCGCGAGGATTTCGGTCGGCGCCATCAGCGCGGCCTGGTAGCCGGCATCGATCGCCTGTGTCGCGGCCAGCGCCGCGACGACCGTCTTGCCGCTGCCGACGTCGCCCTGCAGCAGCCGCTGCATCGGGTGCGGGAGCGTGAGGTCGTGCGCGATCTCGTCGACCACGCGCGACTGCGCGCCCGTCAGCGTGAACGGCAGCGCCGCGTACAGGCGCGTGGTCAGCGCATCGGCGTCGGCCGCGGTACGGCGCGGCATCGCGGGCGCCGCGCGCGTGCGGCGCTCCTCGTGCGCGCGCTTGAGCGATAGCTGCTGCGCGAGCAGCTCCTCGAACTTGATGCGCGTCCACGCCGGATGCGAGCCGTCCATCAGCGCGGCTTCGTCGGAATCGACGCCCGGGTGATGCAGGATCCGCACGGCCTGCGCGAGCGTCGGCACACCGAGCGGCTTCAGGTAGTCGCGCTCGATTTCGGGCGGCAGCAGCTCGGGCAGCGGCGTGCGCTCGACCGCGTTCTCGATCGCCTTGCGCAGGTACGCCTGCGACACGCCGGCCGTGCTCGGATAGACGGGCGTGAGCACCTGCGGCAGCGGTGCGTCGGCTTCGACGACGCGCACGGCCGGATGCACCATCTCCATCCCGAAGAAGCCGCCGCGCACGTCGCCGCGCACGCGCAGCCGCTGGCCGACGGCCATCTGCTTGACCTGCGACCCGTAGAAATTGAGGAAGCGCAGCACCAGCTGCTCGCCGTCGTCGTCGCGGATCTTCACGACGAGCTGGCGGCGCGGCCGGTACGCGACCTCGTTGTCGAACACGACGCCCTCGGTCTGCGCGATGCCGCCCGGCAGCAGTTCGCCGATCGGCGTGAGCGTGGTTTCGTCCTCGTAGCGCATCGGCAGGTGCAGCACGAGATCGATCGAGCGCGTGAGACCGAGCTTCGCGAGCTTGTCGGCGGTCTTCACCGGTTTGTCGGCGGCCGGCTTCTTCTTGCGCTTCGTGCCGGACGCGCCGGCTGCATCCTCTACGTGCGCCTCGTCGCCGCCCGCGCCTGCTGCGACGCCGGCCGCGGCCGGCTGCGCGAGCCGCCCGTCGGCGCCGCGCTTCGGGCCCGCGCGACGCGATGCCGCACCGCGCGGCGCTTCGCGCTGCACGGGCGACGCGGCATCGTCCGCGTCGAACGGATCGGCGGAATCGGCAACGGCGGCGGAGGAACGGCGGGGTGACACGGGCATCGGATCGTCTGGGTGCTTCGCAAGGCAAGTACAATAGCGGCTTTCACGTCGTCCGAACGAACGGCGCCGGCCAGGCCGCGCATCCCGCCATCATAGCGGCTCGCGCGCCCCATTTACGCGTTTCCGCCCTGTCGGCGGCGCCCGCCGGCCGTTTCGAACCAGCCCGCATGTTCACGCTTTCCGATTTCGATTTCAATCTGCCACCCGAGCTGATTGCGCAAACCGCGCTGCCCGACCGCACCGCGAGCCGCCTGCTCGAGGTCGACGGCACCGTCGAGCCCGCACGTCTCGTCGACCGCCGCTTCACCGAGCTGCCGTCGTGCATCGCGCGCGGCGACCTGCTCGTGTTCAACGATACCAAGGTGCTGAAGGCGCGGTTCTTCGGCCAGAAGGCCAGCGGCGGCAGGATCGAGGTGCTGATCGAGCGCGTGACCGGCACCCACACGGCGCTCGCGCAGATCCGCGCGAGCAAGTCGCCGGGCGCCGGCACGACGCTGCGCCTCGCCGATGCGTTCGACGTGACGGTCGGCGAGCGCGTCGAGCCGTTCTTCACGCTGCACTTCCCGGAACCGTGCCTCACGCTGATCGAGCAGCACGGCCGCCTGCCGCTGCCGCCGTACATCGAGCACGACGCCGACGCGAACGACGAGACGCGCTACCAGACCGTCTACGCGAACAAGCCGGGCGCGGTCGCCGCGCCGACGGCCGGCCTCCATTTCGACCAGCCGCTGCTCGAGAAGCTCGACGCGATGGGCGTCGAGCGCGCGACGCTGACGCTGCACGTCGGCGCCGGCACGTTCCAGCCGGTGCGCGTCGAGAACATCGCCGAGCACAAGATGCACAGCGAGTGGTACGACCTGCCGCAGTCGCTCGTCGACAAGATCGCCGCGACCCGCGCGCGCGGCGGCAACGTGATCGCGGTCGGGACGACGTCGATGCGCGCGCTCGAAGCCGCGGCGCGCAGCGCCGACGAAGCGGGCCGCCCGCTCGCGGCGACGCAGGCGGAAACGGACATCTTCATCACGCCCGGCTACCGTTTCCGCGTCGTCGACCGGCTCGTCACGAACTTCCACCTGCCGAAGTCGACGCTGCTGATGCTGGTGTCCGCGTTCGCGGGCGTCGAGACGATCCGCGCCGCCTACCGGCACGCGATCGACGAACGCTACCGCTTCTTCAGCTACGGCGACGCGATGCTGCTCACGCGGCGCGACACGCCGGAGGCGCCGCGCGCGTAAGCGCGTCACGCACCGCCGGCACCACCCGGACGACGGCGGCCGCACCGCGCGGCCGCTGCGCCCCGCTTTCACGCTGCGCGCGCTACGCTCGCGCGCACCCGCTTTCCCCGCCGCCGGGTTTCCGGCGGCCTTTCAAACATGCGCCGGACTTGCGATCCGGAGTCAGCGCTTCAGCGCATACTCCGGTCCCATGCAAAGCTTTTTCCGGTGGCAAGGAGAATGACGCGATGTCCGAAGGTTCATCCCACGATACGCACGCGCATGCGCACGCCGACGCGCACGCCCCCGTGCAGGACCGCCCGGCGAACGGGCTCGAATTCGAACTGCTGACGACCGACGGCCATGCCCGCCGCGGCCGCGTGAAGCTCAACCACGGCACGGTCGAGACGCCGATCTTCATGCCGGTCGGCACGTACGGCACCGTGAAGGCGATCCAGCCGCGCGAGCTGCACGAGATCAAGGCCCAGATCATCCTCGGCAACACGTTCCACCTGTGGCTGCGCCCCGGCCTCGACACGATCGACGCGCACGGCGGCCTGCACGGCTTCATGGGCTGGAACAAGCCGATCCTGACCGACTCGGGCGGCTTCCAGGTGTTCTCGCTCGGCGACCTGCGCAAGATCACCGAGGACGGCGTCACGTTCGCGTCGCCGATCAACGGCGACAAGCTGTTCCTGTCGCCGGAAGTGTCGATGCAGATCCAGAAGGTGCTGAACTCCGACATCGTGATGCAGTTCGACGAATGCACGCCGTACGCGACCAACGGCGTGCCGACCACGCACAAGGAGGCGGCCGACTCGATGCGCATGTCGCTGCGCTGGGCGAAGCGCTCGCTCGACGAGTTCGACCGGCTCGGCAATCCGAACGCGCTGTTCGGGATCGTGCAGGGCGGAATGTTCGAGGACCTGCGCGACGAATCGCTCGCGGGCCTGTCCGAGCTCGGCTTCCACGGCCTCGCGATCGGCGGGCTGTCGGTCGGCGAGCCGAAGGAAGACATGATGCGCGTGCTGCGGCACGTCGGGCCGAAGCTGCCGGCCAACAAGCCGCACTACCTGATGGGCGTCGGCACGCCGGAGGACCTCGTCGATGGCGTCGCGAACGGCATCGACATGTTCGACTGCGTGATGCCGACCCGCAACGCGCGCAACGGGTGGCTGTTCACGCGCTTCGGCGACGTGAAGATCCGCAACGCGACGCACAAGAATTCGCTGAAGCCGCTCGACGCGAGCTGCACGTGCTACACGTGCCGGAACTTCTCGCGCGGCTATCTGCATCACCTGCACCGCGTCGGCGAAATCCTCGGCGCGCAGCTGAACACGATCCACAACCTGCACTACTACCTGCAGCTGATGAGCGAGATTCGCGACGCGATCGAGACCCATACGTTCGACGCGTTCCGCCAGCGCTTCGCGGAGGATCGCGCGACAGGCGTCGACTGACGGGCCGCCAGCCGCACGGCTGCCCGCCCGCTGCCCGTCACATAGGACGAGTACTAAATTGAGCGGTCGCGATACCGGTCGTGATCGCCAAACATTACAATTGCCTTTCCAGATGCATTGCAACGGTGCCGGTTCGCGCTTTAACAGCTTGATCCGAAAGCGCATTTGCTGCGCCGTTTGCGCATGGGGCCGGTGGTAGAATAACCGGCTTATTTTTCGATCTTCCCCTACGGAGAGACCAACGTGCCGTTCATTTCCAATGCCTTCGCGCAAGGTGCCGGTGGCGCCGAATCGAGCCTGATGAGCTTCCTGCCGCTCATCCTGATGTTCGCGGTGCTGTACTTCATCATGATCCGTCCGCAGATGAAGCGCCAGAAGGAACACCGCAACATGCTCGCGGCCATGGCGAAGGGCGACGAAGTCGTCACGAGCGGCGGCCTCGTCGGCAAGGTGACGAAGGTCACCGAAGGCTACATCGGCGTCGAAATCGCCGAAGGCACCGAAATCACCGTGCAGAAGGCCGCGGTCACGACCATTCTGCCGAAGGGCACGATCAAGTCGCTGTAAGGCTTTCACCGAGCGTCCGGCTCCCCGCGCCGTGCCCGCCTGAGAGAGCGGGCCGCCGCGGCGCCGGACGCGACGCTTTCACGCCAACCACCCGTTCGGCCCCCTCATGAATCGTTATCCAATCTGGAAATATGTCGTGATGGTCGTGGCGCTCGCCATCGGCCTTCTGTACACATTGCCCAACTTCTTCGGCGAAGCGCCGGCGGTGCAGGTGTCGAGCGGCAAGGCCACGGTCAAGCTCGATTCGACCACGCTGACCCAGGTCGAATCCGCGCTCGCGTCCGCGCAGATCAAGCCGGACGACATCACGTTCGAGAACACGGCGACCAACGCGAACATCCGCGTGCGCCTGAAGGACACCGATACGCAGCTGCGCGTCAAGGACCTGCTGCAGAAGTCGCTGAACGCCGACCCGAACGATCCGCAGTACGTCGTCGCACTGAACCTGCAGAGCGCGTCGCCGCGCTGGCTGACCGCGCTGCACGCGCTGCCGATGTATCTCGGCCTCGACCTGCGCGGCGGTGTCCACTTCCTGCTCCAGGTCGACATGACGGGCGCGCTCACGAAGAAGCTCGACTCCGACGCGTCCGACGCCCGCACGCTGCTGCGTGACAAGAACATCCGCGACGGCGGCGTGAGCCGCGTCGACCAGTCCGTCGTCGTCAATTTCAGCGATGCGCAGACGGCCGAGGACGCCCGCAAGGTGCTCGCCGCGTCGATCACCGAACTGCAGTGGGCGACTCAGCCCGGCGGCGGCGGCACGCAGGTCGTCGGCACGTTCACGCCGGCCGTGCAGAAGGCCGTCGAAGACGCCGCGCTCAAGCAGAACCTGACCACCCTCCACAACCGCGTGAACGAACTCGGCGTGTCCGAGCCGATCCTGCAGCAGCAAGGCAGCGACCGCATCGTCGTCGAACTGCCGGGCGTGCAGGACACCGCGAAGGCGAAGGACATCATCGGCCGCACCGCGACGCTCGAGGCGCGCCTCGCCGACCCGATCAACACGCACCCGAACCCGAACGATCCCGTGCCGCCGGGCGAGGAGCTGTTCACGCAGGGCAACCAGGTGCCCGTGCTGCTGAAGAAGGACGTGATCTTCACCGGCGACCGCATCATCGACGCGTCGGCCGGCTTCGACGAACACCAGCGTCCGTCGGTCAACATCCGCCTCGACTCGGCGGGCGGCCGCTCGGTGCGCACGGTGTCGCGCGACAACATCGGCAAGCCGATGGCGATGGTGCTGTTCGAGAAGGGCAAGGGCGAAGTGCTGACGGTCGCGACGATCCAGTCCGAACTCGGCGATCGCTTCCAGATCACGGGCCAGCCGACGCCGCAGGCCGCGGCCGACCTCGCGCTGCTGCTGCGCGCCGGCTCGCTCGCGGCGCCGATGGACATCATCGAGGAACGCACGATCGGCCCGAGCCTCGGCGCGGACAACATCAAGATGGGCGTGCACTCGGTGATCTGGGGCTTCTGCGCGATTGCCGTATTCATGGTCGCGTACTACATGCTGTTCGGCGTGATCTCGGTGATCGGCCTGTCGGTGAACCTGCTGCTGCTCGTCGCGGTGCTGTCGCTGATGCAGGCGACGCTGACGCTGCCCGGTATCGCGGCAATCGCGCTCGCGCTCGGCATGGCGATCGACTCGAACGTGCTGATCAACGAGCGCGTGCGGGAAGAACTGCGCGCCGGCCAGCCGCCGCAGCTCGCGATCCAGTCCGGCTACGCGCATGCGTGGGCGACGATTCTCGACTCGAACGTCACGACGCTGATCGCCGGCCTCGCGCTGCTCGCGTTCGGCTCGGGCCCGGTTCGCGCATTCGCGATCGTGCACTGCCTCGGCATCCTGACGTCGATGTTCTCCGCAGTGTTCTTCTCGCGCGGGATCGTCAATCTCTGGTACGGCGGCCGCAAGAAGCTGAAGTCGCTCGCGATCGGCCAGGTGTGGAAGCCGGAAGGCGCCGCAGCCGGTGCCGCCGGCGCAGCGTTCGACGCGGCCGACGAATCGACCGACACCGCGCGCGCCGCGAAGCTCGCCGCACCGGCGAAGGGCAACGCGCCGCGCGCCGGCAAGCCGCAACTGCGCAACCGCGCGCAGCCAGGCGTGTCGCCGAAGAAACCGGGCTCGACCCAATAAGGCCCCGGAGACGAAGCCATGGAATTTTTCCGCATCCGTAAAGACATTCCGTTCATGCGGCACGCGCTGGTGTTCAACGTGATCTCGCTGGTCACGTTCCTCGCCGCCGTGTTCTTCCTGTTCCACCGCGGGCTGCACCTGTCCGTCGAATTCACCGGCGGCACGGTGATCGAGGTCCAGTACCAGCAGGCCGCGCAGCTCGAGCCCGTGCGCGACACGCTCGGCAAGCTCGGCTATGCCGACGCGCAGGTGCAGAACTTCGGCACGTCGCGCAACGTGCTGATCCGCCTGCAGCTGAAGCAGGGCCTCACGTCCGCGCAGCAGAGCGACCAGGTGATGACCGCGCTGAAGGCGCAGAGCCCCGACGTGACGCTGCAACGCGTCGAGTTCGTCGGCCCGCAGGTCGGCCGCGAGCTCGCGACCGACGGTCTGCTCGCGCTCGCGTGCGTCGTGATCGGCATCGTGATCTACCTGTCGTTCCGCTTCGAATGGAAGTACGCGGTCGCCGGCATCATCGCCAACCTGCACGACGTCGTGATCATTCTCGGCTTCTTCGCGTTCTTCCAGTGGGAGTTCTCGCTGGCGGTGCTCGCGGCGATCCTCGCGGTGCTCGGCTACTCGGTCAACGAGTCGGTCGTCATCTTCGACCGGATCCGCGAAACGTTCCGCCGCGAACGCAAGATGAGCGTGCAGGAAGTGATCAACCACGCAATCACGACGACGATGTCGCGGACGATCATCACGCACACGTCGACGGAAATGATGGTGCTGTCGATGTTCTTCTTCGGCGGCCCGACGCTGCACTACTTCGCGCTCGCGCTGACGGTCGGCATCATGTTCGGCATCTACTCGTCGGTGTTCGTCGCGGGCTCGCTCGCGATGTGGCTCGGCATCAAGCGCGAAGACCTGATCAAGGAAAAGAAGACCGCGCACGATCCGGACGACCCGAACGCCGGCGCGCAGGTTTAAGCGCCGCGCCGTTTCGGCGGATCCAGGAAGGCCGGTCCCTCGTGGGCCGGCCTTTTTTCATGCGTGCGCCGTCACCGGAACCCGAACCGCCGGCGCAACACGACCAGCGCCGCGAGACTCAGCACGGCCGCGAACATCAGGTAGAAGCTCGGGGCGGTCTTCATCCCGGTCGCGCGGATCAGCCACGCGATGATGAACGGCCCGAAGCCGCCGAAGATCGTCACCGCGACGTTGTACGCGAGCGACATCCCGGTCGTGCGCGTCTGCACCGGAAACACTTCGGACAGCAGCCCCGGCAGCGCCGCGAAATAGCCGGTCATCAGGAACGCGAGCAGTACCTGCAGCGCGATCAGCGTGCCGAAGCCCGGATGCGCGACCAGATACGCGAACGCCGGATAGATCAGCACGAGGATGCCGACGGCCGGCGCGAGCATCACGCGCACGCGGCCGTAGCGATCCGACCAGTGGCCGACGAGCGGCGCGAACGCCATCTGGATCACGCCGACGACGAGGATCGCCGCGAACGCGGCCGATGGCGCGAGGCCGAGCTGCTTCACGCCGTAGGTCGGCATGAACAGCACGAGATAGGTCGCGACGGTGCCGAGCACCACCACGCCCATCGCGGCGACGAGCCGCGCCTTGTGCGAGGCGAACGTGTCGCGCAGCGGGCTCGCGGTGCTTTCGGCCGCGAGGAATTCGGGCGTCTCGTCGACCTTCGCGCGGATGTAGTACGCGACCGGCCCGAGCAGCAGCCCGAAGAAGAACGGCACGCGCCAGCCCCACGCGGCCATCTGGCCGGCGGTGAGCTGCGCGTTCAGCACGGTGCCGAAGCCGGCCGCGAGCAGCGTCGTGAGCCCCTGGCTCGCGACCTGCCAGCTCGCGAAGAACCCGCGCCGGCCGGGCACGTGCTCGGCGAGGAACGCGGTGGCGCTGCCGAATTCGCCGCCGGCCGAGAAGCCCTGCATCAGCCGCGCGGCGACAAGGATCAGCGGCGCGGCGACGCCGATCGTCTGGTACGTCGGCAGCACCGCGATGATCAGCGTGCCCGCCATCATCAACAGGATCGACAGCGTGAGCGCGGCCTTGCGGCCCGCGCGGTCGGCGTATGCGCCAAGCACGATCGCGCCGAGCGGGCGCATGAAGAACGACACGCCGAAGGTGCCGAGCGTGAGCAGCAGCGACACGGTGTCGTTGCCGGCCGGGAAGAACAGCTTCGAGATCGTCACCGCGAAGAAGCCGTAGACGACGAGGTCGAACCATTCGAGCGCGTTGCCGATCGACGCGGCGACCACCGCGCGCCACACGCGCGGCGACGAGGCTACGGAGCTGGACTGCGTGACGGCATGCATCGGCGATCTCCTTGTCGTTGTACGTTGTGTCCGACGCGTCCGTTCCCGCGCCGCAAGCTCGCAAGCTGTGCCGACGATTATAGGCGCGCAAAAAAAACCGCCGCGCCCCCCGGAAAGGGAGCGCGGCGGCGGGCATGCGACCGGGCGGCCGCGTGCGTTACTGCTGCTTGACCGCTTCGGCCGTGATCAGCAGCTTGGTCTTCATCTTGAAGCCGTACTGCTTGCCGTAGTCGAGGCCGAAATCGTCGCGGCTGAATTCGCCGACCGCGTCGACGCCGCACACTTCACGCTTGAGCATCGGATGCGGCATGCACTTGAGCGAATCGATCTTCAGCGTCAGCGGCTTCGTGACGCCGTGCAGCGTCAGGTTGCCGACGACCGACACCGGCTTGTCGCCGTCGAACTTGATCGTGCCCTTGTAGTTCGCCTGCGGGAACTTGGCCGCATCGAAGAACTCGGCCGTCTGCAGGTGCTCGTCGAGCTTCGCGCTGCCCGTGTGGATCGACGCGATGTCGGTCGTCACGTCGACCGTACCCGTCTTCGCCGCGCGGTCGAGCGTCACGGTGCCGCTCGACTTGTCGAACTTGCCGCGCCAGACCGACAGGCCGCCGAAGTGGTCGGCCTCGAAGCTCGGGTACGTGTGGCTCGGATCGAACTGGTACGTCGCGCTGTCGGCGAAAGCCGAGAACGACAGCGAAGCGGCCAGCGCGCCCGCGGCGATGATCAGATGCTTTTTCAACTCTTTCTCCTTGGAACAGCGCCGCGCCCTCGCGCGGCATTCGGGTGATGCGACAGCCCGCCGCTTACTTCGTCGCGACGAGATGGAACTTGATCTGCACTTCGTCGGCGACGATCGACGTGTCCTTCCATTCGCCGGTGCCGATGTTGAATGCCGAGCGCTTGATCGGCAGCACGCCGTCGAAGGTCTGCGTCGCGCCGCTCTGCGTGACCGTGACGGGCACCGTGACGGTCTCGGACTTGCCCTTGATCGTCAGCTTGCCGGTCACGTTGTACTTGTTGCCGCCGGCCGGTGCGATCGCCGACGACGTGAAGGTCGCCTGCGGGTACGCCTTCGCGTCGAACCAGTCCTTGCCCGCGACCTGGTCGTTGTACATCTTGTCGCCGAGGTCGAAGCTCGCGACGTCGATCGTCATTTGCGCGCTGCCCTGCGCGGCCTTCGCCGGATCGAACTTCACCTGCGCGGAAAACTTCTTGAATGCGCCTTCGGTCGGCACGTTCATCTGCTTCGACACGGCCGACACCTTGCTCTTCGCGAGATCGACGTCGGCGTGCGCCGCGGCCGACGCGGCGAGTGATACCGCGGCGAACGCGGTCAGCATGGAGCGGGAGAGCGACACTTTCATGGGATCCTTCATTTGGCAAAGGGAAGCATGCGCGACAGCAGGCCGTCGCGGTCCAACACCTGGTGCTTGAGCGCCGCGAGCACGTGCAGCGAAACGAGCGCAAGCAGAATGTAATTCAAAGTGACGTGCAGCGTCTTCAAGGTTTCCTTCAGCACCGGATCGGGGTCGATCAGGCGCGGCAGCGGCACGATACCGAGATAGACGACCGGAATGTTCGACGCCGAGCTGTACAGATAGCCGGTGACCGGAATCACGAGCATCAGCACGTACAGCAGGATGTGCACGCCGTGCGACGCCGTCCGCTGCCACGCGGGCGTATTGCCCGGCAGCGCCGGCGCCGCGTGGGTCGCGCGCCACAGCACGCGCACCGCGGCCAGCGCGAACGCCGTCACGCCGATCCACTTGTGCCACGAGAAGTACTTCAGCTTGGTCGGCGTGAAACCGGGGATGTCGGTCATCACCCAGCCGAGCGCGAACGCGCACACGATCAGCAGCGCGATCAGCCAGTGCAGTGCGATCGCGGTCTGCGTGTAACGGACCGGCCTGGCCGGCAGCGAATTCGATGCCATCGTGGAATCCTCAGTTGAGCGAACGGCTGCGCCGGCAACTTCGACCGACGCGTGTCAAGGGCGCCATGCTACCGCAACCTTTTGACGGGCGCGGACTCTCAGAACAGGCGCGTCAGCCGGCCGCCATCCTTACGCCACGTTACCGACCGGTCACCCGGTAACCGAACGTTGACACGTGCAAAAAGCCGTTTTGGTAAGATTGGCGCGGGTTCCGGCCCCGTCGACGCGTGTCCCAGCCGTCGCAACACCGCCTTTTCCATGCAACGATACGATCTGATTGCCTGTCACGAATGCGACGCACTGTTGCATAAACCGCGCCTGAGCGGTCGCGAGATCGCGCGCTGCCCGCGCTGCGACGCGCTGCTCTACCGCAACAGCACCACGCAGATCGAGCGCATCAGCGCGCTCGCGGTCGCGGCGCTCGTCACGTTCATCATCGCGCAGGCGTTCCCCATCCTCGAAATGGACCTGAACGGCACGCGCGTGCAGACGACGCTGATCGGCGCGATCGAAGCGCTGTGGCATCAGGACATGGCGGTCGTCGGCGTGATGGTGTTCTGTTCGACGGTGCTGTTCCCGCTCGTCGAGATGTCCGCGCTGCTGTACGTGCTGCTGCCGATACGGCGCGGCGTCGTGCCGCCGGGCCTGAACCTCGTGCTGCGCACGATCCAGCTCGTGCGGCCGTGGGGAATGATCGAGGTGTTCATGCTCGGCATCGTCGTCACGATCGTGAAGATGGTGAGCCTCGCCCGCGTCGTGCCCGATGCCGCGCTGTTCGCATTCGGCGCGCTCACGCTGATGACCGCCGTCGTGCTGATGTTCGACCCGCGCACGCTGTGGGACATCGCCGACGACCTGCGCGCCGGCCGCGCGCCCGACCCGGCCGTGCCGCTGCCGGACGCGCCCCGCCGATGACGATGCCCACCGCCGCCCGCGAGGGCTACGCCGGTTGCCACGCCTGCGGGCTCGTGCAGACGATCGACCATCCGCATGCGCATTGCGCGCGCTGCGGCAGCGCGCTTCATTTCCGCACGCCGAACAGCATCATGCGCACGTGGGCGCTGCTGATCGCCGCCGCGATCCTGTACATTCCGGCGAACCTGCTGCCGATCATGCGCACGTCGTCGATCGTCGGTTCGCAGGAAGACACGATCATGAGCGGCGTCATCTATTTCTGGACGTCCGGCGACTGGCCGCTCGCGGTCGTCGTGTTCGTCGCGAGCATTCTCGTGCCGATGCTCAAGCTCGGCGTGCTGACGATCCTCGCGACCAGCGCGCAGCGCCGCGTCGCGTGGCGGCCGCTGCAGCGCACGCGGCTGTACCGGATCGTCGAGCGGATCGGCCGCTGGTCGATGCTCGACATCTTCGTCGTGACGCTGACCGTCGCGCTCGTTCATTTCCGTTCGCTCGCCGTCATCACGGCCGGCCCCGGCGCGCTCGCGTTCGGCTCGGTCGTGATCCTGACGATGCTCGCGTCGATGCAGTTCGATCCCCGCCTGATCTGGGATCCAGTCGAAACCTCAGGGAAACACCATGAATAGTCCGCAAGGCCCGCAGCACGACGCGCCCCGGCCGCCCGATCCGGCCATCTCGACGAAAAGCGGCTGGCTGCCGTCGCTCGTCTGGCTCGTGCCGCTGATCGCCGCGCTGATCGGCATCGGCCTCGTGATCAAGTCGGTGCGCGAGCGCGGCCCGGAAATCTCGATCAGCTTCCACAGCGCGGAAGGGCTCGAGCCGGGCAAGACGCAGGTCAAGTACAAGGACGTCGAGATCGGCATGGTCAAGACGATCAAGCTGTCGAAAGACCTGTCGCGCGTGCTCGTCCAGGTCCAGCTGAAGAAGGAGGCCGAGGATTTCGCGGTCAAGGGCTCGCGCTTCTGGATCGTGCGGCCGCGCGTCGGCGCGACCGGCGTGTCGGGGCTCGGCACGTTGCTGTCGGGCGCGTACATCGGCGTCGACGCCGGCCACGGGCAGGACACGCAGACCGACTTCACCGGCCTCGAGTCGCCGCCGGCCGTGACCGGCGACCAGAAAGGCACGCAGTACGTGCTGCGCGGCGATTCGCTCGGCTCCGTCGACATCGGCTCGCCGATCTACTACCGCCGCGTGCAGGTCGGCCAGGTAGTCGGCTTCTCGCTCGACAAGGACGGCACCGGCGTCACGTTCAACGTGTTCGTCAATGCGCCGTACGACCAGTACGTCGGCCTGAACTCGCGCTGGTGGCAGGCGAGCGGCGTCGACCTGCGGCTCGATTCGAGCGGCCTGAAGCTGAACACGCAGTCGCTCGCGACGGTGATCCTCGGCGGCATCGCGTTCCAGACGCCGCCGAACCAGGACACCGGCGCGCCCGCGCCGAACAACACGACGTTCCGCCTCGGCTCGGACGAAGGCGATGCGATGCGCGAACCGGACGGTCAGCCGCTGCAGGTCGTGATGAACTTCAACCAGTCGCTGCGCGGGCTCGCCGTCGGCGCGCCGGTCGACTTCCGCGGCATCGTGCTCGGCGAAGTGACGAACATCGGCATCGACTACGATCCGAAGACCAAGAACTTCCTGATGCCGGTCACGATGAACGTGTATCCGGAGCGGCTCGGCCGGCGCTTCCGCGAAACGATCGAGAGCAAGGGCGAACCGGCCCGCCGCGAGATCGTCGAACGACTCGTCCAGCACGGGCTGCGCGGCCAGCTGCGCACCGGCAACCTGCTGACGAGCCAGCTGTACGTCGCGCTCGACTTCTTCCCGAAGGCGCCGCCCGCGAAGATCGACGCCGCACGCCAGCCGCTCGAGCTGCCGACCGTGCCGAACACGCTCGACGAGTTGCAGCTGCAGGTCGCCGACATCGCGAAGAAGCTCGACAAGGTGCCGTTCGACCAGATCGGCGCGAACCTGAACAGCGCGCTGTCGAACGCCGACAAGCTGTTCAAGCAGCTCGACACGCAGGTCGCGCCGGAAGCGCGCGACACGCTGTCGGCCGCGAAGCAGACCTTCTCGACCGCCGAGGCGACGCTGCAGCAGGATTCGCCGCTGCAGTCGGACGTGCGCGGCGCGCTGAAGGAGCTCACGCGCACGCTGCAGTCGCTCAATGCGCTCGCCGACTATCTGGAGCGCCACCCCGAATCGCTGCTCAAGGGCAAGCCAGGAGATCAACAATGACGACCCCACGCGTGAACGGTCTCGCGAGCGGCGCGGCAGTCGTCGCTGCACTCGCGCTCGCCGCGTGCAGCTCGCCGCCCGCGCGGTTCTATACGCTGAGCCCGGCCGATGCGGCGGCACCCGTGCGCAGCGCGCCCGCCAACCCCGCGTTCCTGATCGAGGTGCCGTCCGTCGGCGTGCCCGAGCAGGTCGCGAAGAACCAGCTCGTCGTGCAGAAGAACGCCGCGCAGGTCGACGTGCTCGAGCAGGAGCGCTGGGCCGCGCCGCCCGCCGACGAAATCCGCCGCGCGCTGTCGGACGATCTCGCCGCGCAGCTCGGCACGATCGACGTCGCGAATTCCGCGTATCCGGCCGGCGTGCCCGTCTACCGGATCAGCGTGAACGTGCAGCGCTTCGAGTCGTGGCCCGGCAAGCGCGCGGCGATCGACGCGGTGTGGAGCGTGCGCGCGCTCGGCACGCAGGCGGTGATGACATGCCGCACGAGCGTCGCGGAACCGGTCGGCGACGGTTACGACGCGCTCGTCGCCGGCCACCGGCGCGCGCTCGACGTGATCGCCTCGCAAGCGGCGTCCGGCGTGCGCGCGATGGCCGCGCGGCGCGCTGCGACGCCGACGTCGGCTGTGTCCGGCAAGGCACCGGCCCTGGCGCCCGTCTTGCCTTGCCCGGCGAATCCGACGGCGGACGGCGACGCAGGCGCGACGGGCAAGTCCGGCGCGTAAGCATGTGGTGCGCGGGCGAGCGCCCGCGCATTCGTGCATGCGGCTGCATTCGGCAGCCGACCCCGCGACGCCGATGACGATTACGACCGTCGGCAGCGAACCCCATACGCGCACCGCCGCTCACGCGTGCGCGCCGTTGTCGCCGTTGTCGCCGTTGTCGCCGTTGTCGCCGTTGTCGCCGTTGTCGCCGTTGTCGCCGTTGCCGAGCTGCCGTTGCCGAGCTGCCGTAGCGATGCCGCCGTTGCCGTTGCCGTTGCCGTTGCCGTTGCCGTTGTCGTTGCCGTAGCTGGAGTCGCAGCCGTTGCCATCGCCATCGCCGAAGCTGCCCGCCCCCATCGGCCGGACGGCCGCTTTGCATTGTTTGTCAAAATCCGCCGGAACCCGCGCCCGGCAACACGGTCGGCTTGCGTTTTCGCGCCCGATTGACGATCCTACGCACTTTCCGGCTCGTGCCGCGTTCGTGCGCGCCAGCCGGCGGCGATCCGCCCGTCGAATCCGGTCCGGTCGCCGCGTCTCCCGGGGTGCGCATGCGTGTCCGCAAGCGCCGCGTCGGGGCAGCCGCATCGCGGGTCGCCGCGCACCGTCCGGCCACCCGACAGCGTCACCGTTCTCCCCGGCGCCGCGCCGCCATCCCGGCCGGCATCCCGAACCCGCCCGTCCAGGGCTTTCGCTATTCCGTTTATGTTTCGTTCCCTGACGACCCTGATCAAGAAGTGGCGCGCGTCGCGCAATGCCGGCCACCAGCTCGATGCGCTGCTCGCGCATGCCGACGCGGACGCGTCGTACGCCGAGCGCAGCGAATGGCTGATCGAGCTCGCGCACTGGCTGCGCCGCAACGGCGCGATGCAGGCCGCGCACGACACGCCGGCCGAACGCGACGCCGACACGCGCGCGTATCCGGCACACGCGCGGTTGCGCTACCTGTTCCACGTGCTCGACCGCAATCCCGCGTGGAAGTCGCACGCGGCGCGCATCCTGCGCGGCATCCTGCGCGAGTGCGACGGCATCTCGCTGCTGTGCGACGCCGGGATGCCGGTGCATTCGGGCTTCTTCGGCGCGCTGTTCGAGCGGATCGACTCGTCGCTGATCCCGCCCGCGCCGAACCGCCGCGAACTGACGGCGCTGTTCACGCTGATGTTCCCCGCGCCGGAAGACGCGCAATGGATCGACGCGCTGCCCGACGACCTGCTCGCGCGCCTCGCGGAGCTGATCGCGTTCGACGTCACCGACGAGGAACGCCACGAGCCAGGCTCGTTCTCGCGCGACCTGCTGGCCGCGCTGCACAACCTGACCTGCCAGATCAGCTCGACGGGCCTGTCGCAGACGGTACGCAGCCGCCTGTCCGACGACGACGCGCGCAAGCCGCTCGAAACGCAGCCGTTCTACCGCCTCACGCGCGCGATGCTCGCGGTCGAGACCGCGCACGCGGCCGTCGAGGACGGCGGCGATCCGAGCAAGCTGCTGCACGAAGTGAACTACCTGCGCGTGCTGCTCGACGAATGCCGGATCGCGGTCGACGACGTGTTCGCGCACCTGTACCGCAACGGCGTGTCGGTCGACATCGTGTTCCAGGTCGAACGGATGCGCATGCGCATCCTGCGCGCGGAAATGCTGCTGAACGCGTGGATGGCACGCGACGACCTGCGCGGGATGGCGCGCCTGACGGCCGAGCTCGTCGACGCGAACCAGAACAGCCAGAGCGTGTCGCACCTCGTGCGCAGCAATTTCTCGCTGTTCGCGCGCAAGCTCGTCGAGACCAACGCGGACACCGGCGAGCACTACATCTCGCGCGGCCGCGCCGAGTACCTGAAGATGCTGCGGATGGCGGCCGGCGGCGGTCTCGTCACCGTCGCGACCGTGTGCGTGAAGTTCGCGATCACGGGCGCGCACCTGCAGTCGATGCTCGAAGGACTGCTCGCGGGCGTCAATTACGCGGCGAGCTTCATGCTGATGCACTTCCTGCACTTCACGCTCGCGACGAAGCAGCCGGCGATGACCGCGCCGACGCTCGCACGCGAGCTCGACGACACCGGTCACGACGAAGGCGTGAAGGCGTTCGTCGCGTCGGTGATCGCGCTGATCCGCACGCAGGCCGCGGCGATCTCCGGCAACGTGCTGGTCGTGCTGCCCGTGTGCCTGCTCGTGCAGCTGTTCGCGAGCAACCTGCTGCACGCGAACCTGATCTCGGCGCAAAAGGCGCACGCGACGCTGCACTCGTTCTCGCTGCTGGGCCCGACGCCGTTCTACGCGGCGCTCACGGGCGTGCTGCTGTGGGCGTCGAGCCTGCTCGCGGGCTGGGCCGACAACTGGTTCGTGCTGCACCGGGTCGGCGACGCGCTCGCGTACAACCGCCGGCTGCGGCTCACGCTCGGCGCGGCCGGCGCCGCGAAGTTCGCGCACTTCTGCCGCTCGAACGTCGCCGGGGTGGTCGCCAACGTCGGTCTGGGCCTGATGCTCGGCCTGATCCCGGCGATCGTCACCGTGTTCCTGTTTCCGTTCGAAGTGCGGCACGTGACGCTGTCGGCCGGCTCGATCGGGATCGCGCTCGGCGTGCTCGGCAAGGATGCGCTGAGCACGCCCGAGCTGTGGTGGGCCTGCGCGGGCGTGCTGAGCATGGCGATCCTCAACGTGCTGGTGAGCTTCGCGCTCGCGTTCACGATGGCCGTGCGCTCGCGCAGCCTGCGCCGCACCAAGGTGCGCGCGCTGGTCGGCGCGATCGTCCGCACGGTGCTGTCGAAGCCGTCCGCGCTGTTCTGGCCGGCCGGCGCGACGGCGGCCCGGGCCGGCCAGACGGGCTCGCACTGACCGTGTAGCGGCAGCGCGGCAGCGTTCCCGAGGTGCCGCCGCGCGGGCCGCGCCGCCGGCGGGCGCCGCCGCGCACGCGAGCGCCGTAATCCGAATCGGACGCAACGCCGGCCCCGGCCGCCCGCGCCGCGTACAATAGTGGACTTTTGCACGTCCTCACCCGCCTTATGTCCTCGCCCACCCTGTACGAATTCTTCGCTCCCTGCCCGCGCGGCCTCGAAGCGGCGCTTGCCGCCGAGCTGGCCGAGATCGCCGGCCGTCATCTGGACGGCGCGCCGTTCACCGCGGGCGCGCAGGTGCCGGGCGGCGTGCATTTCCGCGGCGGCTGGGCCGCCGGCATGGCCGCGAACCTCCATTCGCGCATTGCGAGCCGGATCCTGCTGAAGATCGCGCAGCGTCCGTACCGCAACGAACAGGACGTCTACGCGCTCGCGCTCGAGCAGCCGTGGGAACGCTGGTTCGCGTCGACGCAGACGCTGCGCATCGACATCACCGCGATCAAGTCGCCGTTGAAGAGCCTCGAATTCACGACGCTGCGCGTGAAGGACGCGATCTGCGACCGGATGCGCGACAAGACCGGCGCGCGGCCGAGCATCGACACCGGCGCGCCCGACGTACGCGTGTTCGCGTTCCTGACGGCCACCGACTGCACGCTGTACCTCGATACGTCGGGCGAGCCGCTGTTCAAGCGCGGCTGGCGCCTCGACAAGGGCGCGGCACCGCTGCGCGAGAACCTCGCGGCCGGCATCCTGCGCCTGACCGGCTGGACGCCCGGCACGCCGCTGTACGACCCGATGTGCGGCAGCGGCACGTTCCTCGCGGAAGCCGCGCAGATCGCGCTCGGCGTCGCGCCGGGCGTCGAGCGCCGTTTCGGCTTCGAAAAGCTCAAGCAGTACGACATCACCGCGTGGCAGGGCCTGAAGGTGCCGGCACTCGACGCGAAACGCGCGGCGCGCGGCAAGCGCGGCGAGGCACTCGGCGTGTACGGCAGCGACATCTCCGGCGACATGCTCGAGAAGGCGCGCGCGAACCTCGAGCGCGCGGGCGTGCCGTCGGTGTGGCTGAAGCAGGTCGACGCGCGCGGGATGACGCCGCCGTGCGACGGCCCCGGCATCATCCTCGCGAACCCGCCGTACGGCGAGCGGATCGAAGTGCGCGGCCGCAGCGCGCGCGGCGAGGTGCGCGAGACCGGCCGCAACCGCGGCAACGAAGACGCGTTCCGCCGCACGCACACCGACGCGCCGGACAGCGAGTTCTTCAACGCGCTCGGCGATGCGCTCAAGCAGCGCTTCACGGGCTGGCAGGCGTTCCTGCTGACGTCCGACCGGTCGCTGCCGGGCCAGCTGCGCCTGCGCGAATCGGCGAAGACGCCGCTGTTCAACGGCGCGCTCGAATGCCGGCTGTTCCGCTTCGACCTGATCGCCGGCAGCGTGAAGGCACGGCCGGCCGCGCCGGAAGGCGACGCCTGACGCGCGGACCTCGCCCCTCCCCTCGTCGCACCGGCCGCTGCGGCCGCCTGCCGACATCCTGACGACGCCCGGCATCCGCCGGGCGTCGTGCTTTGCGCGGCACCGATGCATGCGTTGCCGCGCGGGCGGCGTCGATCCGCCCCGCTGCGCGCCGCCGCCCGCGCGCCCGCCTCCGGTGCCCCGGACGCCCCTGACGCCGCCTTTTGTCAGCACCGCCATCACTACTGACAGCACGCTGTCAGCAGCCCGCGCTCACACTGCAATCCCGGCGCAATGCAAGGCTGGTTTCCATCAAGAAGAATCCGACAACAAGGAGCGCGTCATGACGTCCGCAACTGCAACCGCAACCCTCGAACGTGCGATCGCGTGGTTCGACATCCCGTCCCTCGATTTCGACCGGGCGATCCGTTTCTACGAAACCGTGCTGCAGACCACGCTGCAGCGCGAAGTGATCGGCGGCGTACCGATGGCGATGTTCGATCACGAAGCGTCGAGCACGGGCGGCAGCATCGTGTTCGATCCGCAGCAGATGAAGCCGAGCGCGAACGGCGTGCTGGTGTACCTGAACGCCGGCGAATCGGTCGTCGCGGCGCTGGAGCGCGCGAAGCGCGCGGGCGGCATCGTGCAGGGCTCGGTCGTCGAGCTGCCGAACAACTACGGCTACATCGGCTACCTGATCGATACCGAAGGCAACCGCGTCGGGCTGCACGCGCCGAAATGCCACTGAGCGCACCGACGACCGGGCCGGCGCGGCGCTATCATCGCGAAGTTCCCGTCGCCGTTGGAGTCGAGGTGCAGCCATGACGCGCCGTGCCGACCGCCTGTTCCAGATCGCCGAGCTGCTGCGCGGGCGTCGCCTCACGACCGCGCAGCAGCTCGCCGACTGGCTGTCGGTGTCGCCGCGCACCGTGTATCGCGACGTCCGCGACCTGCAACTGTCAGGGGTGCCGATCGAAGGCGAAGCCGGCATCGGCTATCGGCTGAACCGCAATGCGAGCCTGCCGCCGCTCACGTTCACGGCCGAGGAGCTCGCCGCGCTCGCGGTCGGCGCGCGGATGCTCGAGACCTGGGGCGGCGCGCGCTTCGCGGGCGGCGCGCGTTCGGCGCTCGCGAAGATCGCGTCGGCGATGCCGGCCGACAAGCGCACGGCGCTCGATCGGCTGCCGGTGTTCGCGCCGTCGTTCCATATCGACGAGACGTTCTGCGCGAAGGTCGACGCGATCCACCAGGCGGTCGACACGCGCCACATCGTCAGCTTCGACTATCGCGACCGGCTCGGCGCGCACACGAAGCGCCGCGTGTGGCCGCTCGGGCTCGTGTACTGGGGCGGCCGCTGGACGATCGGCGCGTGGTGCGAGCTGCGCGACGACTTCCGCACGTTCGACATCGCGCGGATGGGCGACATCACCGTGCACGAGCAGTTTCCGGACATGGAAGGCCGCCGGATCGCCGACTACATGCGGATCGCGGAAGCGCCGATGCGCTGATGCGGGCGGCGACGACGGCGGCTCGCCGCATGCCGCGCTGCCGCCCCATTACCTCGTCAACTCACCTCGTCACCTTGCGATCGCGCCGCCCCGCGACCTTGCCAACTCGCCGCACCGCCACACCGCCACATCGCCTCGCGTTCTCGGGACCTCGCCACCTAGCCGCTCCGCCACATCGCCACCTCGCCACCCCGCTCCGTGGGCGCCCGTCAGGCGCTGGCCCGTCACCTGGCCACCCCGCCGCGATGCGCATACCGGGCCGCCCGCGCCCCGGCCGCACCCGTCAAGCCTCGAACACCACCGACCGCTTCGGCCGCTCGTCGACGTGCAGCGAAAACACGTCGGCGCGCGCATAGTGTCCGACGACGTCGAAGTCGTAACGCGCACGCACGAGTTCGTCGGTGTCGATGCGCGCGGTCACGAGCCCGGCCTCGCCGACGAGCGGCTCCGTCAGCAGGTCGCCGAGCGGCCCGACGATCACGCTGCCGCCGCGGATCAGCGGCCGCTCCGGCTCCCAGCCCGGCACGTCGATGCCGAGCGCGCGCGGCGACGGCTGCACCTGGCACGCGCTTACGACGAAGCAGCGCCCCTCGTGCGCGATGTGCCGCATCGAGCTTTGCCACAGGTCGCGCTCGTCGACCGTCGGTGCGCACCAGATCTGCACGCCTTTCGCATACATCGCGCAGCGCAGCAGCGGCATGTGGTTCTCCCAGCAGATCGCGGCGCCCGCGCGGCCGGCGGCCGTGTCGACGACGGGCAGCGTCGAGCCGTCGCCCTGCCCCCAGATCAGCCGCTCGGTGCCGGTCGGCATCAGCTTGCGGTGCTTCGCGACGAGCCCGTCGCGCGGATCGAAGAACAGCGCCGTGCAGTACAGCGTGCTGCCGCCGCGCTCGATCACGCCGACCACGAGGCTTGCGCCGGTGCGCTGCGACAGCGCGGCCAGTTCGTCGGTTTCCGGCCCCGGCACGTCGATCGCCTGCGCGGCGTAGCGCGCATACGCGTCGCGGCCCTCGGGCAACCGGTAGCCGAGCCGCGTGCCGAAGATCTCGCCTTTCGGATAGCCGCCGAGCACGGCCTCGGGCAGCACGACGAGCGACGCACCGCTGTCGCGGATCGCGGTTTCGTAGCCGAGGATCGTATCGAGCGTGGCGCGCGTGCCGGCGGGCGATGCGCCGATCTGCAGCGCGGCGATGACTGACGTGGACATGAAGGCGTCTCCGGTAAAGGTGATGAGTGGGATGACGCCATCTTTGTCGATATCATTTCATCGATCAAATCGATACAACGATAACTGACATGAATGCGGATGATATCGCCGGGCTCGACCTGAACCTGCTGAAGGTGTTCGAGGCGCTGTACGAGGAAGGCGGCGCGAGCCGCGCGGCGCTGCGGCTCGGCCTCACGCAGTCGGCGGTCAGCGCGGCGCTCGCGCGGCTGCGCGCGATCTACGCCGATCCGCTGTTCGCGCGCACCGGCCGCGGGCTCGCGCCGACGCCGCGCGCGGACGAACTGAAGCCGATCCTGTCCGATGCGCTGGACCGCTGCCGCGAAAGCCTCGCGATCGCGGCCGACGGCGGCGAGCGGATCGGCCGCACGATCTCGATCGGGCTGTCGGACGACTTCGAGATCGCGCTCGGCCGCGCGCTGATCGACGCGGTCGCGCGCGAAGCCGCCGGCATCCGGCTGATCTTCCGGCAGACCCACAGCGGGATCGCCGGCGACGCGCTGCTGCGGCACGGCGTCGACCTCGCGATCGCGTCGGGCGGGTTCTCGGCGAGCGGGCTCAGCCGGCGCGCGGTCGCAACCGGCGGCTACGCGTGCCTGCTCGACCCGTCCGGCCCGGCGCGCGCGCCGCGCACGCTCGGGCTCGCCGATTTCCTCGCGCGCGACCATCTGCTCGTGTCGTCGGGCGGCGTGATCGGAATCGTCGACGACGCGCTCGCCGCGCTCGGCCACAAGCGGCGCGTCGCGGCATCGACCACGCACTTCGCGGCGCTGCCGTACCTGCTCGCCGGTTCCGGCGCGGTGGCGACGATTCCGGCGCACGCGGCCCGCGCGATCGCGGATGCGACGTCGCTGCGAGCGCTCGCGTGCCCGCTCGAGTTGCCGCGCTATCCGGTCGAGATCGGCTGGCGGACCAGCACGCAGCGCGATCCGGCGATCGTGCGCGTGCGGGACACGATCGCCGAGTGTGTCGCGCGGATCGTCGCGCCGTGAAAAACGGCGGCTGATCCTGCTCGGGCCGCACCAGCCCGTTACGCAGGTCGCCAACCGCGCGACACACGCCGGCAGGTCGCCGCGCCGACAAGGTGTCCCCGGCACACGGACGCGTTTCGCCGACGCCGTGCGCTCGCCCCCCCGCCGACGCGACCTCCGCGTGTCGCGAGCCGGTCGCCGCTGAACGGCGCGGCCGAGGCGCTCGAGCGTGTCGGGGCGGTCGCCCCTGCCCGACGCAGGCCGCGCCGTACGCGCGTGTCGCGACGAATGCAGCGCACCCGCGCTCCGCGCACGAGCGTTCGGGGGTCGGATTCGTCTAACCAGATGGCCGGCAGCCTCCGGGCGCAACCGGTAAAATGCCGAACCATGAAACCCGAAATCTGGACCCCGCATGTGACCGTCGCGGCGCT
This sequence comes from Burkholderia sp. SR8, assembly GCF_052851275.1. Lineage (NCBI taxonomy): Bacteria > Pseudomonadati > Pseudomonadota > Betaproteobacteria > Burkholderiales > Burkholderiaceae > Burkholderia > Burkholderia sp. SR8. The sequence continues at coordinate 188,859 of NZ_JAULUC010000005.1, forward strand.
CGTCGAGCGCGCCGGCCGCTTCCTCATGATCGAGGAAGAAACCTCGACGGGCCTGCGCATCAATCAGCCGGCCGGCCATCTCGAGGCCGGCGAGACGCTCGCCGACGCCGTGATCCGCGAGACGCTCGAGGAAACCGCGCATCCGTTTACGCCCGACGCGCTCGTCGGCGTCTATCTCGCCCACTACGACCGCCCGGGCAGTGCCGGCGCGACCTACCTGCGCTTCACGTTCTGCGGCACGGCCGGCGAGCCGCTGCCGAACCACGTGCTCGACGACGGCATCGTCCGCACGCTGTGGATGAGCGCCGACGAACTGCGCGCGTGCAGCGAGCGCCACCGCTCGCCCGCGGTGATGCGCTGCGTCGACGACTATCTCGCCGGGCGGCGCATTCCGCTCGATTTCGTGCACACGCATTCGGTCGCGCCGCGTCCGGAAGCATTCGACCGTCAGGCGGTAGGCAAATGAGCAAGCGCCGTGTAGTGGTGGGCATGTCGGGCGGCGTCGATTCGTCGGTGACCGCGTGGCTGCTGAAGGAACAGGGCTACGACGTGGTCGGCCTGTTCATGAAGAACTGGGAAGACGACGACGACGGCGAATACTGCTCGACGCGCCAGGACTGGATCGACGTGGTGTCGGTCGCCGACCTGATCGGCATCGACGTCGAAGCGGTGAACTTCGCGGCCGAATACAAGGACCGCGTGTTCGCCGAATTCCTGCGCGAATACTCGGCCGGCCGCACGCCGAACCCGGACGTGCTGTGCAACGCCGAGATCAAGTTCAAGGCGTTCCTCGACCACGCGATGTCGCTCGACGCGGAAATGATCGCGACCGGCCACTACGCGCGCGTGCGCGAACGCGACGGCCGCTTCGAGCTGCTGAAGGCGTTCGATCATACGAAAGACCAGTCGTACTTCCTGCACCGGCTGAACCAGGCGCAGTTGTCGAAGACGATGTTCCCGCTCGGCGAGATCCCGAAGACGAAGGTGCGCGAGATCGCCGCGCAGATCGGCCTGCCGAATGCGAAGAAGAAGGATTCGACCGGCATCTGCTTCATCGGCGAACGGCCGTTCCGCGATTTCCTGAACCGCTATCTTCCGACGAAACCGGGCCCGATGAAGACGCCGGACGGCAAGGTGGTCGGCGAGCACATCGGTCTCGCGTTCTACACGTTCGGCCAGCGCAAGGGCATCGGCCTCGGCGGCAGCAAGGACGGCAACGGCGACCCGTGGTTCGTCGCCGCGAAGGACATTGCGTCGAACACGCTGTACGTCGTGCAGGGCCACGACCATCCGTGGCTGCTGTCGCGCGAGCTCGTCGCCGGCAACGTAAGCTGGGTCGCGGGCGAGCCGCCGGCCGAAGGCTTCGCGTGCGGCGCGAAGACGCGCTACCGGCAGGCCGACGCGGCATGCGCGTTCGGTCGGGCCGCGTTCGATCGGGCCGACGGCGGACGCTTCTCGCTCGCGTTCGACGACGCGCAATGGGCGGTCACGCCCGGCCAGTCGGCCGTGCTGTACGACGGCGAGATCTGCCTCGGCGGCGGCATCATCGAGTTCGCAGCCACTGGCCAGCCCGGCCAGGCGGCGCCGGCACCTGCGGCGGGCCACGCAAGCGCGCTCGCCGAAGCACGCTGACATCCATTCGGTTTAGACTTGCGGCACGCCGCGCCCGGCGGAACACGATTCCGTCGCGGCCGGCGCGCCGCCCTCGCAGCGCACGCATGGCGGCATTTCAGATTCTTACGGAGTCCCCATGCTTTCTCGACGCTACCTCGCGATGTGGTGTGCCGTGCTGCTGCTCGTCGCGGCGGCCGCCCTCGCGTCGATCCACGTGCTTTCGTGGCTGTGGATCATCATCCCCGTCGCCCTCGTCGCGGTCGGCCTGTACGACCTGAACCAGGACCGCCACGCGATCCTGCGCAACTACCCGCTCTGGGGCCACTTCCGCTTCCTGTTCGAGTTCATCCGCCCCGAGATCCGCCAGTATTTCGTCGAGGACGACACCGACGAGAAACCGTTCTCGCGCGCGCAGCGCAGCCTCGTCTACCAGCGCGCGAAGAACGTCGCGGACAACCGCCCGTACGGCACCGAACTGAACGTGAAATCCGTCGCGCACGAATGGATCAGCCATTCGCTCGCGCCGACGAAGCTGCCGAACCACGACTTCCGCATCCGGGTCGGCGCGACCCGCGCGCAGCCGTACGACATCTCGATCTTCAACATCTCGGCGATGAGCTTCGGCTCGCTGTCCGCGAACGCGATCCGCTCGCTGAACCTCGGCGCGAAGAAAGGCGGGTTCGCGCACGACACCGGCGAAGGCTCGCTGTCGAAGTACCACCGCGAGCACGGCGGCGACATCATCTGGGAAATCGCGTCCGGCTACTTCGGCTGCCGCAACGACGACGGCACGTTCAACCCGGACAAGTTCGCGAAGCAGGCCGCGGATCCGCAGGTCAAGATGATCGAGATCAAGCTGTCGCAGGGTGCGAAGCCGGGCCACGGCGGCGTGCTGCCGGCCGCGAAGATCACGCCCGAAATCGCCGAGACGCGCGGCGTGCCGATGGGCAAGGACTGCATCTCGCCCGCGACGCACTCCGAGTTTTCGACGCCGCGCGGGCTGCTCGAATTCGTCGAGCGGCTGCGCACGCTGTCGGGCGGCAAGCCGACCGGCTTCAAGCTGTGCATCGGCCATCCGTGGGAATTCTTCGGGATCGCGAAGGCGATGATCGAGACCGGCATCGTGCCGGACTTCATCGTCGTCGACGGCGCGGAAGGCGGCACCGGCGCGGCCCCGCTCGAATTCACCGATCATGTCGGCGTGCCGCTGCAGGAGGGGCTGCTGCTGGTGCACAACACGCTCGTCGGGATCGGCGTGCGCGACCGCGTGAAGATCGGCGCGAGCGGCAAGATCATCACCGCGTTCGACATCGCGCGCACGCTCGCGATCGGCGCGGACTGGGTGAATTCGGCGCGCGGCTTCATGTTCGCGGTCGGCTGCATCCAGGCGCAGCATTGCCACACCGACCGCTGCCCGACCGGCGTCGCGACGCAGGACCCGGTGCGCCAGCGCGCGATCGTCGTGCCGGACAAGGCCGAGCGCGTGTACAACTTCCATCGCAACACGCTGCATGCGCTGCAGGAACTCGTGCAGGCAGCCGGCCTCGGCCATCCGTCCGAGTTGCGCGCGCATCACATCGTGCAACGCGTCGCGCCGCACGAGGTGCGGCTGATGTCGCAGCTGCTGAAGTACCTGAAGCCCGGCGCGCTGCTCGACGGCCAGACCTGCGGCTATACGCTGTACGACAAGTGGTGGCCGATCGCGCGCAGCGATTCGTTCGTGCTCGGCGAGACCGTTTACGCGTCGATCGAATAACGCCCGACGCATCGCACGGGCGGTCGCGGGCGCGCTGGTCAGTGCGATCCGCCAAACGGAAAAGCGCCCCGCGGGGCGCTTTTCTTTTGTCTGCTCAATACGGAGCCGCGGCCGCTCAGCCTTGCGGCAGCGTATCGGCGAACGTCTGCCGCTGCGACAGCTTCACGAAATGCTTGTCGAGGTTCGGATGGCGGTCGCGCCAGTTCAGTTCGGGCATCCGGAAGTCGAGGTAGCCGAGCGCGCAGCCGAGCGCGATGTCGGCGAGCGTGTAATGGTTACCGACGCACCACGTCTTGCCGCCGAGGCCCTGCGACATCGCGACCAGACCGTCGTCGATCTTGCGCTGCTGGCGCGCGATCCAGCTCGCGCTGCGCTGCCCTTCTTCGCGCAGCGTGTGTTCGAGACGGATCGCGACGGCTGCATCGAGCACGCCGTCGCCGAGCGCTTCCCAGCAGCGCACTTCGACGCGCTCGCGCCCCGACGGCGGAATCAGCTTGCCGACCGGCGACAGCGTATCGACGTATTCGCAGATCACGCGGGAATCGAACACCGCGGCACCATCCTCCATCACGAGACACGGGACCTTGCCGAGCGGATTCGACGCGTGAATGTCCGTCTCCGGCGCCCAGACGTTCTCGAGCTCCAGCTTGTAGTCGATCTTCTTTTCAGCGAGCACGATCCGCGCCTTGCGGACGTACGGGCTGCTCAGCGAACCGATTAATTTCATCATCTGCCTTTTTAAGGGAACTGCCGAGAGTATACGTTGTCGCCGATCATAACCGGCCGGCACGGCCGGGTAGAAAATCGCCCGTCCGGCCTGTGGATGGTTTGCAACAGCCGTCGCCGAGCCCCGTCCGGCGCGGCTTGCAGCCACGCCTCTCACGCGCCGCGTCCGGCGGCGCTACAATCGCACGAATGAATGCGCCCCTCGATACCGCCATTGCCGTCGACGTCTACCGCCAGCGCCGCGAACGCGTGCTTGCCGCACTGCGCGCCGCCGGCGGCGGCGTCGCCATCGTCCCCACCGCGCCGGAACTGCTGCGCAACCGCGATACGGCGTTCCCGTACCGGCATGACAGCTACTTCCATTACCTGACGGGCTTCACCGAGCCGGATGCCGTGCTCGTGCTGAACGCCGCCGGGTCGCACGGCGCGCCGGAATCGATCCTGTTCTGCCGCGCGAAGAATGCCGACCGCGAGATCTGGGAAGGCTTCCATTACGGGCCCGAGGCCGCGCGCGACGCGTTCGGCTTCGATGCGGCGTACGCGGTCGACGTGATCGACATCGAGATGCCGCGCCTGCTCGCCGATGCGGGCACCGTGCATTACCGGTTCGGCGCATCGGCCGAGTTCGACCGCCAGCTCGCCGGGTGGATCGATGCGGTGCGCGCGCAGGCACGCGCGGGCGTCGCCGCGCCGGATGCGATGCTCGACCTCACGCCGCTGCTCGACGACATGCGGCTCGTGAAGGACGAACACGAACTCGCAATCATGATGCGCGCCGCGCACATCTCCGCGCTCGCGCACTGCCGCGCGATGCAGGTGTGCCGCCCCGGCATTCGCGAATACGAACTCGAGGCCGAGCTGCTGTACATGTTCCGCAAGCACGGCGCGCAGGCGCCCGCATACGGCTCGATCGTCGCGGCCGGCGCAAACGCGTGCGTGCTGCACTACCCGGCCGGCAACGCGGCCGCGCAGGACGGCGACCTGATCCTGATCGATGCGGCGTGCGAGCTCGACGGCTACGCGTCGGACATCACGCGCACGTTCCCGGCCAACGGGCACTTCTCGCCCGCGCAGCGCACGCTGTACGACATCGTGCTCGCCGCGCAGCAGGCCGCGATCGACGCGACGCGCGCGGGCGTGCCGTTCGAAGCGCCGCACGACGCGGCCGTGCGCGTGCTCGCGCAGGGGCTGCTCGACACCGGCATCATTCCGAAGACGCGCTTCTCGAGCGTCGACGACGTGATCGCCGAACGGGCGTACGCGCGCTTCTACATGCACCGCACCGGCCACTGGCTCGGGATGGACGTACACGATTGCGGCGACTACCGCGAGCGGCTCGCCGCGCGCGACGCGAACGGCGCGCTGCCGTGGCGCACGCTGAAGCCGGGCATGACGCTCACCGTCGAGCCGGGCCTGTACGTACGCGCGGCCGACGACGTGCCGTCCGAATACTGGAACATCGGCATCCGCATCGAGGACGACGCGATCGTGCGCGAGCACGGTTGCGAACTGATCACGCGCGACGTGCCGGTGGCCGCCGACGAGATCGAGGCGCTGATGCGCGCGGGCGCCGCGCAGCGCGCATGAGCGCGGCTGCCATGTCCGGGCCGACCGCTTTCCCGTTTCAAGCACACTGATGACGACCGCTTCCTCCCCGGCCACGCCGGACTATGACCTCGCCATCGTCGGCGCGGGCCCCGTCGGGCTCGCGCTCGCCGGCTGGCTCGCACGACGCAGCGCGACGCAGCATGCGTCGATCGCACTGATCGACGCGCGCGAACCGGCCGCGAGCGCGAACGATCCGCGCGCGATCGCGGTGTCGCACGGCAGCCGCGTGCTGCTCGACACGCTCGCGTGGCCCGGCGACGCGACACCGATCGAACACATCCACGTATCGCAGCGCGGCCATTTCGGCCGCACGCTGATCGACCGCGACGAACACGATCTCGCCGCGCTCGGCTACGTCGTGCGTTACGGCTCGATCGTGCAGGCGCTCGCGCACGCGGTGCGCGGCACGCGGGTCGACTGGCTCACGTCGACCACCGCCAGCGCCCCGCAGCAGGACGCCGACGGCGTCACGCTCGCGCTCGACGGGCCGCAAGGCGAACGCACGCTGCGCGCGCGCATCGTGATCAACGCGGAGGGCGGACTGTTTCATGAACAGCACGCCGATACGGGCAAGCATCGCCGCGACTACGGTCAGACCGCGATCGTCGGCACGGTCACGGTGTCGGCGCCGCGCCCGAACGTCGCGTGGGAGCGCTTCACGCACGAAGGCCCGCTCGCGCTGCTGCCGCTTGGCGGTCCGCGCCAGGCCGAGTATTCGCTCGTGTGGTGCTGCACGCCCGACGAGGCCGTGCGCCGCGCAGCGCTGCCCGACGACGCGTTCCTGCGCGAACTCGGCACGGCATTCGGCGAGCGGATGGGCCGCTTCGTCGCGATCGCGGGGCGCGCATCGTTCCCGCTCGGGCTGACCGCCGCGCAAACGCTCGTCAGCGGGCGTATCGCGATCGTCGGCAACGCCGCGCAAACGCTGCATCCGGTCGCCGGCCAGGGGCTCAACCTCGGGCTGCGCGATGCGCATACGCTGGTCGACACGCTGTCCACGCAGGGCTTCGAAGCCATCGCGCTCGCCACCTTCAACGCGCGCCGCGCGCTCGACCGGCGCTTCACGATCGGCGCGACCGACACGCTCGCGCGCCTGTTCACGATCGACGCCGGCCCGCTTCCGCTGCTGCGCGGCGCGGCGCTCACCGCGCTCGAATTCGTGCCGCCGCTCAAGAAGGCAATCGCGCGCCAGATGATGTTCGGCCAGCGCAACTGACGCACCGCACGCCGCGCGCAGCGGCACCGCGCAAACCGGGTCAAATCGGCGGCGCATGGGAATACGGTAAAATGCGCGTTTTCCCTCCGCCTTTTTTTGCCCGCGACGCCCGGCGCTCGCGGGCGGTGCCATTGCGATGCCCGTTATCGGCTCTCACGTTTTGCGTAACAACCTGTTCGTCGCCCCGATGGCCGGGGTGACGGATCGTCCGTTCCGCCAGCTGTGCAAGCGGCTGGGGGCCGGATACGCGGTGTCCGAGATGGTCGCGTCCAATGCGCAGCTGTGGAAAAGCGCGAAGACGATGCGGCGCGCGAACCACGAAGGCGAAGTCGAGCCGATCGCGGTGCAGATCGCCGGCGCCGATCCGGCGATGATGGCCGAAGCGGCCCGCTACAACGTCGACAACGGCGCGCAGATCATCGACATCAACATGGGCTGCCCGGCGAAGAAGGTCTGCAACGTCGCGGCCGGCTCCGCGCTGCTGCAGAACGAGCCGCTCGTGCAACGGATCGTCGAGGCCGTCGTCGCGGCGGTCGGCACGGGGCCCGATGCGGTGCCCGTCACGCTGAAGATCCGCACCGGCTGGGATCGCGAGCACAAGAACGCGATCACGGTCGCGCGCCTCGCCGAAGCGGCCGGCATCTCGATGCTGACCGTGCACGGCCGCACGCGCGCCGACCTCTACCGCGGCGACGCGGAATACGACACCATCGCCGCAGTGAAAGCTGCCGTGCGCATCCCGGTCGTCGCTAACGGCGACATCACGTCGCCGGCGAAAGCGAAGGCGGTGCTCGATGCAACCGGCGCCGACGCGCTGATGATCGGTCGCGCCGCGCAAGGCCGGCCGTGGCTGTTCCGCGAAATCGATCATTTCCTGCAAACCGGCGAGCTGCTGCCTCCGCCGCGGATCGACGAGATCCAGCACGTGATGAACGAACACCTGGAAGACCACTACGCGTTCTACGGCGAATTCACCGGCGTCCGTACTGCGCGCAAGCACATCGGCTGGTACACTCGCGGCCTTTCCGGTGCCAACGGGTTCCGGCACAGGATGAATACGCTCGATTCCACCCGCGAGCAGCTCGCCGCCGTCAATGCCTTCTTCGAGGCGCAAAAGGCGCTGTCGGACCACCTCGTCTACGTCGATGACGAAGCGGAAAACGGCCAGGGCGAGTCGGACGACCATAACCAGTTAGCAGCATGAGCAAGCACAACATCGAACAATGTGTCCGCGAGAGCCTGGACGTGTATTTCCGGGATCTAGACGGCTCCAATCCGCACGACGTCTATGAAATGGTGATGTCCTGCGTCGAAAAGCCGATGCTCGAGGTCGTGCTCGTACAGGCCGGCGGCAACCAGTCGCTCGCCGCCGAGTACCTCGGCATCAACCGCAACACGCTGCGCAAGAAGCTGCAGCAGCACGGCCTGCTGTAGGCGGCCGTCCCGTCCCCGTTTCCCTGGCTATTGGTGGTTCCATCATGATCAAGCAAGCGCTCATTTCCGTTTCCGACAAGACCGGCATCGTCGACTTCGCGAAGTCGCTGTCCGACCTCGGCGTCAAGCTGCTGTCGACCGGCGGCACCGCGAAACTCCTCGCCGACGCCGGCCTGCCCGTTACCGAAGTGGCCGATTACACGGGCTTTCCGGAAATGCTCGATGGGCGCGTGAAGACGCTGCACCCGAAGGTGCACGGCGGCATCCTCGCCCGCCGCGACCTGCCCGAGCACATGCAGGCACTGGAGCAGCACGGCATCCCGACGATCGACCTGCTGGTCGTGAACCTGTATCCGTTCGTCGCGACGATCGCGAAGAACGACTGCACGCTCGCCGACGCGATCGAGAACATCGACATCGGCGGCCCGACGATGCTGCGCTCGGCCGCGAAGAACCACCGCGACGTGACGGTCGTCGTCGATCCGGCCGACTACGCGGTCGTGCTCGACGAAATGAAGGCGAACGGCAACGCGATCGGCTATGCGACCAACTTCCGCCTCGCGACCAAGGTGTTCGCGCACACCGCGCAATACGACGGCGCGATCACGAACTACCTGACGAGCCTGACCGACGAGCTGCAGCACGCATCGCGCAGCGCGTACCCGGCCACGCTGAACATGGCGTTCGACAAGGTGCAGGACCTGCGCTACGGCGAGAACCCGCACCAGAGCGCTGCGTTCTACCGCGACCTCGCGGCCCCGGCCGGCGCGCTCGCGAACTACCGCCAGCTGCAGGGCAAGGAACTGTCGTACAACAACATCGCGGATTCGGACGCGGCGTGGGAATGCGTGAAGACGTTCGACGCGCCGGCCTGCGTGATCATCAAGCACGCGAACCCGTGCGGCGTCGCGGTCGGCAACGACTCGGCGGACGCGTACGCGAAGGCATTCCAGACCGACCCGACGTCGGCATTCGGCGGCATCATCGCGTTCAACCGCGAAGTCGACGAAGCGGCCGCGCAGGCGGTGGCGAAGCAGTTCGTCGAAGTGCTGATCGCACCGTCGTTCACGGACGCCGCGAAGCAGGTGTTCGCCGCGAAGCAGAACGTGCGTCTGCTCGAGATCGCGCCGGGCGTCGCTACGCTGGGTGACGGCCACAACGCATTCGACCTGAAGCGCGTCGGCGGCGGCCTGCTCGTGCAGTCGCTCGATTCGAAGAACGTGCAGCCGAGCGAGCTGCGCGTCGTCACGAAGCGCCAGCCGACCGCGAAGGAAATGGACGACCTGCTGTTCGCATGGCGTGTCGCGAAGTACGTGAAGTCGAACGCGATCGTGTTCTGCGGCAACGGCATGACGCTCGGCGTCGGCGCAGGCCAGATGAGCCGCGTCGATTCCGCACGCATCGCGAGCATCAAGGCGCAGAACGCGGGCCTGACGCTCGCGGGTTCGGCGGTCGCGTCGGATGCGTTCTTCCCGTTCCGCGACGGCCTCGACGTCGTCGTGGCGGCAGGCGCGACCTGCGTGATCCAGCCGGGCGGCTCGATGCGCGACGACGAAGTGATCGCGGCAGCCGACGAGCACGGCATCGCGATGATCCTGACGGGCGTGCGCCACTTCCGTCACTGATCGCATGCGGCCCGCGCGGCCGCTGCACGCAAACCCGGCGGCATCGCACCCGCCGGGTTTTTTATTGCGCGGCGCGTTCGCGCGCGGCCGTCGGGCCGGCACGGCGCACCGTTCGTTGTAGTATCGCTGCATCACGTTTTCCTCCTCACTCATGCGAATTCTCGGCATCGACCCTGGCCTGCGCGTCACCGGCTTCGGCGTCATCGACGTCAGCGGCCACCGCCTCGCGTATGTCGCGAGCGGCGTGATCCGCACGCCCGCGGCCGATCTGGCCACCCGGCTCGGCACGATCTTCCAGGGCGTGTCGACGCTCGTGCGCGAACATGCGCCGGATCAGGCCGCGATCGAACAGGTGTTCGTCAACGTGAACCCGCAGTCGACGCTGCTGCTCGGGCAGGCGCGCGGCGCCGCGATCTGCGGACTCGTCGCGGGCGGGTTGCCGGTGGCCGAATACACCGCGCTGCAACTGAAGCAGGCCGTCGTCGGCTACGGCCGCGCGACCAAGTCGCAGATGCAGGAGATGGTCACGCGGCTGCTCAATCTCAGCGGCCAGCCCGGCAGCGACGCGGCCGACGCGCTCGGCATGGCGATCTGCCACGCGCACAGCGGCAATACGCTCGGCACGATCAGCGGCCTCGCGCCGGCGCTCGCGAAGAAGGGGCTGCGCGTGCGGCGCGGACGGCTCGTCGGCTGACGCGGCGACACGCGAATCGCCAGCCGCGGGGGCGCGGCCGATCGCGTCATGCGAATCGCGTTCGCCGCGGGACCTCCCCTCAGTTCATCTGACCGCGTCATCGCCTCCCGCCTGCCTCATTGACTCACCGACTCACCGTCTGCTGCCTGCCCGCGTCGCCTCCGCACCTGTCGCATGCGGCACCCCGCAACAACCGACCTGACGGCCACACCATCGGCATCGCGCCGCACCTGCGCTACACTCGCGCTTTCTTCCTCGCATCCCGCCATCCATGATCGGTCGCATCGCCGGCATCCTGCTCGAAAAGAACCCGCCTCACCTGCTCGTCGACTGCAACGGCGTCGGCTACGAAATCGACGTACCGATGAGCACGTTCTACAACCTGCCGCAAACGGGCGAGCGCGTCGTGCTGCTCACGCAGCAGATCGTGCGCGAGGATGCGCACCTGCTGTACGGCTTCCTGACGCCGCAGGAGCGCACGACCTTCCGCGAACTGCTGAAAATCACCGGCATCGGCGCGCGCATGGCGCTCGCCGTGCTGTCCGGCATGAGCGTGCAGGAGCTCGCGCAGGCGGTGACGATGCAGGACGCCGCGCGCCTCACGCGCCTGCCCGGCATCGGCAAGAAGACCGCCGAGCGCCTGCTGCTCGAGCTGAAGGGCAAGCTCGGCGCGGACCTCGGCGCACTCGCCGGCGCCGCGTCGCCGTCCGATCACGCAACCGACATCCTCAACGCGCTCGTCGCGCTCGGCTATTCCGAAAAGGAAGGCCTCGCCGCGATCAAGAACGTGCCGGCCGGCACCGGCGTGTCGGAGGGCATCAAGCTCGCGCTGAAGGCGCTGTCGAAGGTGTAACGGCGGCCCGGGCAGGCGCCGGAGCCGGCTGACGCAACCGCCTGTCCCTGCGTCCGAGCCAGTGTCGCGCCGCCGTGCGGCGCGCGCCAGTCGGCCGTTCGGCCAGTTCGGCCGCGTGACGGTGCGCGGTACAATGGCCGCATGATTGAAACCGACAAACTCGCCGCCGAGCGGATCATCGCCGCCACGCCCGCCTCGTCGCACGAGGAGGTGTTCGAACGCGCGCTGCGGCCACGCCAGCTCGACGACTACGTCGGCCAGGAAAAGGTGCGCGGCCAGCTCGAGATCTTCATCGAGGCCGCGAAGCGCCGCTCCGAGCCGCTCGACCACGTGCTGCTGTTCGGGCCGCCAGGCCTCGGCAAGACGACCCTTGCACACATCATCGCGCGTGAAATGGGCGTGAACCTGCGCCAGACGTCGGGCCCCGTGCTCGAACGCGCGGGCGACCTCGCCGCGCTGCTGACCAACCTCGAAGCGAACGACGTGCTGTTCATCGACGAGATCCACCGGCTGTCGCCGGTCGTCGAGGAAATCCTGTATCCGGCGCTCGAGGATTACCAGATCGACATCATGATCGGCGAAGGGCCGGCCGCGCGCAGCGTGAAGCTCGACCTGCAGCCGTTCACGCTGGTCGGCGCGACCACGCGCGCGGGGATGCTGACCAACCCGCTGCGCGACCGCTTCGGGATCGTCGCGCGTCTCGAGTTCTACGATGCCGATCAGCTGTCGCGCATCGTGCGCCGCTCGGCGTCGCTGCTGAACGCGCAGATCGATCCGAACGGCGCGCTGGAGATCGCGAAGCGCTCGCGCGGCACGCCGCGGATCGCGAACCGGCTGCTGCGCCGCGTGCGCGACTATGCGGAAGTGAAGGCCGACGGCCAGATCACCGCGGCCGTCGCCGACGCCGCGCTCGCGATGCTCGACGTCGATCCGGTCGGCTTCGACCTGATGGACCGCAAGCTGCTCGAGGCGATCCTGCACAAGTTCGACGGCGGCCCGGTCGGCATCGACAACCTCGCGGCGGCGATCGGCGAGGAGCGCGACACGATCGAGGACGTGCTCGAACCGTACCTGATCCAGCAGGGCTTTCTGCAGCGCACGCCGCGCGGGCGTGTCGCGACGCTGCTCACGTACCGCCACTTCGGGCTCGCCGCGCCCGACGCCGGCAACACCGAACGCGGCATCTGGGATACCCCGGACGGGAAGTAACCCGCTGCCAGCCCGAAGCCCGCCATGACCACGCCGCCCAGCTCACACCGCGCCGCTCCCGCCCCGGGCCCGCGCTGGGCCGAGCCGATCCGCAAGCGGCTCGTGGCCGGCATCACGCACCTGACGGCAGGCGGCGGCGGTCCGTCGATCGATCTGTCGTCGCCGCCCGGCGATCCGGGGCTGTTCGGCCCCGACGCGATCTGCTGGCGCGTGCATGCCGATTTCACGTCGATGATGACGGGCGGCATCGCCGCGCTGCTGCTGCAGGCGCTCCATCCGCTCGCGCTCGCGGGCGTGTGGGATCACTCGTCGTTCCGCACCGACATTCTCGGCCGCTTGCGGCGCACGGCCACGTTCATCACGGGCACGACGTTCGGCAGCCGCGCGGACGCACTGGCGCTGATCGAGCGCGTGAAAGCGATCCACGCGCGCGTCTCGGGCACCGCGCCCGACGGCCGGCCGTACCGGGCCGACGATCCGGCGTTGCTGACGTGGGTGCATGTCGCGGAAGTATCGAGCTTTCTCGCCGCGCATCTGCGCTATGTGAATCCGTCGCTACCCGGCGAGCTGCAGGACCGCTACTACGCTGAAACGGCACTGGTCGCCGAGCTGCTCGGCGCCGCGGACGTTCCGCGTTCACGCGCCGAGGTCGCGGCCTATCTCGCGCGCATGCAGCCCGAACTCGCAGCCGGGCCGCATACCTTCGACGTGATGGACATCCTGCTGAATGCGCCCGTCGCATCGCCCGCGCTGCGTCCGGCCGCGTCGCTGATGATGCATGCGGGAATCGACCTGCTCCCGCCCTGGGCGCAACGGATGCTCGGCGTATCGACGTTCGCGCCGCTGCGGCGCGCGGTGGTTCGGCCCGGCGTGCGGGCCGTCGCGCCGGTACTGCGCTGGGCGCTCGTCAATGGCGCGTCGAAACGCGCCCGCCGCCGCGCGACCGCGACACCGCCGGACGGCGCCCCGCCCTGCTGACGACTCTTCAGATCGTTTGCGTGTAACTGGCTGACGGACCTGCGCGCGCACGGTCGCACGACCAAGCCGGTCGTGCCGGTCGTGCCTCTGTTCGCCCGGCGCGGCATTCCGCGCAATCGAGATCCGCGACGCACAGGCCTGCACGCCCGACTCACAGCACCTTGCGATACCCGTCGTCGTCGCTCGCCGAATCGAGATGCGACACATCGGCCCACTGGACGACCTGCGCGCGACCGTCGACGTAATCGACGACGTTGATGCTCGTGTTGAGCAGTTGATAGCTGCGCGGCGCCGACAGGTCGAGACCGTTCGCAAAGCGATATACGCAGTCGAGCACGCCGCCGTGCGCAACGCACGCGATCCGGCCGTCCGAATGCGCGGCAACGATCGGCTCGAGCGCATGCAGCACGCGGTGATAGAACTCGCGCTGCGACTCGCCGCCGTCCGGCGCGAAGCCGGGATCGCGCGTCTGCCATGCGGCATACGCGTCCGGGAACAGCGTCTCGATCTCGGTGCTGTCGTGCCCCTGGAACACGCCGTACGAACGTTCGCGCAGCCCCTCGCGCAACTGCAGCGGCAGGCCGAGCGCATCGGCGAAGGGTTGCGCGGTCTGCTGCGCGCGCATCAGGTCGCTCGAATAGATCGCGTCGATCCGCTGTCCGTCGCGCGCCTCCCGCGCCAGCCGCGCGGCGAGGCGCTGCGCCTGCGCGAGACCTGTGTCGGCCAGCGGAATGTCGATATGGCCCTGGATGCGCTTGATGCGGTTCCAGGCCGTCTCGCCATGGCGAATGAACAGGATCTGCGTGGTGGCCATCGCGGCGCGTCTCCGGGGGGAAGAATCAAGGCCGCACTTGCAGCCAGAACGTCACGGGGCCGTCGTTGACGAGCGACACCTGCATGTCGGCGCCGAACTCGCCGGTCTCGACGACCGGATGGCGCTCGCGCGCGGCCGCGACGAAATAGTCGAACAGGCGCGCGCCTTCGTCGGGCGGCGCGGCCGGCGTGAAGCTCGGCCGCAGCCCGCTGTTGGTATCGGCCGCGAGCGTGAACTGCGACACGAGCAGCAGACCGCCGGCACCGCCCGCGCCGTCGATGTTCGACACCGGCAGGTTCATCTTGCCGGCCGCGTCGCTGAATACGCGATAGCCGAGCAGCTTCGCGAGCAGCTTGTCGGCCGCGGCCTCGGTGTCGCCGCGCTCCGCGCAGACGAGCGCGAGCAGGCCCGCGCCGATCTCGCCCGTCGTACGGTCGCCGACACGCACGTCCGCGCGCTTCACGCGCTGGATCAGCGCGATCATGCGGTCAGCGTGACGCGCGCGAAGCGGCGCTTGCCGACCTGCACGACGAACTCGCCGGCCTCGACCTTCAGGCCCTTGTCGGACACCGTCGCGCCGTCGATCTTCACGCCGCCCTGCTCGATGTTGCGCAGCGCTTCGCTCGTCGACGGCACGAGGCCCGCCTGCTTCAGCAGCTGGCCGATCGCGAGCGGCGCGCCCGCGAGCGTGATCGACGGGATATCGTCGGGCACGCCGCCCTTCGCGCGGTGGTTGAAGTCCTCCAGCGCACGCTCGGCGTCGGCCTGCGAGTGGAAGCGCGCGACGATTTCCTGCGCGAGCAGCACCTTGAAGTCGCGCGGGTTGCGGCCGCCTTCGGCGTCGCGCTTGAACCCGGCGATTTCTTCCAGGCTGCGGAACGACAGCAGCTCGAAGTAACGCCACATCAGCGTGTCCGAGATGCTCATCAGCTTGCCGAACATGTCGGTCGGCTTCTCGCTGATGCCGACGTAGTTGCCCTTCGACTTCGACATCTTCTCGACGCCGTCGAGCCCTTCGAGCAGCGGCATCGTCAGGATGCACTGCTGTTCCTGCCCGTACTGCTTCTGCAGTTCGCGGCCGACCAGCAGGTTGAACTTCTGGTCGGTGCCGCCGAGCTCGAGGTCGGCGTTCAGCGCGACCGAGTCGTAGCCCTGCATCAGCGGGTACAGGAATTCGTGGATCGAGATCGGCACGCCGCCCTGGAAGCGCTTCGTGAAGTCCTCGCGCTCGAGGATCCGCGCGACCGTGTAGCGCGACGCGAGCTTGATCATCCCGTCCGCGCCGAGCGGCATCGACCACTCGCTGTTGTAGCGGATCTCGGTCTTGTCGCGGTCGAGCACGAGCGCGGCCTGTTCGAAGTAGGTCTTCGCGTTCGATTCGATCTGCTCGCGCGTGAGCGGCGGACGCGTCGCGTTGCGGCCCGACGGATCGCCGATCAGCGACGTGAAATCGCCGATCAGGAAGATCACCGTGTGGCCGAGGTCCTGCAGCTGACGCATCTTGTTCAGCACGACCGTATGGCCGATGTGGATGTCGGGCGCGGTCGGATCGAGGCCGAGCTTGATGCGCAGCGGCTTGCCGGTGGCGGCGCTGCGCGCGAGCTTCTGCGCGAACTCTTCCTCGATCAGCAGCTCGTCGACGCCGCGCTTCGTGACGGCGAGCGCATGGCGGACTTCGTCGGTGATCGGGAAAACAGGCTTGGAACTGGGTTCGGTGCTCATCGGTGCCGGGAAGAATGTCGCAAAGACAGGGATTTTCCCATAACTTGCGCGTGCATCGCTTAACGATGCGTCAGGTTGCGCGGATAATCGGGCCCAAGGCGCGCGGCACCGGCCCGCGCCGCATGATCGAGGAGAACCCAACGTGCCGCATCGACATCCGCAACCCGCCCATCCGGCCGACGGCATCTACTTCGGGCTGATGTCGGGAACCAGCATGGACGGCGTCGACGGCGTCGCCGTGCGTTTCGAGACCGGCAAGGCGCCCGTCGTGCTCGCGGAAGCGTTCGTCGGCTTCGCGCAGTCGCTGCGCGACGCGCTGTTCGCGCTGCAGCAGCCCGGCGACAACGAGATCGACCGCGAATCGGTCGCGGCGAACGCGCTCGTCGCCCGCTACGCGGTGTGCTGCCACGAGTTGCAGCGCACGGCCGGGCTCGCGCGCGACGATATCCGCGCGATCGGCGTGCACGGCCAGACGGTGCGGCACCGTCCCGAGCGCGGCTACACGCGCCAGCTCAACAACCCGGCGCTGCTCGCGGAGCTCGCGCATGTCGACGTGATCGCCGATTTCCGCACGCGCGACGTCGCGGCCGGCGGCCATGGCGCGCCCCTCGCGCCAGCGTTTCATGCGACGGTGTTCGGGGCTCCCGGCGAGACGCGCGTCGTCTGCAACCTTGGCGGCATCAGCAACATCACGATCCTGCCCGGCGCGGGCGGCGACGTGCGCGGCTTCGACTGCGGACCTGCGAACGCGCTGATCGACGCATGGGCGATGCGCCACCTCGGCAAGCCGTACGACGACGGCGGCAAGTTCGCCGCGCGCGGCACCGTGCACGCGCCGCTGCTCGACGCACTGCTCGACGAGCCCTACTTCACTGCGCCGCCGCCGAAGAGCACCGGCCGCGACCTGTTCAATCCCGCCTGGCTCGACGCGAAGCTCGCCGCGTTCGCGCAGGCCGCGCCGCAGGACGTACAGGCGACGCTGACCGCGCTCACCGCGGTGTCGGTCGCCCGCGAAATCGCGCAGCATGCGGCAGATTGCAGCGCCGTGTTCGTGTGCGGCGGCGGCGCGCGCAATCCGGTGCTGCTCGCCGCGCTGAAGGACGCGCTGCACGCGGCCGGCGTGCCCGCGACCGTCGACACGACCGCCGCGCTCGGCGTGCCGCCGCAGCAGGTCGAGGCGCTCGCGTTCGCGTGGCTCGCGTACCGCTTCACCGCGCGCCAGCCCGGCAACGTGCCGAGCGTGACGGGCGCAGCAGGCGAACGCGTGCTCGGCGCGCTCTATCCGCGCTGACACCCGACAGCCCGCTACACGCGGTCACGCCGCGCATCGGCATAAAAAAACGGGGCATGAAGCCCCGTTTTTCATTCCGGCGAACCGGACAGGATCCGTACTGCGCTCAGACCGAGAACGACGAGCCGCACCCGCAGGTAGTCGACGCGTTCGGGTTCTTGATCACGAACTGGGCGCCGTTGAGGTCGTCCTTGTAGTCGATTTCGGCGCCGACCAGGTACTGGTAGCTCATCGAGTCGATCAGGAGCTGGACGCCGTTCTTGTTCATCACGGTGTCGTCCTCGTTGACTTCCTCGTCGAACGTGAAGCCATACTGGAAGCCCGAGCAGCCGCCGCCCTGCACGAATACGCGCAGCTTCAGGTCGGGATTGCCCTCTTCGTCGATCAGTTGCTTGACCTTGTCGGCCGCGGCGTCGGTGAAGACGAACGGTACCGGCATTTCGGTGGTCGTTGCTGCGGATTCGGTAACAGCGTTCATGCGAACTCTCCAAAAAGCTTTAGCCGCTATTGTAGGGCCGATCAGAAGATCGTGCTGATGTCCATGAAATCAATAGGTTCTTGTTGATTTCAGTACAGCGGGCGGCCCGCGGGCGCCGCCGCGCGGGCATAAAAAAACCGCCAGCGCGAAAGCTGGCGGTTTTTCGGGCGGACGCCACCCGGAAGCGGCGCGGCCATGAAGCGGAATTAACGCTTCGAGAACTGCTTTGCGCGACGTGCCTTGCGCAGACCAACCTTCTTACGCTCGACTTCACGTGCATCGCGCGTGACGAAGCCTGCGTTCGACAGCGACGGCTTCAGCGTTGCATCGTAGTCGATCAGCGCGCGGGTGATGCCGTGGCGAACTGCGCCTGCCTGACCCGTTTCGCCGCCGCCGTTGACGTTGACCTTGATGTCGAACGTCTGGCCGTGGTTCGTGAGTTCCAGCGGCTGACGCACGATCATCAGCGACGTTTCGCGCGAGAAGTAGTCAGCGATGGGCTTGCCGTTGACGATGATGTCGCCCTTGCCAGCCTTGATGAAGACACGTGCGACTGCGCTCTTGCGGCGGCCCGTACCGTAGTTCCAGTTACCGATCATGTGGGCTCCCCTTAGATCTCGAGCGCCTTCGGCTGTTGAGCCGAGTGCGGATGCGTCGCTTCTGCGTAGACCTTCAGCTTCTTGATCATCGCGTAGCCGAGCGGGCCCTTCGGCAGCATGCCCTTGACCGCCTTCTCGAGCGCACGGCCCGGGAAGCGTTCCTGCATCTTGCCGAACGTCGTTTCATAGATACCGCCCGGGTAGCCCGAGTGACGGTAGTACTTCTTGTCCAGCGTCTTGTTGCCCGTGACCTTCAACTTGCTCGCGTTGATGATGATGATGAAATCACCAGTGTCGACGTGCGGAGTGAACTCAGGCTTGTGCTTGCCGCGCAGACGGCGTGCCACTTCGCTGGCAACACGGCCGAGAACCTTATCCGTCGCGTCAATCACGTACCATTCGCGCGTCACCTCATGGGCTTTTGCGGAAAACGTCTTCATGATCGATCCAAAAAAAATGCTTTGCCCGATGTGTTCTTCCTGCTTGTCTGTGTGCGCTTCGAGGCGCGGTGCAGGCTCTCCCTGTTCTTTTTCCGTGGGCATGAATGCGGAAAATCCCTGAATTATAAAGGAAATACCGCGACGCGGTCAAAGAGAATCCACGTCCCGTGCCGGCGGCGCCGAAAATGGGCCAAAATCCGGTCGTGCCCCATCACGTCAGGCGAACCGAGCGCCTGCGGAGGCACCCATCGACGCATGGCACCTGACCTTGCCGCGCCCGATCGGCCACATCCGGGAAAACGACAAGCAAGCATGATGAAACAACGACTTACGCCCTTTTTCGCGGCCGTGCTGCTGGCCGCCGCGGCACCCGCCGTCGCCGCCCGGGCCGGCTGCGAGGCCAAGCTCGACGCGCTCGACGCGCGTATCGCCGACGCGCGCGGCGCGCATGCCGAGGATCGCATCGCGCGTCTGCGCGCGGTACGCGAGCGCGTCCGCCACTTCTGCGCACGCGGCCACGGCCACGCATCCGCTGCTCACGCTCAATCACCCGCCGCGCGTTCGGGCGATGCGCCGGCCGCCGCGGCATCGGCCGCCGCTGCGTCGCAACCGGCCGCGCGGCAGCCTGCGTAATGCGCGTCCACGACGGGTGTCGGGGCGCGCAAACTGCGCGCCGATGTTTGCACGGGACGAAAAAAAACCCGAACGGCTGGTTCGGGCTTAATCCACCTTAGGAGGAGGGTGGAGGAGACATTCGGAGGTTGCCGCAGCGCGACAACCAATGACGCTCATTATACGAACGGGTTGCCGACTTCACAAGAAAATTTGCATTGCGAAATCGCACACCACAATGCGGAATTCTCAAAAACCCCCGAGCCAGCCGCGTTTCCCTTTTTAAATCAACGACCTGTGGGCCAACGCGATGGCAGCGGTGCCGCCCCACCTAGAGCAAAACCCCTAAAGACAGCAAGGAATTCGGCCCGCGGCGCCCTGCCCGCCGCCGTGCCGGCCGCTGCGGCGTTTCGCTTCGTGCAGCGCATCAGCCGACCGTTGCGCCGCGGGCTACAATGCCGGATCGAATCCGAATCAGGCAACGCTGGAGTGCAAGCATGGAATGCAAAGTAAGCTGGATGGGTCAGGACGGCATGGCGTTTTCGGCCGAGACCGGAAGCGGGCACCTCGTCGCGATGGACGGCGCACCGGAAGGCGGCGGTCACAACCTCGCGCCGCGCCCGATGGAAATGGTGCTGCTCGGCACCGGCGGCTGCACCGCGTACGACGTCGTGCTGATCCTGAAGAAGAGCCGCCAGGAAGTCACCGGCTGCTCGGTCACGCTGAAGGCCGAACGCGCGAGCGAAGACCCGAAGGTGTTCACGAAGGTCCACTTCCACTTCACCGTCACGGGCCGCAACCTGAACCCGGCCACGGTCGAGCGCGCGATCAACCTGTCGCACGACAAGTATTGCTCCGCATCGATCATGATCGCGAAGACGGCCGAACTCACGCACTCGTTCGACATCGTCGCGTCCTGAACGCACGGCGGCCGCGCACGAAAAAAGGGCCGGCGCTCCTGACGGAGCGCCGGCCCTTTCGCATTCGAGCGGCAAAGCAGGCCGATAAGCCGGATTCTGTGCACGCCGCACGCCGAAGCGTGCAGCGCGTGGCAGTCATTCCTCTAGGCGCGCCATTGCTGACGCGCTCAAGCTTCCTACCCGCAGACGAGACGGGGGCCCCGTCCTGCATCCGAAAATGCGCGCCTGCCTACTTGGAATTGCTCCGGGTGGAGGTTACCGTGCCGGCGAACGTCGCCGTCGCCGCGGTGCGCTCTTACCGCACCGTTTCACCCTTACCTGATCCCGGCTTGCGCCGGGCCATCGGCGGTTTGCTTTCTGTTGCCCTGTTCCGCGTGTCGCCACGGATGGCCGTTAGCCATCACCCTGCCCTGTGGAGTCCGGACTTTCCTCGCCCCCGCCTGCCCGAAGGCGGCGAGGCCGCGACTGCCTGGCCTGCTTTGCGACGCGCATTCTAGCACTGCGCGCCGCCGCCGGCAGCCCGCGTGCGGCGGCCGCTGCGGAACACCGCCGGATCGTCGTAGAACGCGGGCGCCGCATTCGCGTCGCACCAGCCCGGCACGCCGAGCACCGGCAGCGGCGCGAAATCGCGGCTCGTCAGGTCGCGCGTCGCGAGTTCGCCTGCGATCCGCGCATCGACATGCGCGGCACGCTGGGCGTCGGACCACGAGAAATAGTCGTCGCTCACTTCGACGATCCACGTGTGTGCGGTGCAGGACTTGTAAGGCGCGACGAGCTTCTCGAGCAGCGCATGGCCGACGAGCCGAGCCTCGCAACGCGTGCCCCACGCGTCGCGCGCGGCGACCAGAAGCTGCTGCCAGCTGAAGCCGCGCAGCGCGTCGGCGAGCGTGCGGTCGGCCGTCACGAACAGTGCGGCGTTTTCGTCGAACAGCGTCAGCGCATCGCGCAGCGTGCCGCGCACTGGCCCGACGCCGCCGGCCGCGTCGATCGCGGCGGCCTGTCGTGCGTTCAGCGCGGCCTTGATGCGCGGATACGCGAACCAGACGAGCGCATTGAAGAAGTCGTGAAGGTTGTGGCGGGTCGGCACGCAGCCCGTGTCGGCGATATGGGTTTCATATGCGACGCCGGGCGGCAGTTCGGCCTGCGGCACGAATCGCAGCGGCTGGCCGCGGCCGCTTGTACGCGCGCCGTCACGCAACGCGTCGTTCAGCGCATCGAGCAGCGCGCACTCGCCCGCGAGCGCGGCCGCCTGCAGCGGGCGCCCGTACGCTGCGTAACGCGCGAGCCACGGCGCGGACCAGTCGATCCGCGCGAACGCCGCCGCCTCGCCGCCGGCCGTCCGGCCGGCGCCGCGCGGCGGCGCCCCCGTCATGCGAACTTCCAGCCGATCGTTTCGCCGGCTCGCAGCGGCACGACCGGCGTATCGCCCGCGAACACCTCGCGCGGCAGTTCCCAGGTCTCGCGGCGCAGCGTGATCGTGTCGGTGCTGTGCGGCAGCCCGTAGAAATCGGCGCCGAAACGGCTCGCGAAATTCTCCAGCTTGTCGAGCGCGCCGGCCTGGTCGAACGCTTCCGCGTACAGCTCGAGCGCGTGCAGCGCCGTGTAGCAGCCCGCGCAGCCGCACGCGGTTTCCTTCGCGCCGCGCGCGTGCGGCGCACTGTCGGTGCCGAGGAAGAAGCGCGGGTTGCCCGACGTCGCCGCTTCGACGAGCGCGACACGATGCGTCTCGCGCTTCAGCACCGGCAGGCAGTAGTAGTGCGGGCGGATCCCGCCGACGAACAGCGCGTTGCGGCTGTACAGCATGTGCTGCGGCGTGATCGTCGCGCCGAGCAGGCCGGGCGCGGCGTCGGCGTCGCGCACGTAGTCGGCCGCATCCTTCGTCGTGATGTGCTCGAACACGACCTTCAGGCCCGGAAAATCGCGGCGCAGCGGCGTCATCACGCGGTCGATGAACACCTTCTCGCGATCGAACATGTCGACCGCCGGATCGGTCACCTCGCCGTGCACGAGCAGCGGCATGCCGGTTTCCTGCATCACCTCGAGCGTCTTCGCGCACTTCGCGAGATCGCTGACGCCGTGGTCGGAATTCGTCGTCGCGCCGGCCGGATACAGCTTCACGCCGTGCACGAAGCCGCTGTCGCGCGCGCGGCGGATTTCGTCGGGCGCCGTGTTGTCGGTCAGGTACAGCGTCATCAGCGGCTCGAACGTCATGCCCGCCGGCAGCGCGGCGAGGATCCGCTCGCGATAGGCCTGCGCGTGCGCGGTGGTCGTGACGGGCGGCTTCAGGTTCGGCATGACGATCGCGCGCGCGAACTGGCGCGCGGTGTGCGGCAGCACCGCGGCCAGCATGTCGCCGTCGCGCAGGTGCAGGTGCAGGTCGTCGGGACGGGCGAGCGTGAGCGTCGCCGGAGAGGAAGCGTTCGAGGCAGTCATAGGAGGCGTCGTGAGGAACGGGCTGGCCATCTGCGGGGCCGGAACGCGCGTGCGCGGGCCGACTGACGGCAAACCGCAACACGGGGCCTTCGGCCGGCGGAATCCGCTTTTTACCGCTCAAGGCTCGGTGATATGCTAGAAGTCACATTGTACCGGGGTTCACCCGGTTGGTTACCCTGCTTCCCGCCCGCGCCCCAAGTAAAATGTGCCAACTCCTAGGAATGAACTGCGCCGCACCGACGGACGTCACATTCTCCTTCACGGGTTTCGCGGCCCGGGGCGGCCTCACCGATCACCATGCCGACGGCTGGGGCATCGCGTTCTTCGAAGACAAGGCCTGCCGACTCTTCATCGACCAGCAGGCATCGGCCACGTCACCGATCGCCGAAATGGTGAAGCGCTACCCGATCAAGTCGAAGAACACGATCGCACACATCCGCAAGGCCACGCAGGGTCACATCCTGCTCGAGAACAGCCACCCGTTCATGCGCGAGCTGTGGGGGCGGCACTGGATCTTCGCGCATAACGGCGATCTGCAGGACTACGAACCCGATCTCGACGGCAGCGTCTACCATCCGGTCGGCACGACCGACAGCGAGAAGGCGTTCTGCGTGCTGATGCAGGGGCTGCGCGAAGCATTCCCCGGCGCGCAGCCGCCGTTGCCGGAGCTGTTCGAGCGTGTCGGCGAGCTCACGCGGGGGATCACCGATCACGGCGTGTTCAACTTCCTGATGTCGAACGGCCAGGCGCTGTTCGCGCACTGCTCGACGCGGCTGCACTACCTCGTGCGCCGCTGGCCATTCTCGACCGCGCATCTGGTCGACGAAGACCTGTCGATCGACTTCGCGAAATACACGACGCCCGAAGATCGCGTCGCGGTGATCGCCACGCAGCCGCTGACCGACAACGAAGTCTGGACCTCGTTCGAACCGGGCGAGCTGATCATGTTCCAGTGCGGCGACGTCGCCGCGCGCATGCAGATTCCGGTGCCGGAGCGCGTGCTCGAGAAGCTGCGCAACCCGGCGCTCGACGCATCGGCGTCCGCGCCGTGCGCCGGGGCGCGGCGGGAAGCGCTCGCGGCAGCCGCCGCGGACGATACCGACGACGCGATCGATTTCTGAGCGGCGCGCCCGCGCGCTTTTTTCCGTTTCCCGCTTCCTGTTCCGTCGCGATGCCGCGCCGCGGCCGCTCGTGGCCGCTCGTGGCCGCTTGCGGTCGCTCGTGGCCGCTCGTTTGCCGCGCCGTATCGCGCCGCGTTAGCCTCGCCCCGCACCCGCGCGCTGCACCGTCGCGCGCGACCGTCGAAAAATCGCGCGGTTCACCGCCGTCATTTTCCGTTTTCGTTTCATCCGAACCACGCATTCGCATCGCGCGCCGTATCCGCGCAACATTCGCTTGATTTTATTAACGTACGCGCGAAAATGACAAACACGCGGATAAAATAAATGAGCCCGCTCTCAACAACATAATCCGAAGCCCGATACTATCTCGTCAATTTTCCTCAAACAGTGCGTCAGACCACCGATGCACGACCCGCTTCCCGCCCGCATCGAATTACTCCAAACCATTGCGCGACAAGGCTGTCAGTTCGATTAATCACACAATCCAGAAATACACGACAAAATCGGCATTACTGCCACAGCCCTTATTTTTCTGATAATCACCCGCCATTCCGATTAGTAGACTCCGTCCGTCCTCGGTGTAACGGATCACGATTGGCGCGACATCGGCAACGCGGCGATGGCTGCTGCACGCCCTTTTTCGCCATTTTCCCGCCGTGGAATGCGCTTTCACCGCGCCGCGGTGGAGATCACTTCAAAAAAAGAAAGAGGGGCATGTCGTGAATCATTCATTTCGATCGATATGGAGCGAAGCCGCCGGTTGCTGGGTTGCGGTGGCGGAAACGACTCGTGCGCGCGGCAAGCGCCCGGGCCGCGAATCGGGCGCAAGCCGCCGTGCAGGCCGCCCGGCGCTGCGCCGCTCGCCGCTGCGGGCCGCCCTGCTCGGCGCCGCGCTCGGCACCGCACTGGCCGCGCTGCCGGCCGGCTCCGTGTACGCATCCACCTGCGGCGACGGTTCGCCGGTCGCGAGCGGCGGCAGTTGCGCACTCCCCGGCTTCAGCCCGACCGTGAACGACAACCTGGCCGGCGCGACGACCGTGTCGGGCGGCGGCACGGTCGCCCTGACGGGCGCGTGGACGGGTGCCGCTGGCGACCCCGGCTATACGCTCGCGCCGATCGGCAGCACGACGATCGTGTCGGGCAACCCGAACCAGCCGTTGCTGTCGGTCGGCGGCAAGACCCAGAGCGTCAGCACGCCCGATTCCATCACCGGCGCGCACACGTCGGTCGCCACGTACAACTCGTCCGCGTTCGCCGGGTCGACGGCCGGCTCGATCAACGTGCCCGTCTACCACGACGTGAACGGCAACCAGTACGTGAACCTGCGGCTCGGCACCGTCGACAGCTCGGGCGGCACGCTGAACGTGTCGATCGGCAATCCGGCGAGCGCGCCCGACGCAGCCGGCAACGCCATCTCGATCGCGCCGAAGCAGACCGACCTCACGTTCGCGGACGGCACCGGCACGGCGCAAAGCGTCGTCAACTGGCAATCGCGCAACCGGATCTGGCTCGGCACCGGCGACTACCTCGCGAGCGGCGGCCCCGTCGGTACCGTCCAGCTCGACGTGCCGGCCTATGCAGGCACTTTCACCGCGTTCGACGGCAGCACGTGGACCGTCAACGACGCCGCGTCGCTCGCGGCCTACAACGACTTCCTCGTGCGCTCGGTGCAGAGCGGCGCGCTCGGCTCGCAGGCCGCATACGACACCGCATTCGGCCAGGCCGTCACGTTCACGCAGCAAAATTTCCAGTACGCGAACAACGTGTCCGCCGGCGACAAGAACGCGCTGCCGATCGACCATCTGTCGGTGATGCACGGCACCGGCGCGAACGCGACGCTGCACATCGGCAACGACGGCCAGATCGATTTCCGCGGCACCAACACGATCGAATCCAGCTCGGCCGTCCTCGCGGAAAACGGCGCGCACTTCGTGAACGACGGCCGCCTGTCCGGCGACTTCACGCTGGTGCGCCTGCTCACCGGCGCGAGCGGCGTCAACAACGGCGTGATCTCGTCCGGCTACGCGGCCGGCGACAACGTCGACACGAGCAGCAGCACGCCGCCCGACAACTTCGGGTTCCACGCGTACACCGAAGGCAACGGCGTGTACGCGAGCGGCGCCGGCACGACGTTCGTGAACAACGGCGTGATGAACGTCGGCGCATGGACGCTCGACGGCAACCGCCCCGGCCTGCAGAACTACGCGGTAGGCGTGACGTCGGGCGCGAGCGCGTCGAACGCCGGCACGATCAACGTCGGCGTGAACGCGACCACCCTCGACAGCCAGGTGATCGGCGGCTTCGCGGCCGGCGGCAGCTTCACGAACGAGGCCGGCGGCACGATCTATCTCGGCCGCGCGGCCCAGTACGGGCCGGGCGCCGCGGCGAACGACGTCGCGCTGTCCGCGCATGCGTACGGGATCCTGCTCGGCGCGTCCGGCACCGCCACCAACCTCGGCTCGATCGTGATCGGCTCGCAGACGCAAAACGGCGCCGGGATGGCGAGCATCAGCTCGACGTCCGGCACGCTGCGCAACGCGGGTTCGATCGTCGTGAACGGTGCGGCGCCCGGCACGCCGCTCGCCAACGTCGGCATGCTCGCGGCCGACACCGCGGCAACCGTGACCAACACCGGCACGATCACGTTGAACGGCGTGAACGGCATTGGCGTCATGGTGGTCGGCACCGGCTCGACGGCGACCGCCGCGACGTCGACCGGCACGATCGACGTGGCCGGCGGCCTCGATCCGGCATCGGACACGCGCAATTACGGCGTGTGGGCCGAAGGCCCGCGTGCGCAGGCCACGGTCGACGGCACGCTGAACCTGACCGGCAACGGCGCGATCGGCGTGCATGCGCGCTCGGGCGCGACCATCGACGTCGGCGCGAACGCGGTGCCGCGCTTCATGTCGGGCACGAACCAGACCGGTTTCTACGCATACGGCGCCGGGTCGCAGATCAACGTCGCCGCACAGCACCTGAGCGTCGATACCGACGATTCGACGCTGTTCCGCATCGCAAGCGGCGCGGCCTACACGGGCGCGTCGGCCGCCGGCACGCTGACGACGGACGTGAACGGCGAACGCGCGCGCGGCGTGCTGGCAACCGGCGCCGGCACGACGCTGTCGACCGGCAACGCCGTCTACAACGTCAACGGTACGAACGGCATCGCGGTGGCGGTCGAAGGCGGCGCGCAAGGCGCGATCGACGCCGGCGCGACGATCAACCTGAACGCGGCCGGCGCGATCGCGGGCGTCGTCGACGGCCAGGCGCACGACCTCGCCGGCGCGAATGCCGGCGCGCCGGTCGCGACGACGCTGATCAACGACGCGGCGGTCACGTCGTCGACCGCCGCCGTGACCGGCTTCGTCGCGCAGAACCTCGGCACGCTCGAGAACCGCGAGACCGTGCTGCTGACCGGCGCGAACTCGACGGGTGTCGTGATCGGCGCGCTCGGCACGGTAAACAACGCGTCGACGATCCGCGTGTGGAACGGCACCGGTGCGCGCGTGCAGGGCGCGTCGGCGACACTCGCGAACGCGGGCACGATCGAGGCCGACGACGGCATCGCGGGCGTGCATTTGACCGGCGCGGGCGCATCGGTCGCGCTGTCGGGCAGCGGGAGTGTCGTCGCGAACGGCAGCGCGGACGGCGTGCTGATCGACTCGACGGTGTCGGACGGCGGGATCGCGGCCGGCGCGACGTCGATCGTGGTGGGCGGCACCGGCAAGGGCATCGACAACCGCGGCACGAACGCGACGATCATGCTGTCGGGTACACGGATCTCAACGACCGGCAACGGCGCCGACGCACTGTCGTCGACGGGTGCCGGCGCGCGCATCGCGACCGACGCGGCGAGCGTCGTGCGTACCACCGGCGACAACGCGCGCGGCTTGTTCGCGACGGGCGCGGATGCGACGCTTGCAATCGACGGCACGACCGTCGCGACGACGGGTGCCGGCGCGCACGCGATCGTCGCGGGCAGCGGCGCGACCGCGCTGCTGTCAGGTGCGAAGCTTTCCACCGCCGGCGCGGCGGCGGACGGCCTCGTCGCGCAGGCGGGCGGGCGCATCGGCGACACGGGCTCGTCGATCGCGAGCGCGGCGGGCAACGGCGCGAGCGTCGACGGCGGCGGCGTGCTCGCGCTGACGGGCACGACGCTGAAGGGCGCGACGGCCGGCGTGCTGAGCACCGACACGCTCGCGACCGGCGCGACGAGCACGGTGGGGGTCGATGGCGGCAGCGTCGCATCCGTCGCCGGGCCGGCATTCGCGGCGCGCGGCGGCACCGTCGACATCGCGGTGCGCAACGGCACGGTCGTGACGGCCGGCAACGGCACGCTGCTGGACCTCGCGAACGGCAGCACCGCGACCTTCAACGCATCGGCCGTGAATCTCGCCGGCGACATCGTGTCGGACGCATCGAGCAACGGCAGCGTGTTCCTGACGAACGGCACGACGCTGACCGGCAGGATCGACCCGGTCGCGCTGAGCATCGACGGCTCGAGCGCGTGGCACATGACCGGCAGCTCGGTGCTGAGCAGCCTGAATAACGCGGGCCTCGTCGCGTTCGCCGCGCCGTCCGGCGCACCGACGGCCGCGGGCAGCTACAAGACGCTGACGACCGGCAGCTATGTCGGCAACGGCGGCACGATCGCGCTGAATACCTACCTCGGCGCCGACGCATCGCCGACCGACCGGCTGATCGTGAACGGCGGCGCCGCGAGCGGCACGACCGGGCTGAAGATCGCGAACACGGCCGGCAGCGGCGCGCAGACGACGGGCGACGGGATTCCGGTGGTCGTCACGGCAAACGGCGGCACGACGGCCGCGTCGGCATTCCATCTCGCGGGCCCGGTGCAGGCCGGCGCATACGAATACCGGCTCTACCGCGGCGGGCAACGCGATGCGAACGGCTGGTACCTGCGCTCGCAGCTGGACCCGGCCGACCCCGGCGACCCCGTCGATCCGTCCACCATCAACGGCGGCGGCACCGGCAGCAATCTCGCGTACCGTCCGGGCGTGGCCGGCTACGCGATGACGCCGCTGCTGAACGCCGACTACGGCTTCTCGACGCTCGGCAAGCTGCACGAGCGCGTCGGAGACGTCTACAACCTCGAGAAGCAGGCGCCGGGCAACCGCGACGGCGTGTGGGGCCGTATCGGCGGACAGAGCCTCGACGCAAACGCGGGCCGCTTCGCGGCCGACGAGCGCACGTTCTTCGCGCAGTTCGGCAAGGACTGGACGCTCGACCAGGCGCCCACGGGCGGCAGCACGCACGCAGGCGTGACGGCGAGTATCGGCGTCGCGAACGCGAGCTTCAGCGACACGGCGCGCGCGGCCGCGCCCGGCCTGTCGACGTCGACGGGCTCGGTCGAGATGCACGCGCAGAGCGTCGGCGGCTACTGGACGCGCTACCTCGCCGACGGCACCTACTTCGACACGGTCGGCCAGGTCACGCACTACGGCAACCGCTATCGCGACAGCTACGGCAACGAGGCGTCGCAGAACGGTTTCGGCATCGCGCTGTCGCAGGAGGTCGGCAAGCCGTTCGCGTTCGGCGGCCTGCCGGTCGCGGTCGAGCCGCAGGCACAGCTGATGTATCAGTACCTGAAGCTGAACGGGTTCAACGACAACGTGTCGGCCGTGTCGGGCACGACGTCGAACGCTCTGCGCGGGCGCGCCGGCGTGCGCATCTTCCGGCCGAACCTCGACGCGAACGCGGGCGGCGGCGCCGCGACGCCGTACTTCACGGCCGACGTGCTGCACGACTTCCTGTCGCCGGGCCAGACGGTCGTCGGCGGCACGCCGTTCGCGACGCACCTCGGCCGCACGTGGTACGAGCTCGGCCTCGGCATCACCGCGGGCTTCGGCAAGTCGGGCGAGCTGTATGCGAACGTGAAATATGCGCGCAACATCGGCGGCGACTACCGGCGCGGCGTGACCGGGCAGGTCGGCTACCGGTACAGCTGGTAGCGGGCGCCGCGCAGCGGCGAAAAAAAACCGCCCGGCGCCGGGCCGGGCGGTTTTCGCATTGCATGCGCACGACGCGTGCGCGATGCACGAGCGCTCAGTGCAGGATTTTCGCGAGGAAGTCCTTCGCGCGATCCGACTTCGGATTCGCGAAGAACGCTTCCTTGCGGTCGTCCTCGACGATCGCGCCCTTGTCCATGAAGATCACGCGATGGGCGACTTTCTTCGCGA
This sequence comes from Burkholderia sp. SR8, assembly GCF_052851275.1. NCBI lineage: Bacteria > Pseudomonadati > Pseudomonadota > Betaproteobacteria > Burkholderiales > Burkholderiaceae > Burkholderia > Burkholderia sp. SR8. Next base: position 219,205 of record NZ_JAULUC010000005.1, read on the forward strand.
AGCCCATTTCGTGCGTGACGACCATCATCGTCATCCCTTCCTGTGCGAGTTCGACCATCACGTCGAGCACTTCGTTGATCATCTCCGGATCGAGCGCGGACGTCGGTTCGTCGAACAGCATCGCGATCGGGTCCATCGACAGTGCGCGCGCGATCGCGACGCGCTGCTGCTGGCCGCCCGACAGCTGGCCCGGGAACTTGTGCGCATGCGCCTTCAGGCCGACGCGATCGAGCAGCTTCATGCCCTTGTCGGCCGCTTCGTCCTTGCCGCGGCCGAGCACCTTGATCTGCGCGAGCGTCAGGTTCTCGGTGATCGACAGGTGCGGGAACAGCTCGAAATGCTGGAACACCATCCCGACCTTCGAGCGCAGCTTCGACAGGTTGGTCTTCCGGTCGCCGACCGACTGGCCGTTCACGAGGATCTCGCCCTGCTGAAACGGCTCGAGGCCGTTCACGGTCTTGATCAGCGTCGACTTGCCCGAGCCCGACGGACCGCACACGACGACCACCTCGCCCTTCTTGACCTCGGTCGTGCAATCGGTGAGGACCTGAAACTGGCCGTACCACTTCGAAACGTTCTTGATGGAAATCATCTTGTGACCTTTTTCTGGAGACCTTTGACGAGGGCAGACGCCACCGAGCAAATCACGAAATAGCATGCGCCCGCGAACAGGACCATCTCGACGGTCGTGCCGTCGCGATCGCCGATGTTCGCAGCCGTGCGGAAGAAGTCCGCGAGACTGATCACGTATACGAGCGACGTGTCCTGGAACAGGACGATCGCCTGCGTGAGCAAGAGCGGCACCATCGCGCGGAACGCCTGCGGCAGGATCACGAGGCGCATCGCCTGCGCGTAGTTCATGCCGAGCGCGAACGCGGCGTTCACCTGCCCGCGCGGCACCGCCTGGATGCCGGCGCGAATGATCTCGGAATAATACGCGGCTTCGAACAGCGAGAACGCGACCATCGCCGACGCGAGCCGGATGTCGATCGTCGGCGACAGCCCGAGCACGCCCTGCAGCACCTGCGGCACGATCAGGAAGAACCACAGCAGCACCATCACGAGCGGGATCGAGCGGAACACCGTCACGTACGCCTTCGCGAACCATGCGAGCGGCTTCACGCCGGACAGCCGCAGCAGCGCCAGCAGCGTGCCCCAGACGATGCCGACGACGATCGCGATCAGCGTGATCTTGAACGTGACGATCGCGCCCGACCACAGCGTCGGAATCGCGCCGGGAATACTACTCCAGTCGAACTGATGCATCACTTGCCTCCGATGTAGCCGGGCAGCCGCGTGCGGCCTTCGATCCAGCGCATGAACGCCATCACGACGAGGTTGATCAGCACGTACGCGAGCGTCACCGCGATGAACGACTCGTAGGTCTGCGCGGTGTAGTCGACGAGCTGGCGCGCCTGCGCGGACAGGTCGAGCAGGCCGATCGTCGATGCGACGGCCGAGTTCTTGAAGATGTTCAGGAACTCCGACGTGAGCGGCGGCACGATGATCCGGTACGCAACCGGCAGCAGCACGTAGCGGTACGTCTGCCATTGCGTGAAGCCCATCGCGAGGCCGGCCGCGCGCTGGCCCTTCGGCAGCGCGTTGATGCCCGAGCGCACCTGTTCGCACACGCGCGCGCCGGTGAACAGGCCGAGACAGACGATCGATGCGGTGAAGAACTGCGTGGTCGGCGGCAACTGCTTGATCCAGGTGCCGATCGATGCGGGCAGCAGCTCGGGCACGACGAGGTACCAGACGAAGAACTGCACGATCAGCGGGATGTTCCGGAAGATCGACACGTATACGGTGCCGATCGCGGACAGCCATCTGTTCGGCACCGTGCGCAGCACGCCGAACAGCGAACCGACGATCAGCGCGATGACCCAGGCGACGAGCGATACCTCGATCGTCACCCAGAAGCCGGACAGCAGCCAGCCGAAGTAGGTCGTCGGCTCGCCGGTCGACACGGGGCTCAGGAATACGCCCCAGTTCCAGTGGTAAGACATGGGCAAGACTCCAGCAAAAAGAAACGGAAGAAGCGTGGCCTCTTCCGTTTCAGTAGCGTCATTTCTGCATCAACAGCCGCGTGGTCAGTCGAGCGCCTTGTCGTTCGGGTTCGCGTACAGCTTCTTCATCGATTCGGACAGCGGGAAGTTCAGGTTCAACCCCTTCGGCGGGATCGGGTTCTCGAACCACTTCGCGTAGATCTTCGCGGCCTCGCCCGACTTCTCGACTTGCGAGATCGCGTCGTCGACGACCTTCTTGAACTCCGTATCGCCCTTGCGCATCATGCAGCCATACGCTTCTTCCGATTGCGGCGTGCCGACGATCACCCACTCGCCCGGCTGCTTCGCCTTCGCGCGCTCGCCCGCGAGCAGCGCGTCGTCCATCATGAACGCGACCGCGCGGCCCGACTCGAGCGTGTTGAACGAGTCGCCGTGGTCCTTCGCGCTGATGATGTTCATGCCCATCTGCTTGTCGTTGTTCATCTTGCGCAGCAGGCGCTCGGACGTCGTGCCGGCGGTGGTCACGACCGTCTTGCCCTTCAGATCGGCGAAATCCTTGATGCCGGAATCCTTCTTCGTCATCAGGCGCGTGCCGATCACGAAGATCGTGTCGGAGAACGCGGCTTGCTGCTGACGCTCGGCGTTGTTGGTGGTCGAGCCGCACTCGATGTCGACCGTGCCGTTCTGCACGAGCGGGATGCGGTTCTGCGACGTGACCGGGATGTTCTTCACCTGCAGGTTCGGCAGGTTCAGCTTCTTCTTCACCGCATCGACGACCTTCAGCTGGAATTCGCGCGAATAGCCGACGACCTGCTGGTTCTGGTCATAGTAAGAGAACGGGATCGACGATTCGCGGTGGCCCAGCGCGATCACGCCCGTGTCCTTGATCTTCTTCAGCGTGCCGGTCTCCTGGGCATGCGCGCCGCTTGCGAACGCGCACAGCGCCGCGGCCATCAGGACTGCCTTGTGGTATTTCATTTGTGGTCATCTCCTTGGCTAAAACCCGCGCCAGTGTATCAAAGTAATATTTTTGAAAGTACTGGTTGTTTACCGTACTACGAATCGCGCTGTGCGAAGCCGTCCTCCCGGCTTCGCACACCCCGGATGCGCACGCGGGCGGTGCCGGATTCGGCACCGCCCGCGAGGGTTCATGCACGCAACCGGGTGGATTGCGTCATGCATTGATCGTAGTCAACCGATCGACGATCGGCAACGACGGATCAGGGACGCCCGGTCAGGGGTACAGGCCGCGCATTTCGCGCGCCATCAGGATGCGCTTGCACGCGACGATGAACGCCGCCGTGCGCACCGACACCTTGTGCTCTTCCGCGACCGCCCACACGCCGGCGAACGCTTCGCGCATCACGCGCTCGAGACGGTGGTTGATCTCGTCTTCCGTCCAGAAGAAGCTCGAGAAGTCCTGCACCCACTCGAAGTACGACACGGTCACGCCGCCCGCGTTCGCGATCACGTCGGGGATCACGAGCACGCCGTTCGCGCTGAGGATGTCGTCGGCCGCCGTGGTCGTCGGGCCGTTCGCGCCTTCGACGATGATCTTCGTGCGGATCTTCGATGCGTTCTTCTCGGTGATCTGGTTTTCCAGTGCCGCCGGGATCAGGATGTCGGTCTCGACCGTCCAGAACTCGTCGTTCGGCATCGGTTCCGCGCCTTCGAAGCCCGCGACGCCGCCGGTGCGTGCCACGTGGTCGAGCAGCTTGTTCGAATCGAGGCCGGCCGGCTGGTAGATCGTGCCGGTGTGATCCTGCACCGCGATCACCTTCGAGCCCGCTTCCTGGAACAGCTTCGCCGCGATGCCGCCGACGTTGCCGAAGCCCTGCACCGCGATGCGCGCGCCTTCGATCTCGAGGCCCTTCTTCTTCGCCGCTTCGGAGCCGACGACGAACACGCCGCGGCCCGTTGCTTCCTTGCGGCCGAGCGAACCGCCGAGCGAGATCGGCTTGCCGGTCACGACGCCGGTCGACGTCTGGCCCTGGTTCATCGAGTACGTGTCCATCATCCACGCCATCACCTGTTCGTTGGTGTTGACGTCCGGCGCCGGGATGTCGGTGTTCGGCCCGATGATGATGCCGATTTCGCTGGTGTAGCGGCGCGTCACGCGCTCGAGCTCGCCGCGCGACAGCTTGCGCGGGTCGACGCGGATGCCGCCCTTCGCACCGCCGTACGGCACGTTCACGGCCGCGTTCTTCACCGACATCCATGCGGACAGTGCCATCACTTCCGACAGCGTCACGTCCTGGTGGTAGCGCACGCCGCCCTTGCCCGGACCGCGCGACACGTTGTGCTGCACGCGATAGCCTTCGAAGTGCGCGACGGTGCCGTTGTCGAGTTCGATCGGGCAGTCGACGACCAGGATGCGCTTCGGACGCTTCAGCGTTTCCAGCCAGCGCGACAGCGAACCGAGGTACGGCGCGACGCGATCGACCTGCTGAAGGTAGTTGCCCCACGGGCCGAGATCGTCGGCGTGAAGGTAGGACGGGATGGACTGCAGTTGCGAAGACATGGATGCTCCAACGTTCAACGGATTGCGCACATTGTCGAAAAACCCGTTTTTTTTATCCAATGCCGTTTGCTTATTCGATTATGCGTTTCTTGCATGATCGGGATTTTTCGCAAATCCGCGGTCGATTTGCGCAAGAACGGCCGCGATCGATCGTGCATCGCGTGCGCGAAAAACTGCACGGAAAAGACGCGGAACGCCCGCCGGACAGCCATCCGACAGGCATCGCAAGCGCGTCGTCAGCCGCTCGCGCGAGGCGACGCGTGCGATCGCCGCGAGCTTCGGTTCAGCCGGCCGCTTCGCGCAGTTCGTCGCGCACGACGTCCCACAGCGCACGCACGAGCTTCTGGCGCGGATCGTCGCCCTGCAGCGCGAGCTTGTCGCAGTACAGGCGGATTTCCATCGTCAGCGTGAACGGATGCGTGCCGCCGCGCGCGGAACGGTCGAGCCGGATCAGGCGGCCGCTGGCGACCGCATCCTCGACCGCGCTGTGCGGCAGGAACGCGACGCCGTGGCCGGCGAGCGCCATCGCCTTCAGCCCTTCGGCCATGTCCGTTTCATAGACGCGGTCGAGGAACAGCGAAGTCGGTGCGTTCGCAACGATCACTTCGGTCATCCGGCCGAGATACGCGTTCGGCGTATACGACAGGTACGGCACGCGCGCATCGGCCGTGCCCGGCAGCGTGTAGCGTGGCCGGCCCGCGCGGCCCGGCGCCGAAAACGCGCTGATCGGCTCGCTGCCGAGCACCAGCATGTCGTAGCGGGCCGGATCCAGCGCGACCGGGTGGCTCGGGTGGTGGTAGCCCATCACGAGATCGCAGCCGCCCTCGACGAGCGACAGCACCGCGTCGTGCACGTTCAGCGCGCGCAGCCGCGTGTGCACCTGTCCCATCTTCGCCTCGATCCGCTGCAGCCAGCGCGGGAAATACGTGAGCGACAGCGTGTGCGGCACCGCGAATTCGATGGTCGGCACCGGCGCGCCGACGTGGCCGCGCAGCAGCGTGCGCGCCTCGTGCGCCTGCGACAGCATCGTCAGCGCCTGCTCGTAGAAGATCTGGCCGGCCTGCGTGAGCCGCGTCGGATAGACGGACCGGTCGATCAGCTCGGTCGCGAGCCATGCCTCGAGCGCCTGGATGCGCCGCGAGAACGCGGGCTGCGACACGTGCCGCAGTTCGGCGGACCGGCTGAAGCTGCGCGTTTCCGCGAGCGAGACGAAGTCTTCGAGCCATTTGAGTTCCATGCTGGCGGGCGCGGCGGCGGCGGTCGGGAAGAAGCCTGCATTCTACCGGCGGGCGGGGCCGGCCGCCGGCCCGGGCAGCGGCCGGCCGAGCCGGCGCGGGTGGCCGTCGGCAAGCCGTTCACGCGGCGCCCGAGCGCCCATCGGCCGCCGCCACGGCGCCCGGGCCGGTTCGGCCGGAATCGGCGCGCGTCAATGGTAAAATGCCGGATTCTCCTCCCCTCGTTCGCCCCGGCCCCAAAAGGCCCTGCCCGATCATGTCCGACACCCGTCCCGATACGCTTTTCGCCCTCACCGCGCTCTCGCCCATCGATGGCCGCTACGCCAGCAAGACCGAAGCGCTGCGCGACTGGCTCTCCGAAGCCGCGTTCATGCGCCACCGCGTCACCGTCGAGGTGCACTGGCTGATCGCGCTGTCGCGCGCCGGCTTCGCGGAAATTCCGCGCTTCTCCGATGCGTCGGAACAATTCCTGCTGCAGCTCGCCGAGCGCTTCACCGCGCACGACGCCGCGCGCATCAAGGACATCGAGCGCGTGACGAACCACGACGTGAAAGCGGTCGAATACTGGCTGAAGGAATCGGTGAAGGGCCAGGCCGAACTCGAAAAGGCCAGCGAATTCATCCACTTCGCGTGCACGTCCGAAGACATCAACAACACGTCGCACGGGATGATGCTCGCCGGCGCGCGCGAGCACGTGATCGTGCCGGCGCTGCGCACGGTCCACCAGCGCCTCGTCGCGCTGTCGCACGCGCTCGCCGAACAGCCGATGCTGTCGCGCACGCACGGCCAGCCGGCCAGCCCGACGACGCTCGGCAAGGAACTCGCGAACGTCGCGGCGCGCCTCGCCCGCGCGATCGCGCGCATCGAGAAGGTCGAGATCCTCGGCAAGATGAACGGCGCGGTCGGCAACTTCAACGCGCATCTGTCGGCGTATCCGGAATTCGACTGGGAAGCGTTCTCGCGCGACGTGATCGAGAACCGCCTGAAGCTCACGTTCAACCCGTACACGATCCAGATCGAGCCGCACGACTACATGGCCGAGCTGTTCGACGCGGTCGCCCGCGCGAACACGATCCTGCTCGACCTCGACCGCGACGTGTGGGGCTACATCTCGGTCGGCTACTTCAAGCAGAAGACCAAGGCCGGCGAGATCGGCTCGTCGACGATGCCGCACAAGGTCAACCCGATCGACTTCGAGAACTCGGAAGGCAACCTCGGCCTCGCGAACGCGACGCTGCGCCACCTCGCCGACAAGCTGCCGGTGTCGCGCTGGCAGCGCGACCTGACCGACTCGACGGTGCTGCGCAACATGGGCGTCGCGCTCGGCTATTCGCTGCTCGCATACGACTCGCTGATTCGCGGCCTCGACAAGCTCGAAGTGAACCCGCAGCGCTTGAACGAAGACCTCGACAACTGCTGGGAAGTGCTCGCGGAGCCGGTGCAGACGGTGATGCGCCGCTACGGCATCGAGAACCCGTACGAGCAGCTGAAGGAACTGACGCGCGGCAAGGGCATCACGCGCGAAGCGCTGCAGGAATTCGTCGGCACGCTGGCGATCCCGCAGGATGCGAAGGACCGCCTGCTCGCGATGACGCCTGCGTCGTACATCGGCAAGGCCGTCGAACTCGCGAAGCGGATCGCGTAAGCACCGCCGTCGCCGCACGTAAAAAAGCCCGATGCGAAGCGCTTCGCATCGGGCTTTTTGCTTGTCAGGCGATCAGAACGAGATCATCCGCCCCGGGTTCAGCGCCGTCATCACGCTCATCGCCGCCTTCGCGGCCGGAATCGCGAGCGGCGACAGCTGCCGGCCGAGCGGTATCTCGCGATGGTCGATGCCGGTCAGCATCGAGAAATCGTCGTTGCGGCCGACGAAGTCGTCGCAGATCGCCTTGCCGATCCGCACCGTCTGCGCGACGCCGTGCCCGCTCCAGCCCTGCACCATGTACATCGGCACGCGGCCGTCGGTCTTGCGGCTGTCGGTTGCGCCGTTCAGCGTGAAATCGCTGACGCCGCTCCAGCAGTAATCGAGCGCGAAGCGGCCGTCATGCTGCGGGAACACGGTATCGAGCCGCGTCAGCAGGTACGCGTTCACGTCGTGCTGCGCCCAGCACGTGCCGGTGCCCTGCCCGCCGAACAATAACCGGTTGCCGCGCACCGGCCGGTAGTAGTCGATCTGGAACTGCGTGTCGTACACCGGCATCCCGGCGGGCAGCAGCGTCGCGACGTCGACGTCGAGCGGCGCCGTCACGCTCACGTACGTGAAGAACGGCACGGTGGTCGCGCCACCGTCGTCGAGCAGCCGGAACGTCGTGTTGTGCAGCGCGAGCACGACGCCCTTGCGTGCCGTGATCGTGCCGCCCGGCGTCGTCGCGACGACGCCCGCCGGCGTTTCGTCGAGCTCCAGCACCTCGGTGCGTTCGTACAGCGCGCCGCCGTTCAGCCGGAACCCGTGCACGAGGCCGCGCACCAGCGCGAGCGGATGCAGCTGGCCGCCGATCGCGTCGATCGCCGCGCCGTGATAGAGGCCCGAACGCACGTATTCGTCGTGCAGCTGATGGCGGCCGACGAGCGTCACGCCGGCATCGCCGAGATGGCGGCGCGCGTCCGCGCCGTCCAGCAGCGCGCTCATGTGGCCCGGGTGGACCGCCGCCGTCACGTGGCCGCGCTTGCGATCGAGGTCGAGCGCGTAGCGCGCGCCGATCGCGTCGATCAGGTCCATCGATTCGGCGGACGCGAAGCGCCACAGCCGCTTCGCGTCGTCGTGCGACAGGTTGTCGATCATGTCGGCCGCTTCCCAGCGCGCGAGGCCCGGCGTCAGCTGGCCGCCGTTGCGGCCGGACGCCGCGGAGCCGACGTGATGCTTGTCGACGAGGATCGTGTCGACGCCCGCTTCCGCGAGATGCAGCGCGGCCGATGCGCCGAGCAGCCCCGCGCCGATCACGAGCACGTCGCACACGGCATCGTGCGCGAGCGGCGCGCTGTTTTCATGGCGCGACAGCGACGCCTCGTACCAGTTGGCCGGCTGCGCGCCGTCGTAGCGCGACGGTTCGCACCAGTTCCAGTTGTCCTTCTCGATGTTCAGTTGTGTCTGCTCGAAACGCGATTCGCCCTGAATCAGGGGTTTGTTGTTGGAAGTCATGATTGCACTTGCATGGTCTTGGGCCGCCTGTCGAAGGGCCCGTTCGTGCCGGGCTTCGCGGGTGGGGCAGCCGGTTCCACTTGGGTGTCAACGAGATGAAGGGGCGCGACGGCCCGTGTTGACGGCAGACACGCTCGCGTCTGCCTGGATCCCGGACCGTGCGGAAGCACGCATTGAAAGGCGCCGGGACACCCAATTTCTACACCGCAGAAATAATTCTACAGCGTAGAATATGCTTTCGTCAAGATTACAGCCGGGTGCCGTACCCGTTCCGATGAAAGACAAACCCGCCCAGGGCCCGCGCGGCCTCGACAAGGACGCGATCGTCGCCGCCGCGCTCGCGCTGCTCGAAGAAGTCGGCGAAGCCGCGTTCAGCGTGCGCAAGCTCGCGCAGACGGTCGGCTGCGATCCGATGAGCGTGCTGTATCACTTCAAGTCGAAGGAAGGCCTGAGCCGCGCGATCGCGAACGCGCTGTCGCGCTCGCTGGTGCCGGTCGATCCGTCGCTGCCGTGGCGCGAACGGCTGCGCGATCTCGCGCGCCAGTACCGCGCGCTCGCGCTGCGCCATCCGGCCGCGTTCGCGCTGCTGCAGCGTCACATGAGCACCGGCCCTGCCGATCTCGCGCATATCGAAGCCGTGCATCGCGCGCTGGCCGATGCCGGCATCGCACGCGCGGCGCTGCCGTCGGTGTGCGTCGGCTGGTACGCGAGCGTGATCGGGCTCGCCGCGGCCGAGGCCGGCGGCCTCGCGCGGCCCGCGAACGACGTCGAGCTCGCGGAGATGCACGCGCTGTCCGACGCCGAGCATCCGCTCGTCAAGTCGGCCGCGCCGCTGTATGCGCGGCTCGACCCGGCCGCCGTGCACGACACGATGCTCGACGTGCTGCTCGACGGCATCGCGCAACACGCGCGCACTGCCCGAGCGCTCGGGCGGCCGTAAACGACGAAGGCGCCCCGGAGGGCGCCTTCGTCACTGCTGCGGGATGATTGCCGCGAACCGCGCTCAGGGCTGCTGCGCGAGGCCGATCTTCACCATCACTTCATCGACGATCTGTTCGGGCGTCAGCTCGATGCTGACCTCGATCGCTTCGTCCGGGCCCGGCTCCTCGAGCGTGTCGAGCTGGCTCTTCAGCAGCGACGGATCGAAGAAATGGCCGGTGCGGGTCTTCAGGCGCTCGCGCAACACGTCGAACGAGCCCTTCAGGTACACGAACCGCACGTCGGTGTCGGTGCCGCGCAGCACGTCGCGGTACGAGCGCTTCAGCGACGAGCACGTGAACACGGCCGTCTCGCCCGCACGCTGCTTTGCCTCGATGGCCTCGCGGATCGAGCGCAGCCACGGCCAACGGTCGTCGTCGGTCAGCGGAATGCCGTGGTGCATCTTTTCCTTGTTCGCCGCGCTGTGAAACGCGTCGCCGTCGGTATAGCTGCACGACAGGCGTTCCGCCAGCATTTCGCCGATTCGCGACTTGCCCGCGCCCGACACGCCCATTGCGATCAGAATCATTGACTACCCCTTGTTACAGAACCATGCTCAGCAGCAGCGTAAAGCCCAGACCAAGCACGGAGATGATGGTTTCGAGCAACGACCAGGTCTTGAACGTCTGACCGACCGTCATCCCGAAGTATTCCTTGATCAGCCAGAAGCCGCCGTCGTTCACGTGCGAGAAGATCAGCGAGCCCGAGCCGGTCGCGAGCACCAGCAGTTCCGGGCTGACCGTCGTACCGGCCGCCGCGGCGATCGGCGCGACGATGCCGCACGCCGTCGTCATCGCGACCGTTGCCGAACCGGTCGCGAGACGCATCAGCGCCGCGACGAACCAGCCGAGCAGCAGCGGCGACAGGTGCGCGTGCTTCGCGGTCTCGACGATCTGCTGCGAGATCCCGCTGTCGCGCAAGACGCCGCCGAAGCCGCCGCCCGCGCCGACGATCAGCGTGATGCCGGCGATCGGCGCCAGACATTCGCCGCAGAACTTCTGGATCTGGTCGCGGTTGAAGCCCTGCAGCTTGCCGAACGTGAAGAAACTCACGAGCACGGCGATCAGCAGCGCGACGTCGGAGTTGCCGGCAAAGCGCAGCAGGTTGTTCGGCAGCGACTTCGGCGCGAACACCAGGTCGGCCCAGCTGCCGACGAGCATCAGCACGACGGGCAGCAGGATCGTGAACAGCGTGATGCCGAAGCTCGGCAGTTCGCGCTTGCGGCCGTCCGTGTGCGTATCGACGAACTGCGACGCGAGCGGATTGTTCTCCGGCAGCTTCACGAACTTCGAGATCGTCAGCGCGAACAGCGGACCGGCGATGATCGCGGTCGGCACGCCGACGACCAGGCCGAACGCGATCGTCTTGCCGATATCGGCGCCGTATTGCTGAACGGCCAGCAGCGCGGCCGGGTGCGGCGGGATCAGCCCGTGCACGACCGACAGGCCGGCCACCATCGGCAGGCCGACGACGAGCAGCGACTTGCCGGTGCGCTTCGCGACGTTGAACGCGATCGGGATCAGCAGCACGAAGCCGACTTCGAAGAACACCGGCAGGCCGACGATGATCGCGACGAACATCATCGCCCAGTGGATGTTCTTTTCACCGAACCAGTCGATCAGCGTGGTCGCGATCCGTTCGGCGCCGCCCGATTCGGCCATCATCTTGCCGAGCATCGTGCCGAGGCCGACGACGATCGCGATGTGGCCGAGCGTGCCGCCCGTGCCCGTTTCGAACGACTTGACGATCTTGTCCATCGGCATGCCGACGGCGAGACCCAGGCCCAGCGAAACGATGATCAGCACCAGGAACGGGTAGATCTTGAAGCGCGCGATCATCAGGATCAGCGCGGCGATCGCGATCAGCGTGAATACGAGCAGCATGCTGCCTTGGACAGCCCCCATGTGGCACTCCTCCTTGGATTGTTCGAAACCGGGCGAGTTGTTGCGAGTATGCCCGGCTATGCAGGTCTCCGAAACACGGGGGGTACCCACCCCGTGAGGACGCTGAATTTTACTTATCTTTCCGGCCTGCGGATAGAACCGGTTCCATCAGCAAAAACCCTCGGTAAAACAAGCATCTATGTGCTCGTCCACCGAGGGCCGAACCGTCGTTTCGTGCAAGTATCAGCGGGGAAGCTGGCTTGCCGCTTGCGCGAGACGCGTGACTTCCGCCCAGTCCTGCGCGGCAAGCGCGGCCTTCGGCGTGAGCCACGAGCCGCCGACGCACACGACGTTCGGCAGCTTCAGGAAATTCGGCGCGCTTTCGGCCGTGATGCCGCCCGTCGGGCAGAACTTCAGCGCCGGGAACGGGCCGTGGAACGCCTGCAGCATCGGCACGCCGCCGGCCTGCTGCGCGGGGAAGAACTTGACGATGTCGTAGCCGAATTCGAGCGCCTGGATGATGTCGCTCGGCGTCATCACGCCCGGCAGCAGCGGCAGGCCCGCGTCGAGCGACGCGAGGTGCAGGTCCTTCGTCAGGCCCGGCGACACGCCGAACGTTGCGCCCGCACGCTTCGCCTGCGCACAGTGCTCGGGCTTCGTGATCGTGCCGACGCCGACGACGATGTCGTCCGCGAGCTGGCTCGCGCGCTGGATCGCCTCGAGGCCCGCCGGCGTGCGCAGCGTGATCTCGAGCACCTTGACGCCGCCCGCGTGCAACGCGCGCGACACGTTTTCGCCCTGCTCGACCGAGTCGAATGCGAGCACCGGAATCACCGGGCCCAGCTTCACGATTTCAGCAATCGTCTTCATTGATCACACTCCTTGAAATTCATGCAGCGACGCGGACGGCCGTTTCGCCGACCAGCGTCCCGAAAACCGATGCGCCCTGCTCGGCCGGTGCGGCCGCCGCGCGGAACACGCCGAACAGTTCGCGCCCGAATCCGACTTCGTTGTCGGCCTGGTGCAGCGGCTGCGCGACCGGGCGCGCGTGCCATTGCGCATCGTCGACCTCGATGTCGAGGATCCCGGCTTCCGCGTCGATCACGAGCGTGTCGCCCGTCTTCACCTTGCCGATCGGGCCGGCCAGCAGCGCTTCCGGCGACACGTGGATCACGGCCGGCACCTTGCCCGACGCGCCGGACATGCGGCCGTCGGTGACCAGCGCGACGTGGAAGCCCTGATCCTGCAGCACGCCGAGCAGCGGCGTCAAACGGTGCAGCTCGGGCATCCCGTTCGCACGCGCGCCCTGGAAGCGCACGACCGCGACGAAATCGCGCTTCAGCTCGCCGCGATCGAACGCTTCCTGCACGGCTTCCTGCGAATCGAACACGATCGCCGGCGCCTTCACCTTGCGGTGCTCGGGCGCGACCGCCGAAATCTTGATCACGCCGCGGCCGAGCCGGCCCTGCATCAGGCGCAGGCCGCCGTCCGGCTGGAACGGGTCGCGGATGCCGCGCAGCACCTTCGTGTCGTGGCTCTCGGTCGTGCCGTCGACCCACGTCAGCTTGCCGTCGACCAGCTTCGGCTCCTTCGTGTAGTGCGACAGGCCCTTGCCCGCGACCGTCGTCACGTCTTCGTGCAGCAGCCCGCCTTCGAGCAGGTTGCGCACCAGGAACGCGACGCCGCCCGCCGCGTGGAAATGGTTCACGTCGGCCTTGCCGTTCGGGTAGATCTTCGCGAGCAGCGGCACCACGGCCGACAGTTCGTCGAAATCGTTCCAGTCGATCAGGATGCCGGCCGCCCGCGCGATCGCGACGAGGTGCAGCGTGTGGTTGGTCGAGCCGCCCGTCGCGAGCAGCGCGACGATCCCGTTGACGATCGCCTTCTCGTCGATCACATGGCCGATCGGCGTGTACTGGCCGCGCTCGACGGTCAGGTCGAGCACGCGGCGCGCGGCTTGCGCGGTGAGCGCGTCGCGCAGCGGCGTGTGCGGATGGACGAACGCGGAGCCCGGCAGGTGCAGGCCCATCAGCTCCATCAGCATCTGGTTGCTGTTCGCGGTGCCGTAGAACGTGCAGGTGCCGTGGCCGTGATACGCGGCCGATTCGGCTTCGAGCAGCGCGTCGCGGCCGACCTGGCCGGTCGCGAACTGCTGGCGGATCTTCGCCTTGTCGTCGTTGGACAGCCCGCTCGTCATCGGGCCGGCCGGCACGAAGATGGTCGGCAGATGGCCGAACTGCAGCGCGCCGATCAGGAGGCCCGGCACGATCTTGTCGCAGATGCCGAGGCAGAGCGCCGCGTCGAACATGTTGTGCGTGAGCGCGATCGCCGTGCCCATCGCGATCGCCTCGCGCGAGAACAGCGACAGTTCCATCCCCGGGTTGCCCTGCGTGACGCCGTCGCACATCGCCGGCACGCCGCCCGCGAACTGCGCGACGCCGCCGTTCTCGCGCGCGGCGGCCTTGATGATGTCGGGGAAATTCTTGTACGGCGCGTGCGCGGACAGCATCTCGTTGTACGAGGACACGATGCCGATGTTCGGTTCGCGGATCGCCTTGATCTGGAACTTGTCGCTGCCTTCGAGACCCGCGAAACCGTGCGCGAGGTTCGCGCACGACAGCGCGCCGCGCGCCGGGAACTTGCCCTGCGCGCCGTCGATGCGCTGCAGATAGGCGGAACGGGTCGATTGGCTGCGGGCGATCACGCGTTCGGTGACCTTCGCCAGGGTGGGATGCAGCGACGTCATGCTGGGCGCTCCTGTATGCCGGACGACACCGGCGGTTGGAATCGTGGGGACGGTCGAGCTTCGTCGAACGAACGAAGGCAGTCTAGTAGAAAAACTACAAGCACGCAATGCGGATCGATATGCTCGCAACCGCTATTCCCGCCACCAGCAAGGGGCTACCTAGTAAAAACCCTAATTCACCCACTCCGCCGCTCGGTAAACCGTCGGGATTGGAGCTAGCATTTTCATGTAGATTTTCTACAATTCGATTGCGATACACTCGCTCATCCGAACCCGATTTCCATCCGCCGTCCCATGCTGCCTCGCATTGAAGCGATCCGCGCCGACCTGCGCCCGTCCGAGCGCAAGCTCGCCGACTACATCCTCGCCGCGCCGCGCGAGGTGCTCGACCTCGCGATGACCGAGCTGTCGACTCGCGCGGGCGTCAGCCAGCCGACCATCGCGCGCTTCTGCCAGGCGCTCGGCTGCAGCGGCTTTCGCGAATTCAAGATCCGGCTCGCGCAGAGCGTCGCGCCGGGCGTGTCGTCGGTGTATCGCGACGTCGAGCCGGACGAGCCGGCGCCCGGCATCATCGGCAAGGTGTTCGACCGCACGATCGGCGCGCTGATCGAGGTGCGCAACAGCCTGTCGGCCGGCAGCGTCGCCGACGCGATCGCGCTGCTGTCGAACGCATCGCGCATCGAGTTCTACGGCGCGGGCGGCTCGGGCATCGCCGCTCAGGACATCCAGCACAAGTTCTTCCGGCTCGGCGTGCCGAGCGTCGCGTATTCGGACCCGCATACGTTCTCGATGTCGTCCGCGCTGCTCGGGCCGCACGACGTCGTCGTCGCGATCTCGAACACCGGGCGCACGCGCGACATCGTCGATGCCGCGCGCTCGGCGCTCGCGTGCGGCGCGAAGGTGGTCGCGATCACGCAGAGCCATTCGCCGCTCGCGAAGCTCGCGACGGTGAGCCTCGCGTCGAACGTTGCGGAGGAAACCGACGTGTTCTCGCCGATGACGTCGCGGATGTCGCATCTCGCGATCGGCGACATCCTCGCGGTCGGCGTCGCGCTGTCGCGCGGGCCGGCGCTGATGGAGCGCGTCGGCCGTGCGAAGGAAGCGATCACGCGCCGCCGGATCGACGATCCGGCGAAGGAGTAGAGCCGCAGCGGGATCCGCGCGTGTAAACGAACAACGGCGCCCCGAGGGGCGCCGTCGCGCATCGCTCGCCCCCCGGGCCGCGCGGCGGACTCAGAACGGCTTGATCACGACCAGCGCGACCGCGGCGAGCATGCCGAGCACCGGCAGCTCGTTGAACACGCGGTACCACTTGTCGGTGCGGCGGTTCTCGCCGCGCTCGAACACCCGCAGCAGGTGCCCGCAATACGCGTGGTAGACGATCAGCAGCACCACCACCGCCACCTTCGCATGGATCCACCCCTGCCCCTGGCCGATGCCGATCACGAGCCACAGCCACAGCCCGCATGCGAGCGCCGGCACCGCGATCATCGTCATGAAGCGGAACAGCTTGCGCGCCATCAGCAGCAGCCGGCGCACCGCGGCCGGATCGGTTTCCATGGCCAGGTTCACGTAGATGCGCGGCAGGTAGAACAGCCCCGCGAACCACGCGGCGATCAGAACGATGTGGAACGTCTTGACCCAGAGCATTGCCATCGGTTGTGCGCCTCGCTTTACTGGCGGCCTTCGCCGTGTCCGAGCACCACGTACTTCAGCGACGTGAGCCCTTCCAGGCCGACGGGCCCGCGTGCGTGCAGCTTGTCGTTCGAGATGCCGATTTCCGCGCCGAGGCCGAATTCGAAGCCGTCCGCGAAGCGCGTCGACGCATTGACCATCACGCTCGCCGAATCGACTTCGCGCAGGAAGCGCATCGCACGGTCGTGATCTTCGGTGACGATCGCATCGGTGTGGTGCGAGCCGTAGTGGTTGATGTGCTCGATCGCCGCGTCGAGGCCGTCGACGACCTTGATTGCGAGCACCGGCGCGAGGTATTCGGTGTGCCAGTCCTCTTCGGTCGCGTCGACGAGCGGGCCGACGCCTGCGTCGGCGAGCACCGTGCGCGCGGCCGCATCGACGCGCAGTTCGACCTGCTTGTCGCGATACAGCTTGCCGAGCGGCGGCAGCAGCGTGGCCGCGATGCCGCTCGACACGAGCAGCGTCTCCATCGTGTTGCAGGTGCCGTAGCGGTGCGTCTTCGCGTTGTCGCACACGGTCAGCGCCTTGTTCAGGTCCGCGCGATCGTCGACATACACGTGGCAGATGCCGTCGAGGTGCTTGATCATCGGCACGCGGGCCTCGTTGATCAGGCGCTCGATCAGGCTCTTGCCGCCGCGCGGCACGATCACGTCGACATATTCGGTCATCGTGATCAGCTTGCCGACCGCCGCGCGATCGGCCGTCGCGACCACCTGCACCGCGTCCTGCGGCAAGCCTGCCGCCTCGAGTCCTTCGCCGATCAGCTTCGCGAGCGCCGCGTTCGATTCGAGCGCCTCGGAGCCGCCGCGCAGGATCGTCGCGTTGCCCGACTTCAGGCACAGCGCGGCCGCGTCGATCGTCACGTTCGGGCGCGACTCGTAGATGATCCCGATCACGCCGAGCGGCACGCGCATCTGGCCGACCTGGATCCCGCTCGGGCGGTACTTCAGGTTGCCGATCTCGCCGATCGGGTCGGCAAGCGACGCCACCTGGCGCAGGCCTTCGACCATCGTGTTCAGCGCCTTGTCGGATAGCGTCAGGCGGTCGATGAACGCCGCATCGAGCCCCTTTTCACGGGCACGGGCGACGTCGCGCGCATTCGCCTCCTTCAGCGCCTGCGCGTCGCGCTCGATCGCGCGGGCGACCGCGTCGAGCGCCGCGTTCTTCGCGGCCGTGCTGGCGCGCGCCATCGCGCGGGAAGCGTGCCGGGCGCGACGGCCCAGGTCGGTCATGTACTGATCGATATCCATCGTGTGACTCGAGAAGCAAGCCGCGCTGGGCGGCGTGAATTCGTGGGGAAGCGTGGGCCGGCCATCCGGGTGGCGGCCATCCGCGGCGGCCATCCGTGCGGTAGCCGCGGCAGGCCGCGCCGGCCATCAAAACATTGTAAGCGGGTTGCGATGCGTGCGCTGAAGCGCCCGGGCGGGGCTTAACGCCGCACGCGACCCGCGGTCTGCGGTCGCGCACTGCCCTCGGCGCGCTCGCCGGCGACCGTCATCGCGAGCTGGAACAGGCCGTCCCACGGATCGGGCGGCGGATCGTCCTGCGTGCGGCGGCCCGGCGTGACGGCCGACAGCCCCTTCACCTGCCGGTCGAGCTTCGCGGCGAACGCGAGCGCCTTCTCCAGCGCAGCTTCCGACACGCGATTCAGCGCGGGGCCGATCAGCCGCTCGCGCGGCCCCCATACGCGGTTCTCGCGCAGCAGCGTCGCGAGCGGCTTGCCCGCGTTCGCGCCGCGCTTGATCCGCAACAGCGTGCGCAATTCCTCGACGACGGCCCACATCACGAGCACGATCGCCTCGCCTTCGCCCTTCAGCCCGTCGATCATCCGCGCGAGCCGCGCGGCGTCGCCCGCGAGCATCGCCTCGTTCAGCTTGAACACGTCGTAGCGCGCGACGTTCAGCACCGCGTCGTGCACCTGCTCGAACGATAGCGCGCCCTGCGGATACAGCAGGCCGAGCTTCTGGATTTCCTGGTGCGCGGCGAGCAAATTGCCCTCGACGCGCTCCGCGATGAACTGCAGCGCGCGGCGGCCGTCTTCGCCGGGCGCGACGCGCTGGCCCTGCATTGCCAGACGCTGGCCGATCCAGTTCGGCAGCTGCGCGCGGTCGATCGGATCGATCTTCAGCGCGACGCCGCCGTTCTGCAGCGCGGTAAACCACGCGGATTTCTGCGTCGCCGCGTCGAGGCGCGGCAACGTGACGAGCATCAGCGCGTCCGGATTGGGCGTCGCCGCGAGCGTCTTCAGCGCGTCGGCGCCTTCCTTGCCCGGCTTGCCCGACGGAATGCGCAGCTCGATCAGCTGGCGCTCGCCGAACAGCGACATCGCCTGCGTCGCGCCGAGCAGCACGCTCCAGTCGAAGCCGCGCTCGACCGTATGCACCGAACGCTCGGTGAAGCCGGCCGCGCGCGCGGCCGCACGAATGCGGTCGCACGCTTCCTGCGCGAGCAGCGGCTCGTCGCCGTACACGGTGTAGAGCCCGGCCATCCCCTTCGCGAGGTGCGGCTCCAGCGCATCAAGTCGCAATTGCATCGGTGCGTGCGCCCGCGATCACAGCGGCGGCGGCGGCAGCGGCGCGCGCGGCGCGACGCCCGGCACCACGTCCTCCGGCGCCGGCGTCAGCGAGTGGACGATCGCGAGACGCCGCATCAGCTGGTCGACCGCGTCGTTCTGCATGTCGCCGTACAGGATGTCGGCTTCCTGCGCCTTCGCGTTCGTGTACTGGTCGCTGTACGTCATCGCGCGGTTCAGCGCGATCGCGCTCGGCGGGATCAGCACGGTGCCGTCCTTGCTCGTCAGCGTGTAGTTCAGCGTATAGAACAGCGCATATTCCTGCGCGGAACCGTACTTGTTGAGCGTCAGCGTGTTCTGCCCGCGCGATTCCCACATGCGCAGCACGGCGTCGGCGTCGTCCGCCGACTTGACGATCTTCGTGTCGCTGCCGGCCTCGACGAGGCGCACCAGGCGCGCCTCGACGGGCGCCGGCGCGCCGGCCACCAGCAGGTGCTTGAACGCGTAGTTCTGCTGGCCGCGCAACTGGAAACCGCATGCCGACAGCGCGAGCGCGCTGCCGGCGGCGAGCATCAAAAACGATCTGCGGATCACCTTCGCTCCTTCTGTGTGCACCCGACGGCCGGCGGCCGTCAGACGACGATGTTCACGAGGCGGCCCGGCACGACGACGATCTTCTTCGCCGGCTTGCCGTCGCTGAACTTCGCGAATGCTTCGTCGGCCACCGCCGCGGCTTCGATCGCGTCGCGGCTCGCATCCTTCGCCACCTTCAGCGCGCCGCGCACCTTGCCGTTCACCTGCAGCACGAGCTCGATCTCGGCCTGCTCGAGCGCGGCCTCGTCGACCTTCGGCCACGGGGCGTCGAGCAGCGGGCCGAATTCGTCCGCGTAGCCGAGCGCCTTCCACAGCTCGAACGTGACGTGCGGCACGACAGGGTACAGCACGCGCAGCAGCACGCCGTACGTCTCGCGCAGCACGGCGGGCGTCGCGCCCTTCGCGCCGTCGATCGCGTTCAGCATCTTCATCGCGGCCGACACGACCGTGTTGTACTGCAGGCGCTGGTAGTCGAAATCGGCCTGCTTCAGCACGCTGTAGATCTCGCGGCGCAGCGCCTTGTCGGCATCGCCGAGCGCGGCCGCGTCGAAGCCGGCGCGCGCGGCGAGCGCTTCGCGATTCGCGAAACCGAAGCTCCACACGCGGCGCAGGAAGCGGCTCGCGCCTTCGACGCCCGCGCCCGACCACTCGAGCTGCTGCTCGGGCGGCGCCGCGAACATCGTGAACAGGCGCGCGGTATCGGCGCCGTACTGGTCGATCAGCACCTGCGGGTCGACGCCGTTGTTCTTCGACTTCGACATCTTCTCGATGCCGCCGAGCACGACCGGCTGGCCGTCGGCGTTCAGCGTCGCGCCGACCGGGCGGCCCTTGTCGTCGTGCGTGACCGTCACGTCGGCCGGGTTGTACCAGGTCTTCTTGCCCGCCGCGTCCTCGCGGTAGTACGTCTCGTTCAGCACCATCCCCTGCGTGAGCAGGTTCTTCGCCGGCTCGCCGAACTTCACGAGCCCGAGGTCGCGCATCACCTTGGTCCAGAAGCGCGAATACAGCAGGTGCAGGATCGCGTGCTCGATGCCGCCGATGTATTGATCCATCGGCATCCAGTAATCGGTGCGCGCGTCGACCATCGTCTCGGCATCCGGCGCGGTGTAGCGCGAGAAGTACCACGACGAATCGACGAAGGTGTCCATCGTGTCGGTTTCGCGCTTCGCGGCCGCGCCGCACTTCGGGCACGAGCAGTTCAGGAACGCTTCCGACTTCGCGAGCGGGTTGCCCGAGCCGTCCGGCACGAGGTCCTCCGGCAGCACGACCGGCAGGTCGGCTTCCGGCACCGGCACGTCGCCGCACGACGGGCAGTGGATGATCGGGATCGGCGTGCCCCAGTAGCGCTGGCGCGACACGCCCCAGTCGCGCAGGCGCCACGTGACCTGCTTGTCGCCGAAGCCGCCGGCCTTCAGGTCGGCCGCGACCGCGTCGACCGCTTCCGTATAGCGCAGCCCGTCGTACTTGCCGCTGTTCACGCAGACCGCGGTGTCCTTGTCGCCGTACCACTCCTGCCATGCGTCGAGCGAGTACGTCTGGCCTTCGCTCGCGATCACCTGCTTGATCGGCAGGCCGTACTTCTTCGCGAACGCGAAATCGCGCTCGTCGTGGCCCGGCACGCCCATCACCGCACCTTCGCCATAGCTCATCAGCACGTAGTTGCCGATCCAAACCTCGACCGGCTCGCCGGTCAGCGGGTGCGACACCGAGAAGCCCGTCGCGACGCCCTTCTTCTCCATCGTCGCGACGTCGGCCTCGGCGACGCCGCCGCGCTTGCATTCGTCGATGAACGCCTGCAGTTCCGGCTTGCCCTGCGCGAGCCGCGTGGCGAGCGGGTGCTCGGCTGCGATCGCGCAGAACGTGACGCCCATGATCGTGTCGGCACGCGTCGTGAACACGCGCAGCAGCGCCTTCTCGCCGTCGAGCTCGTACGGGAACCCGAAGTTCACGCCGAAGCTCTTGCCGATCCAGTTCTGCTGCATGATCTTCACGCGCTCCGGCCAGCCGAGGCCGTCGAGGTCGTTCAGCAGTTCATCCGCGTACTGCGTGATCCGCAGGTAGTACATCGGGATCTCGCGCTTTTCCACCAGCGCGCCCGAACGCCAGCCGCGGCCGTCGATCACCTGCTCGTTCGCGAGCACGGTCTGGTCGACCGGATCCCAGTTCACGGTGCCCGTCTTCTTGTACGCGATGCCCTTCTCGAGCATCTTCAGGAACAGCCACTGGTTCCACTTGTAGTAGTCCGGCTTGCACGTCGCGATCTCGCGCGACCAGTCGATCGCGAGGCCCATCGACTGCATCTGGCCCTTCATGTACTCGATGTTGTCGTAGGTCCACTTCGCGGGCGGCACGCCGTTCGCCATCGCGGCGTTCTCGGCCGGCATCCCGAACGCGTCCCAGCCCATCGGCATCAGCGTGTTGTAGCCGTTCATCCGCAGATAGCGGTACATCACGTCGTTGATCGTGTAGTTGCGCACGTGACCCATGTGCAGCTTGCCGGACGGGTACGGCAGCATCGACACGCAGTAGAACTTCGGCTTCTGCGAGTCTTCCTTCGTCTTGTAGGCATCGGCTGCGCGCCAGTCGCCCTGGGCGGCGGCTTCGACGTCGGCGGGTACGTATCTCTCGTGCATGGTGTGGTTCGGACTAGGCTTTAAGCGGCGCGCCACGAGGCGGGCACGCGGAAGTGGACGAAAATCGGGCAGCCCGGCGGCAGCAGCAGGATCACGGATCTCGGGCCTGCGTCATGGTTCGCGGATATTCGCCGGGTAACCGGGAGGGTCTCCAGGTTACCCGGCAAAACCCTGCCGACCGGGCGGAAACGACGATTATACCGTCCGCGGCGGGCGGTACGGCCGGTCTCGGGGGCCAGCGCGCATTCTTCCCGTGTTCCCGGTGCAGGCCGCGCGGGCGGCACGTCGGCCGGTCGGCAGACAGCGACTCAGGGACTCGACGACGCGGGAACTCGGCGGGTCGCGCCCGCGGCGGCCGGTGCGGCGGCGCCGGCCGGCGGCACGTCGGTGACGAAGCCGATGCGCGCGAGGCCCGCGGCCTGCGCGGCGCCCATCACCTGCGCGATCACGTCGTAGCGGGTTGCGCGCGACGCGCGCAGCCGCAGCTCAGGCGGCGTCGCGCCCGCGGCGGCGGCCTTGAAGCGCGCGGGCAGCGCGTCGAGTGCGACCGGCATGTCGTCCCAGTACAGCTTGCCGGCATCGTCGATCGACAGCGTGACCGACTGCGGCGTGTCGCGCGCGACGCTCGCCGCGACCTTCGGCAGGTCGAGCCGGATCGCGTGCGTCATCAGCGGCGCGGTGATGATGAAGATGACGAGCAGCACGAGCATCACGTCGATCAGCGGCGTCATGTTGATCTCCGCCATCGGCGCGGACGTCTTGTGGTGCTCCAGTCCGCCGAATGCCATGATCGCTCCTCCCGCCCGTGGGTCAGGCGCCCTGCGCGCACACGAACACGTGCAGGTCGCGCGCGAAGCCGTCGAGTTCCTCGGCGAGCTGGCGCACGAGCCGCCCGAGAATGTTGTACGCGAGTACCGCCGGGATCGCGACGACGAGCCCGAACGCGGTCATGATCAGCGCCTCGCCGACCGGCCCCGCGACGTTCTCGATCTGCGCCTGCCCGCTCGCGGCGATGCTGCCGAGCGCGTGGTAGATGCCCCACACGGTGCCGAGCAGCCCGACGAACGGCGCGGTGCTGCCGATCGACGCGAGCAGCACCTGGCCGAACTCCAGACGCCGCTGCGAACGCAGCATCGCATGACGCAGCGCGCGCAGCACGCGTTCGCTGCGCTCGACGCGCGCGGCGAGCGCCGCCGGATCGTGCGCGTCGGCCGCATCGCGCGCGGCTTCCGCGAGCGGCACGAACACGCGCTCGCGATCGGCGCCGGCGAGCGCGTCGATGCCCGCGTCGAGCGACGCGGCGCGCCAGAACGCGGCAAGCGCGCGCGGCCCCTGCCGCTTCGCGCGGACCAGGAGCCAGGCTTTCATCAGGAGGAAGCACCAGCTGGCGACGGACATCGCCAGCAGCACGTACGCGACCGCATGCGTGATCGCATCGCCGCTTTCGAGGTAGTGGACAACGCCGGTGGGAATGGCCATCGGAGTTTCCCCGTGTGGGTCAGCGCAGGCCGAGCACGTCCTGCATGTCGAACAGGCCGGCGCCGCGCGCCGACAGGAAGCGGACCGCGCGCAGCGCGCCCTGCGCATACGACACGCGGCTCGACGACTTGTGCGTGATCTCGATCCGCTCGCCGATCCCGGCGAACAGCACCGTGTGGTCGCCGACGATGTCGCCGCCGCGCACGGCCGCAAAGCCGATCGTCGACGGATCGCGTTCGCCCGTCACGCCCTGGCGGCCATACACCGCGCAGTCGTCGAGCGAGCGCCCGAGCGCGCCGGCGACGGCCTCGCCCATCATCAGCGCGGTGCCCGACGGCGCATCGACCTTGTGACGGTGATGCGCCTCGATGATCTCGATGTCGTAGCCGTGCGAGAAATGCTTCGCCGCGAATTCGAGCAGTTTCAGCGTGACGTTCACGCCGACGCTCATGTTCGCCGCGAACACGATGCCGATCTTGCCGGCCGCGGCCTGCAGCTCGGCCTTCTGCTCGGCGGTGAAGCCGGTCGTGCCGATCACGAGCTTCACGTCGTGGCGCAGCGCGGCCGCGACGTGCGCGATCGTGCCTTCCGGCCGCGTGAAGTCGATCAGGTAGTCGGCCTGCGCGAACACCGCATCGAGGTCGTCGGTCAGCTTGATCCCGGTTTCCTTGCCGAGGAACGCACCGGCGTCCTGGCCGAGGAACGGCGAATCGGCGCGGTCGAGCGCGCCGACGAGCTGCGCGTCGGAATCGTTGAGAACGGCTTCGATCAGCATCCGGCCCATACGGCCCGATGCACCGGCAATCGCAATCTTCATGGCTTTCTACACGACAGGTCTAAAGGCGGGCGGCGCATGCCGCCCTGTTTCCGCACGCCGGCCGCTTATTGCGACTGCGCCGGCGCGGTGAGCGGCTGGTTCTGCAGGGTGTCCGAGCCTTGCGGGCCGACGGGCGGCGCCGTTTCGTTCGTCGCGTTCGGCGGCGGCGGACGATGGAACTGGAACTGCGGCTGGATCGCCGGCGCCGCGCCCGGCGGCTGGCCGCCCGGCACCGGCGCGCCGCCCGAAGCCTGCGCGGACGGCGTGAAGCGGCGCGACGTCGAGCCCTGCCCCGACACCTGGTTGGTCGCGCGGTTCGCCGCGCGCGCAGCCTGCGCGTTCGCATCCTGGTCGACTGCCGCAGCGGAGGCCGGCGCAGCGGACGGGCTCGCGGCTGCGGCAGCCTGCGCGGCGCTCGCGGCAGCGGCTTCGGACGCCTTCTTCGCCGCGGCCGCGGCCTTCGCCTTCTTGCCGCCGCGATCGCCGTCGATATCGGCCAGCAGGTCGAGTTCGGACGGCAGGTTCTCGGCACCCGTCCAGCTCGCGAGGCGATCGCCCGAGAACGTCAGCACGAGGTCGCGCTGCTGGACGACCGAGGTCGAGCCGCGCTTGAAGTAAAAGAGGTAATCCCAGCGGTCGGCATGGAACATGTCCGCGAGCAGCGGCGTGCCGAGCAGCGCGCGAACCTGCTCGCGCGTCATCCCGGCCTGCAGCTGCGCGGCCTTCTCCTGCGACACGAAGTTGCCCTGCACGACAGTGATCCGATAGGGCGTGATGCTCTGCGCGATGCGCTGCGTCACGCTGTCGTACGACGAACAACCAGCCAGCGCGGCAACGGCGGCGGCAGCGATGATGGCACTCCGCATGCGACTCCTCTGAAAGTGCGAAAGGGATTCCGGGAACATTTCCTTCACCGTGCTGGCCCGCTCCGCGGGCCGCGCGTGTTTCTGGAACGGCGAAAAGCCGGTAACATTGAAGCCCTGCATTGTACTCTAGGGATGCCTAGCCATGACCAATCCGACGGATCTCAAGAATATCGGGCTAAAGGCCACCCTACCGCGCCTCAAGATTCTCGAGATCTTCCAGCAAAGCCCGGTGCGTCACCTGACGGCCGAAGACGTCTACCGCAACCTGCTCAACGAGCAGCTGGACATCGGGCTCGCCACCGTTTACCGCGTGCTGACGCAGTTCGAGCAGGCCGGCCTGCTGTCGCGCAGCAACTTCGAATCCGGCAAGGCCGTGTTCGAACTGAACGAAGGCTCGCACCACGACCACCTCGTGTGCCTCGATTGCGGCCGCGTCGAGGAATTCTTCGATGCCGAAATCGAAAGCCGCCAGCAGGCGATCGCGAAGGAACGCGGCTTCCGGCTCCAGGAACACTCGCTCGCGATGTACGGTTCCTGCACGACCGAGAACTGCCCGCACCGCAAGCACTGACCCACGCGCTGCGTGCGTCGCGACGGCCCGGCCGGCATCCCGCCGCCCGGGCCGCGTTGTTTTCGGGACAGGGACGAAAAAGCCCGCGCAGCGCGCGCGGGCCGGTTCGGGACGTTTTCGACCGACCGGTTGATCGCTCGACGGCGCGCCGTGCGCCGCCGCGCGGGGCGCGATGCGCGATCCGGGCTCCCGGCAGCACGGCGGCCCGAGGCCGCCGGCCCCGCCGCCCGTCAGGCCGCGCCCGCGCAGGCCGGCTCGAACTCGAGCGCCCACGCGTCGTCGAGCGGAATCTCGTCGCAGTTCGGCTGCGGGCCGCCGCGGTCGACGATCACGAAGTCGCTGACCGCGTCGAGCGCGAGCAGCGGGTGGTGCCAGACACCTTTCGCGTAGTTCACGCCCTGCCAGCCTTCGGCCAGGAACGCGCGCATCGCGTCGGGCCGGAACTCGCCGGCCGGCGCGACGACGATCGCGTAACGCGACACCGCCGCGAGCGGGATGAACGCCTGGCTGCCGTGCGGATGGCGCTCCATCAGCGTGAGCGCGACCGGCAGCGCGCGCGGCTGCGCACGGAACACGCTGACGAGCGGCCGGCCGCCGTCCGCGCACACGTCGATCGTCGCGAGATCGTGGAAGCGCTCGGTCGTGCCGCCGTTGATCGGGAAGTGCCGCGCGCCTTCGAGCGCGATCACGTCGCCGAACGGCGCGAACGCGTCGCGGGTCAGGCGCTCGACGCGCAGGATATGGGGTCCGCTCATGCCGACGTTCTCCTTCAGGCGGGCTCGCCCCACAGACGCAGGCGCGACACGCCGCCGTCCGGGAAGATGTTGAAGCGCACGTGCGTGACGGGACCGAGCGCCGCGAGCTGGTCGAACGTGTGCACGTGATCCATCTGCAGCTTCTGCTCGCCGAGCAGTTCGGCCCAGAACATCGCCTGCGTGACCAGCGAATCGTCGGTGCCGCCCGCGACCCGCGCGGCCTGCAGCGAACAGCGGTCGGGGAAATTGCCCTTGAAGAACGCGGTATCGACCTCGACGCGCCGGATGATGCCCGGCCGCGCGAGCGCGACGATCGCCCAGTCGTTGCCGGGCTCGCGCCGGCGCCGCGTTTCCCACCCGTCGCCCATGTTCGCGCCGCGCCCCGGCATCAGCATCTGCGACGCCGGACCGAAGTGCTGGTTGTTCGCCGCCACCAGGTAGCCGCCGTTCTCGATCGCCGCGAGATCGACCAGCTCGCCGGCCGGCACGCGGCGCCAGTCGCGCTGCGGCTGGCCGTACACGCGCAGCCGCGCGAGCCCGCCGTCCGGATACAGGTTCACGCGCAGGTGCGTGAACGGCTGCGCATCGTCGACGCTCACGTAGTGATGCGAATTGCCCTGCAGCGTCGTCGCCGGGACGATCGTGCGCCATTCGGCGTCGTCCGGCGGCGTGTCGCCGTCCACCGCGCAGGCCTCGATCGACGCGGCCGGCGGGAAATTGCCGGTGAAGTGGCTCGTATCGAGATCGACGCCGTGGATCACGCCCGGCCGCGCAAGCCGCACCACGCAGAAATCATGGCCGGTCGTGCGCTTGCGGCGCGTTTCCCAGCCGTCCATCCACTTGCCGTGGTCGTCGTACTTGCCGGGAATGAACACGGCCGGCTCGGGATTGAGCATGCGCTCCTTCGGCGCGAAGAATTCGTCGCTGGCGAAGAGCGCCTGCGCGCCCAGGCGCGGGTCGGCGAGGTTCATGTAGCGCCGCGTGAAGGCCGGCGCGTTCGGATCGAGGATGGGGGCTGCCATGTCGTCTCCACTTTTTTGGCAAGCGCCGGCGCGTCAACGCGCCGGTCGCAGGAAATTCGTTCGCGCGGGGCGGCCAGGGGCGCCGCGCCGCGCGACAGTCGTGCTCAGAGCGCGTGGGCCTGGTCGCCGGCAACCGGTGCGGCACTGCCCGGCGCGTCGGCCACGTAGCGCAGTTCGCGGTTCAGCACGCGCTTCGCGCGCGCACGGTCGATGTCGTTCTCCCACACCGCGACCACCACCGTCGCGACGCAGTTGCCGATCAGGTTGGTCAGCGCGCGGGCGATGCCGACGAACCAGTCGACCGGCAGGATCAGCACGAGGCCGAGCACCGGAATCGCGGGGATCGCCGACAGCGTCGCCGCGAGGATCACGATCGCCGAACCGGGAATCCCGTGCGCGCCCTTCGACGTGACGAGCGACACGAGCAGCACGACGATCAGGTCATGCGTGGACAGCGGCGTGTTGGTGGCCTGCGCGATGAACAGCACCGCGAGCGTCAGGTAGATCGAGAAGCCGTCGAGGTTGAACGAATAGCCGGTCGGGATCACGAGGCCGACCGTCGAATCCTTGATGCCCATGTATTCGAGCTTGCTCATCACCTGCGGCAGCACCGCGTCCGACGACGCCGTGCCGAGCACGATCGACAGTTCCTCGCGCAGGTAGCGGATCAGCTTGAACACCGAGAAGCCCGCGAGCCGCATCACCGCACCGAGCACGACCGTGACGAACACGAAGCAGCTCAGGTAGAACACCGCGACGAGGTAGCCGAGCTGCTTGAGCGACGCGACGCCGTACTTGCCGGTCGTGAACGCGATCGCGCCGAGCACGCCGAGCGGCGCGAGCTTGATGATGAAGCCGATGATGCGGAAGAACACGTGCGACAGCTCCTCGATCAGGCTGTTCACGCGCTGCGCCTTGTCGCCGAGCAGCGACAGCGCGGAGCCGAACAGCACCGCGAACACGAGGATCTGCAGGATGTCGCCCTTCGCGAACGCGTCGATCGCGGTGTCGGGGATGATCTTCATCAGGTAGCCGGCCGTGTCCTTCAGGCTTTCGGCGTTCTTCGCGTACGTCGACAGCGACGCCGCGTCGAGCGAGCGCAGGTCGATGTTCATTCCGACGCCCGGGCGCGTGAGCCACGCGAGCACGAGGCCGATGCCGAGCGCGAGCGTCGTCATCACCTCGAAGTAGACGACCGCCTTCAGGCCGACCCGGCCGACCTTCTTCAGGTCGCCCGCATTGGCCATCCCGCTGACCACCACGCAGAACACGATCGGACCGATGACCATCTTGATGAGCTTCAGGAAGCCGTCGCCGAGCGGTCGCAGCGACTCGGCGAAATGCGGGAAGAACGCGCCTAGCGCGACCCCGAGGATTAATGCGACGACTACCCGGCCAAACAGCGAATTGAGGAATTTCGACACGGCGCTCTCCCGATCCAACGGTTGCAGTTTCGTCTGTTCATACTGGTAAGACCAGTGATGTTATGGTGGATAGTAGGAAGCCGATATAGTCGCGTCAAGGACGAACAAAATAGGGATTTCCCGCGCTCGCGCACCGCGTGGCGATGCACCAGACAGGGGCCGATCGTGGCTTTCCCGTAGGTCCGTCGTGCACCGTGCACGTGCGGATTACAATGCCGGTCAGACCGGCTATCGCTCACACCATGAAGAACGTTCCGCATACCGTGACCGACGCCGCCATCGCGACGATCCGCGACCGGATCGAGGCAGGCGTGTATCCGGTCGGCAGCCTGCTGCCGGCCCAGCGCCAGCTCTCCGAGGAGCTGGAGATCAGCCGCGCGTCGCTGCGCGAGGCGCTGTCCACGCTCGAGGCGCTCGGGATGCTGCGCATCCGCGCCGGCAAGGGCGTGTACGTCGAAAGCGCGCAGGCGACGGCCGCGCATCCGTGGCAGTTCGCGGAGCAGTCGTCGCCGCCCGATACGTACCAGATGCGCTATGCGCTCGAAGGGTTCGCCGCGCGGATGGCCGCGCACGTCGTCACCGACGACGACATCGCGTGGTTCGAGGAGAACCTCGCCGACCTGCACGTCGCGCTCACCGACAGCGCGCTCGACGAGGCGTCGCGGCTCGACTTCGACTTCCACATGCGGATCATCCACCTCGCGGGCAACGCGGCGATCGAGTCGGTGCTGCGCAGCAGCGCGGACATCATGAAGGAAAGCCAGCGCATGCCGTTCTACCGGCGCGAGCTGCTGCTGTCGACGTGGCACGAGCACCGCGCGATCGTCGACGCGCTGATCGCCCGCGACGCGGCCGCGGCCGGTATCGCGATCGAGACGCACATCGCGAACGCCGCGCAACGCGCGGGCATCTTCTTCCCGACGCCGGGCGGCTGACGGAGCCGGCGGTCCGCCGCGGTTCGCTGCGCCGCCGTTCGCCCTTCGCCGTTCCCGGCCGCTTTTCGCCCGTATCGGTCATCCCCCCGAAGGATCGCGATACGCGAGCGCGCGCTCGATGAACGCGCGCGCCGCCACGCTGCGGTACGCGCCCTTGCGGGTGAGCAGCGCGGCCGTGCGCGACGGCAGCGGCGGGTCGAGCTCCAGCGCGCACAGGTCGCCGCTCTCGCGCGCGACCGCTTGCGGCAGCACCGTCGCGAGCCGCCCGCAACGCACGAGCTCCAGCACCGCGCTGACCGTATTCGTCTCGATCGCGATCTTCGGCTGCGCGCCCTGTTCGATGAAATACCGGTCGATGCTTTCGCGCGTCGCGAATGCGCGGCTCAGCAGCACCAGCGGCTCGCCCGCGAGCTCGGCCGCACGCAATGCGCGCCGGCGGCGCGCGAGGCGGTGCGTGCGGCCCGTCACGAGCGCGAGCGGCTCTTCCCACAGCGGCAGCGCGTCGATGTCGGGCGCGCGCGGCGGCACGAACGCGAAGCCGGCGTCGAGCCGGTCGTCGGCGAGCAGCGCCTCGATGCGTTCCTGCGGCATCGCGTCGATCGTCAGCGCGACGTTCGGAAAATCCGCATGGAATGCGTCGATCAGCGAGCCGCTCAGGTAGGCCGCGAAGGTCGGCATCATCGCGAGCCGCAGCGAACCGCTGCCGAGCTCGGCGACGTCGTGCAGCGCGCGCTGCCCGGTGTCGAGCTCGTGCAGCGCCGCGCGCGCGTGCCGCGCATAGACCTCGCCGAACTCGGTCAGCCGCACCGCGCGGCCCGAGCGGTCGAACAGCTGCACGCCGAGCATCTCCTCGAGCTGGCGGACCTGCTGCGACAGCGTCGGCTGCGACACGTGCAGCGCATCGGCCGCGCGCGTGAAGCTGCGCTGTTCGGCGACGGCCAGGAAATAGCGGATGTGGCGGAGTAGCATCGCGGCTCAGGTATTGGTAATGCCAATGGATTCCATAAGAATCCAGTCTTGGACGCTATGGCTCGATTCTCGCATCATACGCACTTCCGCTCCCGCGCACGGCCGCTGGCCGCCGCACCGGAGCGGCACGCCCGGGCCCGCCTCCCGTTGCGTGCCGCAGGGAGATTCGCCGCCGCCCGATCGTGGCGCCGGCCACCTTCCGCCGCGCACGCATCCGTTCAGCGGTCGCTCCGCTGACGCCGGCCCCGACCTCCGCCACCCCGCGCAGCCGACGGCCCCATGCCGCCGGCCGGCGCCCCGCTTTTTTCGCGACCATGGAACCGCATCACGACAACCATCCCCCGCTGACTCGCGCGATGACGCTGCTGTTCGCGTGCGCGTGCGGCATCGTCATCGGCAACATCTATTACGCGCAGCCGCTGCTCGCGGCAATTGCGCACAGCTTCGGCCGGCCGCCCGCCGAGCTCGGCTATCTCGTCACGCTGACGCAGCTCGGCTATGCGGCGAGCCTGCTCATGATCGTCCCGCTCGGCGACGCACTCAACCGCCACACGCTGATCGTGCGGCTGCTCGCGCTGAACGTGATCGCGCTCGCGGCCGTCGCGCTCAGCACGAACTTCACGATGTTCGTCGTCGCGAACATCGCGCTCGGCTTCGTCACGTGCTCGACGCAGCTGCTCGTGCCGTTCGCCGCATCGCTCGCCGACGCACGCACGCGCGGCCGCGCGGTCGGTACCGTGATGAGCGGGCTGCTGCTCGGCATCCTGCTCGCGCGCGTCGCGGCCGGCGCGATCGCCGACGGGTTCGGCTGGCGCGCGGTGTACGGGATCGCCGCGGCGATGATCCTCGCGCTGACCGGCGTGCTCGCGGCGAAGCTGCCGAAGGATCGCCGCGACGCGCGGCTCGACTACGCGGCGCTGATGAAGTCGCTCGTCGCGCTGGTGCGCGCGCAGCCGCTGATCGCGCTGCGCTCGACCTACGGCGCGCTCGTGTTCGCATGCTTCAGCCTGCTGTGGACGGGCCTCACGTTCCTGCTGAGCCAGCCGCCGTACAGCTATTCCGAAGGGAAGATCGGGCTGTTCGGGATCGTCGGCGCGGTGGGCGCGCTCGCGGCGACGTCGGCCGGCCGGCTCGTCGATCGCGGCCACGGCAACGCGGCGACCGGCCTGTTCGCGGCGGCCGTGCTCGCGTCGTTCGCGCCGATCGCGGCCGGCGCCCACTCGCTCGCCGCGCTGATCGCGGGGATCCTGCTGCTCGACGTCGGCGTGCAAGGCATGCACATCTCGAACCAGAGCGTGATCTACGCGCTCGCCGGCAACGCACGCAGCCGCGTGACGACGATCTACCTGACGAGCTACTTCATTGGCGGCGCATTCGGATCGTTCGCGGCGAGCGTCGCGTACGGCATCGACGGCTGGCGCGGCGTATGCATCGCAGGCGCGGCGCTCGCCGGCGTGCTGATCGCGCTGTGGCTCGCGTCGCAGCGCGTCGTCGTGCGGCAGGTCACGCAGTGACCGGCTGTCGCTTCGTCCAGTGAAAAAGGCACGTCCGCGGTTGGCGGGCGTGCCTTGTCTGCATCGACGGCGCCGCGCTATCGGCGGCGCACGTTCACGCGCGGTCGTCCGCGAAATCGATCAGCACCTTCATCGCGCGCTGCCGGTCACCGGCCAGCTCGAACGCGTCGTGTGCGTCGCGCATCGGGAACACGCGCGTCACGGCCGCGCGCAGGTCGACGCGGCCCGCATTGATCAGCTGCACCGCGAGCGCGAATTCCGCATGGAAGCGGAACGACCCGCAGATCGACAGCTCCTTCGCGACCACGACGTTCTGCGGCAGGCTGACGTCGCCGCCGAGCCCGAGCTGCACGACGACGCCGCGCGGGCGCATCACGTCGAGACCGTCGCGCAGTGCGCGCGCATTGCCCGAACACTCGATCATCACGTCGAACGTGCCCTTGTCGGCACCGTAGCGCGCGACCCAGCCGGTGTCGGTGGCCGCGTTGATCGCATGATCGGCACCGAGCGCGCGGGCCACCTCGAGCGGCGCGTCGACGACGTCGGTCGCGACGATCTCCGCCGCGCCATGCACGCGCGCCGCCGCGACCGCCAGCACGCCGATCGGCCCGCATCCCGACACGAGCACGCGCCGGCCGATCAGCGGGCCCGCGCGCGACACCGCATGCAGCCCGACCGCGAACGGCTCGGCGAGCGCCGCGAGCGACAGCGGCACGTGGTCGGCCACCTTCACGCACTGCGCGGCGTCGCACACGAGCGCGTTGCGGAACGCGCCCTGCACGTGCGGCATCCGCATCGCGCTGCCGTAGAAGCGCATGTCCAGACACTGGTTCGGCAGCCCTTCGAGGCAATAGCGGCACGCACCGCACGGGCGGCTCGGATTCACCGCGACGCGATCGCCGACCTGCACCGACGTCACGTCCGGCGCGACCGCCGCCACCGTGCCGGCCACTTCATGGCCGAGCACCATCGGCTGCTGCAGCCGGATCGCACCGAAGCCGCCGTGCCGGAAATAATGAAGATCCGAGCCGCAGATACCGCCCATCGCGACATCGACGCGCACTTGCCCCGGGCCGATCTCGCCCGCGTCCTGTTCTTCGATCCGCAGGTCGTTCGGCCCGTGGATCACGACGCACATGCAACGCATACGCATGAGGTTCCTCCGTTGCTAGACGGCGCTCGTGAGCCCGCCGTCGACGAACAGCGTCTGGCCGTTCACGAAATCGGACGCGGCCGACGCGAGAAAGATCGCCGCGCCGCACAGCTCGTCGACCTGCCCCCAGCGGCCGGCCGGCGTGCGCTTGCACAGCCAGTCGGAGAATGCCGCATCGTCGACCAGCGCGCGATTCAGTTCGGTCTCGAAATAGCCGGGCGCGAGGCCGTTCGCCTGGATCCCGTGACGCGCCCAGTCGGCGCACATCCCTTTGGTCAGCATCCGCACCGCGCCCTTCGTCGCCGCATACGGCGCGATCGTCGGCCGCGCGAGCTCGCTCTGCACCGAGCAGATGTTGATGATCTTGCCGCGGCCGCGCGCGATCATGTGGCGCGCCACCGCCTGCGCGGCGTTGAATACGCCGTCGAGGTTCACGCGCATCAGCGCGTGCCAGTCGTCCGGGTCGAATGCGTCGAGCGGCGCGCGGCGCTGGATGCCCGCGTTGTTGACGAGGATGTCGATTGCGCCGACGCGCGCCTCGAAATCGTCGACCGCCGCGCGCACCTGCGCGTGCTCCGCGACGTCGAACACCGCGTAGTCGGCCGCGAAACCTTCATCGCGGAAATGGCGCGCGAGCGTCGCGGCCTTCTCTTCATTGCGATCGTTGATCACGATCGCCGCGCCGGCTTCCGCGAGTCCGCGGGCGAGCGTGAGCCCGATACCGCGGCCGGAACCCGTGATCAGTGCGCGGCGGCCGTCCAGGCGGAACCGGTCAAGCGCGTTGCTCATGCATGTCTCCTCGTGCCGGCGAGCCGACCGCCGGTCGCGGCCGGTCTCGCATCGACGCTATCTTCGACGCTCGGCCGGCTGCGCGCCAATGGTCTTTTTTGATCCGGTTATCATGAAAACAGATCACCACTCGTCGCTGCCGCCCCCGTCATGGAACTCAAGCAATTGCGCGCCTTCGTCACGCTCGCGGAAGAACTGCACTTCGGGCGCGCCGCGCAGCGCCTGTTCATCGTGCAGTCCGCGCTGAGCATGCAGATCAAGGCGCTCGAGCATGCACTCGGCGCGCGCCTGTTCGAGCGCGACCGTCACAAGGTCGAGCTCAGCGATACGGGCCGCGTGTTCCTGCCCGAGGCGCGCGCGACGCTGCAGCAGGCCGCGCGCGCGGAGCAGATGGCGCGGCTGTCGAGCCGCGGTGAGATCGGTACGCTGCGCATCGCGTTCGTGTCGTCGGTGCTGCCCGCGTTGCTGCCGGCCGTGCTGCGCACGATGCGCGAGCGCTACCCGCTGATCACGCTCGAATTGAAGGACCTGCCGACGCCCGACCAGGTTGCCGCGCTGCGCGATCGGCGTATCGATTTCGGGATGATCCGGCTGCCGGCCGCGTATGCGGGCATCGACACGCGCGTGGTGCTCGAGGAAGGTTTCGTCGTCGCGCTGCCGCTCGATCATCCGCTCGCCGCACACGACACGATCGCACCGGCCGCGTTGCGCGGCCAGCCGGCGTTCGTGCTCGCGCGCCGCTACGCGCCCGGCTTTCACGACGACATGCTGCTCGCGCTGAGCCGCGCGGGCACGACGCTCGAGATCGCGCAGGAATTCGGCGAATTCACGACGATGCTCGCGCTCGTCGCGGCAGGGATGGGAATCGGGCTGATCCCGGCGCAGGCGGCGAGCGCGCTGCCGCCGAACGTGCTCGCGCGGCCGCTCGACCTGGCCGGTCACCGCAGCGGCATCGGCCTCGCGTGGACCGATCTCGCCAGCCCGCTGAAGCGCGCATTCGTCGACGCGATCGAACACGCGACGGCGAGCGCCGGACAATAAAAAACCCGGCCGGGAAGCTCCGGGCCGGGTTCGTTCGCCGCGCCGGCCGCGTTGCCGCGGCCGCGCAACGTGCGCGATTACTTCGCGTTCGCGAATGCGATCGCCGTATCCAGCATGCGGTTCGAGAAGCCCCACTCGTTGTCGTACCAGCTCGACACCTTCACGAGACGGCCCGACACCTTGGTCAGCGTCGCGTCGAACGTCGACGAAGCCGGGTTGTGGTTGAAGTCGATCGACACCAGCGGTGCGTCGTTGTAGCCGAGGATGCCCTTCAGCGCGCCTTCCGATGCTTCCTTCATGATCGCGTTGACTTCCTCGACCGTCGTGTCGCGCTTCGCGATGAACGACAGGTCGACGATCGACACGTTGATCGTCGGAACGCGGATCGCGTAGCCGTCGAGCTTGCCATTCAGTTCCGGCAGCACGAGGCCGACAGCCGATGCAGCACCCGTCTTCGTCGGGATCTGGCTGTGCGTGGCCGAACGCGCGCGGCGCAGGTCTTCGTGGTAGACGTCCGTCAGCACCTGGTCGTTCGTGTATGCATGGATCGTCGTCATCAGGCCGGTTTCGAGGCCGATCTTGTCGTTCAGCGGCTTGACGAGCGGGGCGAGGCAGTTCGTCGTGCACGACGCGTTCGAGATGACCGTGTGCTCGGCCTTCAGCACGTCGTGGTTCACGCCGTAGACGATCGTCGCGTCGACGTCCTTGCCGCCCGGTGCCGAGATGATCACCTTCTTCGCGCCGCCCTTCAGGTGCGCGCTCGCCTTTTCCTTCGTCGTGAAGAAGCCGGTGCATTCCATCACGACGTCGACGCCCAGCTCGCCCCACGGCAGTTCTGCCGGGTTGCGGTTCGCGAGCACGCGGATCTTGTCGCCGTTCACGACGAGGTAGTCGCCGTCGACCGACACTTCGCCCGGGAACTTGCCGTGCGCGGTGTCGTACTGGGTCAGGTGCGCGTTGGTCTTCGCATCGCCCAGGTCGTTGATCGCGACGATCTCGAGATCGTGCTTCTTGCCGTTTTCATAGAACGCGCGCAGCGTGTTGCGGCCGATACGGCCGTAGCCGTTGATTGCGACGCGGATCGTCATGGTCTATCTCCTGATGGCTGAAAAAATTCGTTTCGTGCAGCTTCACGGTGCGACGCGCGCGAGGGGCCGCGCGCGTCGCGAATGCTTTTAGGCCAGCACGGCCTTCGCGGTCTCGACGACGTGCTCGACGGTGAAGCCGAAGTACTTGAACAGCACGCCGGCCGGCGCCGATTCGCCGAACGTGTCGATCCCGACGACGCCGCCTTCGAGGCCGACGTACTTGTGCCAGAACGCGGTCACGCCCGCTTCGATCGCGACGCGGCGCACGCCGTGCGGCAGCACGCGTTCGCGGTATTCGGCGTCCTGGCGGTCGAACACGCTGGTCGACGGCATCGACACGACGCGGGCCGCGATGCCCTGCTGCGCGAGCGGCTCGACGGCCTTCATCGCGAGTTCGACTTCCGAGCCCGTCGCGATCAGGATGATCTTGCGCGCGACGATCTCTTCGTCCCAGTCCTTCAGCACGTAGCCGCCCTTCTCGATGTTCGCGATCTGCGCATCGGTGCGCGGGTTGAACGCGAGGTTCTGGCGGCTGAAGATCAGGCTCGACGGACGGTCGGCGGCAACCGCGTGCGTCCATGCGACGGCCGTCTCGACCGTGTCGGCCGGGCGCCACACGTCGTGGTTCGGGATCAGGCGCAGGCTCGACACGTGCTCGATCGACTGGTGCGTCGGGCCGTCTTCGCCGAGGCCGATCGAATCGTGCGTGAACACGAAGATCGACGGGACCTTCATCAGCGACGCGACGCGCAGCGCGTTGCGGCTGTAGTCGGAGAACGTCAGGAACGTGCCGCCGAACGGCTTGTGGCCGCCGTGCAGCGCGAGGCCGTTGATCGCGGCGCTCATGCCGAATTCGCGCACGCCGTAGTTGATGTGGTTGCCGAGCAGCACGCCCGCGCCTTCCGGATTCGCGCGCACCGCCTTCGATGCCTTCCAGTTGGTCAGGTTCGAGCCGGTCAGGTCGGCCGAGCCGCCGAGCAGTTCCGGCAGGACGGCGGCGAGCCCTTCGATCGCCTGCTGCGACGCCTTGCGGGTCGCGACCGTCTCGGCGCGCTCGTTCGCGCCGGCGATGATCGCGGCGGCCTTCTCGGCCCAGTCGGCCGGCAGCTTGTTCGCCATCCGGCGTTCGAATTCGGCGGCTTCAGCCGGGAACTTCGCGCGATACGCGGCGAACGTCGCGTCCCATTCGGCTTCGGCACGCTTGCCGGCTTCCTTCGCGTCCCATGCCGCATAGACTTCCTGCGGAATCACGAACGGCTCCCAGGTCCAGCCGAGTGCCGCGCGCGTCTTCGCGATTTCTTCCGCGCCGAGCGCCGCACCGTGCACGTCGTGGCCGCCGGCCTTCGTGGCCGCGCCCTTGCCGATCACCGTCTTGCAGCAGATCAGCGTCGGCTTGTCCGACAGCTTCGCCTTCGCGATCGCCGCGTCGACCGCGTCGACGTCATGGCCGTTCACGTTCGGGATCACGTTCCAGCCGTACGCCTCGAAGCGCTTCGGCGTGTCGTCATGGAACCAGTTGACGACGTCGCCGTCGATCGAGATGCCGTTGTCGTCGTACAGCGCGATCAGCTTGTTCAGCTTCAGCGTGCCCGCGAGCGAGCAGGCTTCGTGCGAGATGCCTTCCATCAGGCAGCCGTCGCCGAGGAACACGTACGTGTGGTGATCGACGATCTTCGCGCCGTCACGGTTGAACTCGTCCGCCATCAGCGCTTCGCCGAGCGCCATGCCGACCGCGTTCGCGAGACCCTGGCCGAGCGGGCCGGTGGTCGTCTCGACGCCCGGCGTGATGCCGTATTCCGGGTGGCCCGGCGTCTTCGAGTGCAGCTGGCGGAAGTTCTTCAGCTCTTCCATCGGCAGGTCGTAGCCGGTCAGGTGCAGCAGCGAGTACAGCAGCATCGAGCCATGGCCGTTCGACAGCACGAAGCGGTCGCGGTCCGCCCAGTGCGGGTTCGTCGGGTTGTGCTTCAGGTGGCGCGACCAGAGCGCCACGCCGATTTCGGCCATGCCCATCGGCATGCCGGGGTGACCGGAGTTCGCTTGCTGGACGGCGTCCATCGCGAGCGCACGGATCGCGTTGGCCATCAGGGTGGTGGAGGCGGGAGACGAAGTCGTCATGTCGAGTCCGGAGAACGAGTCGAGGAAACGGGGGCACGGCGGCATCCGGAAGCTCGAGCGTCAATCGTTCCCGGCGCGCGGTGCGGCGCCTGACGGACGCGAAGCGGACGGAGCCTACGGACGGGGCTGCAAAGCTCGTCATTTTAACAGATGGGCCGGCATTTCCCCTGTCGGCACGCGGTGTTCCGGCACGCATTTCCATGGAACCGCGCGCCTCCTATAATTCAGGCGTCGGAACTGCCCGCCCCGCGCGGCCCCCGCCCTTGAGCACGACCCTTCTCTTTCATCCCACGCCCGACGTCGCTTACGGGTTCCCGAACGCCCGCCGGCTCGCGCACGTCGCGTCGCCGCACCAGCACATCGAGGTCTGGGAAACCCCGCA
The DNA here is from genome assembly GCF_052851275.1 of Burkholderia sp. SR8. Lineage (NCBI taxonomy): Bacteria > Pseudomonadati > Pseudomonadota > Betaproteobacteria > Burkholderiales > Burkholderiaceae > Burkholderia > Burkholderia sp. SR8. Next base: position 258,067 of record NZ_JAULUC010000005.1, read on the forward strand.
GCTCGGCCGCCTGTTCACGCTGGACGGCCGGCCGATGACGTCGGTCGGCGACGAATACGTGTACCACGAGTGCATGACGCACCCGGCTGCGCTCGCGCATCCGTGTCCGAGGAAGGCGCTCGTGCTCGGCGGCGGCGACGGCGGCGCCGCGCGCCAGCTGCTGAAGCACGCGTGCATCGAGCGGATCGTCGTCGCCGAGCTCGACGACGAAGTGGTCGGCATGGCGCGCCGCTATCTCGACGACGTGCACCAGGGCGCGCTCGACGACCCGCGCGTCGAGGTCGTGATCGGCGACGCCGCGCATTTCGTCGCGTCGACCGTCGAGCATTTCGATCTCGTCGTGTTCGACCTCACACCGCCCGACTCGCCGGCGGCCGGCCTCTATACGCGCGAGTTCTACGCACGGCTGAAGCGGATCCTGTCGCCGCGCGGCGCGATCTCGATGCACCTCGGCTCGCCGGTGTTCCACGCGGCGCGCATTGCCGCGCTGCTCGACGACCTGCGCGCGAGCTTCGCGGTCGTGGATCCGTTGTCCGCGCACGTGCCGCTGTACGGCTCGCAATGGCTGATGGCGATCGCGAGCGACACGCTCGACGCGGCCGCGCTGTTCGCGCACGACGTCGACGAACGGCTCGCCGCGCGCCGCGTGCAGGGACTGCGCTACTACGATGCGCGATTTCATGCGGCCCTCTTTGCCCTGCCGCGCGCGCTGCGCGATACACTGGGCGTTCGCCGCTGACCTTCCGTGCAAAACGCATCGTGGTGCACGCTCGTCGCGATTCTCCCGCGCACGATCTGCGACGTGCAGCCCGGAACGACGGAGGCCGCCCGTCACGGTAGCCGCGATGCCTTGCGGGCCGCCGACGGGCGTCCGGGCGCCGCTTTCCGTTGGACCGCACGGCACGGCTCCGGAGTCGCTGCCGAAGCGTCCACACTGTTCGACCGCGAAGCATGGGAACAGCGTAGGCGCTGAAGCACCAACACTGTTCGACAGGAGATGTTATGACCGATCCACGTCCGGCCAACGTGCCTTGGTTGACGCCGTATCTGGCCGTGCGCAATGCGCAGGCGGCCATCGAGTTCTTCCAGGCCGCCTTCGGCTTCGCGCTGCGCGACGTCCTCGACGAGGACGGCGCGATCATGCACGTCGAGATGACCTACCGCGACCAGCTGATCGTGATGTTCGCGCCGGAAGGCGCGTTCGGCTCGATCGCGCTCACGCCGAAAAGTGCGCACGCAACCGCTCCGCAGTCGTTCTATCTGTACGTCGACGACGTCGACGCGACGTGGCAGCGCGCGCTCGATGCCGGCGCGAAATCGCTGAGCGCGCCGCAGGACCAGTTCTGGGGCGACCGCTTCGCGCAGGTCGAGGATCTCGACGGCTACCGCTGGGCACTCGCGTGCCGCCTCGGTGCATGAACGGAGCCGTATCCACGATGAATGAAGCCACCACCACCGCGGCCGTGCCGCGCTTTTTCGTCGAAGCGGCGCTGCGCGCCGATGCGACGCTCGCGCTGCCGGCCGACGTCGCGCGCCACGCGCAGGTGCTGCGGCTGCAGCCCGGCGACGCGCTCGCGCTGTTCGACGGCAGCGGCGGCCAGTATCGCGCGCGGCTCGTCGAAATCGACAAGCGCAACGCGCTCGCGCAGATCGAGGCATTCGACCCGGCCGAGGCCGAGCCGCCCTATCGCGTGACGCTCGCGCAAGGCATCGCCGGCGGCGACAAGATGGACTGGGTGATCGAGAAGGCGGTCGAGCTCGGCGTCGCGGCGGTCGTGCCGCTGTCGACCGCGCGCGGCGTCGTGAAGCTGTCCGGCGAGCGCGCGGACAAGCGCGTCGCGCACTGGCGCGGCGTCGTGCGCGCATCGTGCGAACAATGCGGGCGCAACCGCGTGCCCGACGTCGCGCCGGTGGCCGGCTTCCACGCGTGGCTCGACACGCTACCGGCCGCGACGGCCGACGGCGAACTGCGGCTGCTGCTGTCGCCGCGCGCGAGCATTCCGTTCGCGTCGCTGCCCGACGCACCACCCGCGGCGGCCGTCACGCTGCTGATCGGGCCGGAAGGCGGGCTGTCGCCGGACGAGGAAAATGCGGCACGCGCACGCGGGTTCACCGCGCTGTCGCTCGGGCCGCGCGTGCTGCGCACCGAGACGGCCGGCGCGGCCGTGCTCGCGGCGTTGGCGGCCCGCTGGGGCGGGTGGTGATGCGCAACCGCAAGCGATTCGATCCGGCGCTAGTTCAACGCGTAGATCGCCTCGGGTTCATTCCGCGGCGATAAATTTCGTTGTCGTGGTAGGAGGCAATCCATGCAAGCGCATTATCGAGCGTGCCGTGACACCTACTTGTCCGTCGTGAACTTCCGCCTTGTACTCGCAATAATCTTCAGGAATGGACATGGCAACCGCCGTGTCACCCATTGCCAGCACTAGCGAGCGCTCTTGCATGTAACCGGCTGATCGGTTCTCCCGTCGGGCTGCGCCGGGCACGACCGAGCCCGACTCGGACGTGTCGGCTCGACTGGTGGAAATGACGTGCAAGCTACCCCGAAAATCGACTTTTAGTCCTTCTTCGACACGGCTTACCTGGGAAATCCAGCAAATGTGCGCACCTTCCGCGAAGCCTGTTACCGGCGTCACCGCCGTCGCAAGCATAAAAACCCCTGCAATTCGCTTCATGAATTTCATTGACGAGTGAACGAGCGAAAATTGTATTTCGCTGCTCGAGCGGATTTCCGTAAGTCGTCGGATGTAAGCGACAGACCGGCAAAATCTGCGTTGTCCTATTGCCTCGATCTGCTTATCGCTGCCGCAGTTGCGACGATGTCGAGCCCGTCCGTGGGTGTCACGCGTGCCCGCAGATTCGGTCCCCAAAAGCAAAAAACCCGCACTAAGGCGGGTCTTCGAGAAGTTGCGGATCGGATTACGGTGCTGGCGGCGCAAATACGACCGGAAGCTGCGATGACGCTGCGTACCGCCGATTTGCGCGCTTACGCGAACGAATAGAACACGCGGAACGCAACCTTGCGCTCGGCCCAGAACTCGGCGGCCTCGCGGAACACGTCGAGCAGCGTCTCGCGCCCTTCCTTGTCGAATTTCTGCGCGATCGGCAGCCCTTCGAGCACGATCACGAAACCGGGCTGCGCGCCGGCCTTCGCGACGAGGTCGGTCAGGCAGTCGTACAGCGCGTCGTAGTTCTTCCCGAAATGCTTCGGAAACAGGAACGACGTCGCGATCGTCTCCATCACTTCCTGCTTCGACTGCGCGGCGCCGCAATACGCATACAGGAAATGCTGGCCGAGCCGACCGGCTTCGTCGGCGAGATCCTGCACGCGGAACGCGCGGATCGACTGCACGAGATTGGGTCGCACGGTCGTGAAAAGGCTCATAGGCTCCTCGTTCGATGAAAGCCCGGGCTCGGCCGCCGGCTGCTCCGGCGCGCCGCCGGCCTGTGCCGCCGCGTGTAGTTGCATCACGCGCTGAAACAGATTGCCGTCGCCGGCCGCGAACAGTTCCGCCGCCGCCGTGTCGTGCGCGTAGATGGAGTCGCTCATGCCGTTCATCCCGAAGTCATTCAACAATACGTTTAAAACTGTTGTAGTGGTCGTCCGTGTAATAACAGTTGTCGATCCGGCGCAATGGCCCGCCACAGACGATCCGGCGCGCGCCGCGATTGCGTGCGCGCGGCGTCGGCACCGTGTACTCGTGGTAGTAGCCGCGCTTCGCCTTCGGCAGGATCCGCTCGCGGTTACCGAAAACGACGCCGTCTTTCTCGTACGGATAGGGGCCACCGGCGCCGATCAGGCCAAGCGTGGTCACGGCCTCGCGCGGCAGACGGGCGGTCGGGATCGTATCGACCCCGCCGACGGCCATGTCGGCCGAAACGGCCTGCCGTGCGTAAGCGGCGGAAACCAGACTGCCCGTCGGCGTGCCGACGATACCCATCGCAAACATCGCGAAGACGGACGCGAGCGCGCCGTTGCGGAGCCACTTGCGTGCCATGAACCAGGGTTCCCGCTGTTAAATCAAGTAGTTGACGACCAACCAAAGGCGTTAGCGTAGCGCTATTGTTCGCGCGAATCAATGTTCGTTTGGGAAACGAAAGCGTCGCGCCGCGCCGAATCGCGCATTTTTTACCGAAATCAGACTATATTTATCTTACATAGGATAAAATACGCGTGGCATCTCCGTCATGGCAAGACCCTGCCTCCTTGCCACGCTCGCTACCCGGAGTGGAGAGATGCTGCTGTTGCTTATGGGAAGCGCGATTGCGCCCTACCCGACGGCGTGCCCGTTGCGGGCACGCCTCTTTTTGCGTTTGTTTACAATTTCGCCCGACGCGCCGCACCGGATCGGCCGGCGCGGCGTTCGTTTTCGGCTCAGCGTGCGGCGTTCACGTCGGCGACCAGCAGCGCCGCCATGTTGACGATGCGGCGAACGGTCGCCGACTCGGTCAGCACGTGCACCGGCTGCGCCGCGCCGAGCAGGATCGGCCCGATCGCGATGTTGTTGCCGGCGGCCGTCTTCAGCAGGTTGTACGCGATGTTCGCGGCATCGATGTTCGGCAGGATCAGCAGGTTCGCGTCGCCTTCGAGCGTCGATTCCGGCAGGATTTCCTTGCGCAGTGCCGCGTCGAGCGCGACGTCGCCGTGCATTTCTCCGTCGACCTTCAGCTCCGGCGCGGTTTCCTGCAGGATCGCGAGCGTATCGCGCATCTTCTTCGCCGACGGCGCGTTGCTCGTGCCGAAGTTCGAGTGCGACAGCAGCGCGACCTTCGGCTCGATGCCGAACCGGCGCACTTCTTCCGCGGCCATGATCGTGATCTCGGCCAGCTGTTCGGGGGTCGGATCGACGTTCACGTGCGTGTCGACCAGGAAGATCTGGCGGCCCGGCAGCACGAGGCCGTTCATCGCCGCGTACACGCTGCAGCCCGCGCGCTTGCCGATCACCTGATCGATGAAGTGCAGATGGCGGTGCGTGGTGCTGATCGTGCCGCAGATCATCCCGTCCGCTTCGCCCTTCTTCACCAGCATCGAGCCGATCAGCGTCGTGCGGCGCCGCATTTCCACGCGGGCCAGCTGCTCGCTGATGCCCTTGCGCGCCATCATCTTGTAGTACGTCTGCCAGAAATCGCGGTAGCGCTCGTCGTGCTCGGTGTTCACGACCGTGAAGTCGGTACCCGGCGTGAGGCGCAGCCCGTAGCGCTGGATACGGTGCTCGATCACCGACGGACGCCCGATCAGGATCGGCTTCGCGAGCTTCTCGTCGACGATGATCTGGACCGCGCGCAGCACGCGCTCTTCCTCGCCTTCCGCGAATACGACGCGCTTCTTCTCTTCCGGCGCGGCGCGCGCGATCTGGAAGATCGGCTTCATCGTCGTGCCGCTGTGATACACGAACTGCTGCAAGTGCTGCTTGTACGCTTCCATGTCCTCGATCGGACGCGTCGCGACGCCGCCGTCCATCGCGGCCTGTGCGACGGCCGGCGCGATCTTGACGATCAGGCGCGGATCGAACGGCTTCGGAATCAGGTATTCGGGCCCGAACGACAGATCCTGGATCCCGTACGCGGTCGCGACGATGTCGCTCTGCTCGTGCTGCGCGAGTTCGGCGATCGCGTTGACGGCCGCGATCTCCATTTCACGCGTGATCGTCGTCGCGCCGACGTCGAGCGCACCGCGGAAGATGAACGGGAAGCACAGGACATTGTTGACCTGGTTCGGGTAGTCGGTGCGGCCGGTGGCCAGCACCGCGTCCGGGCGCACTTCGAGCGCGAGTTCCGGCAGGATTTCCGGCGTCGGGTTCGCGAGCGCGAGGATCAGCGGGCGCTCGGCCATGCCCTTCACCATCTCCTGCTTCAGCACGCCGGCGGCCGACAGGCCAAGGAAGATGTCCGCGCCGTCGATCACTTCCGCCAGCGTACGTGCTTCCGTTTCGCGCGCGAAGCGCTCCTTGTCCGGGTCCATCAGTTCGGTGCGGCCCTTGTAGACCACGCCGGCCAGGTCGGTCACCGTGATGTTCTCGAGCGGCAGGCCGATGTCGACCAGCAGGTCCAGACACGCGAGCGCGGCAGCGCCGGCGCCCGATGCCACCAGCTTGACCTTCTTGATGTCCTTGTTCACGACCTTCAGGCCGTTCGTGACGGCCGCGGCCACGACGATCGCGGTGCCGTGCTGGTCGTCGTGGAACACCGGGATCTTCATCCGCTTGCGCGCTTCGCGCTCGACGATGAAGCAGTCCGGCGCCTTGATGTCTTCGAGGTTGATCCCGCCGAAGGTCGGCTCCAGCGCGGCGATCACGTCGACCAGCTTGTGCGGGTCCGACTCGTTCAGCTCGATGTCGAACACGTCGATGCCGGCGAACTTCTTGAACAGCACCGCCTTGCCTTCCATCACCGGCTTCGACGCGAGCGGGCCGATGTTGCCGAGACCGAGCACTGCGGTGCCGTTCGTGACGACGCCGACCAGGTTGCTGCGCGCGGTGAAGCGCGCGGCGTTCAGCGGGTTCTCGACGATCTCCTCGCACGCGTACGCGACACCCGGCGAATAGGCGAGCGCGAGGTCGCGCTGGTTGATCATCTGCTTGGTCGGGGCGATCGCGATTTTCCCGGGCGTCGGGAATTCGTGATAGTCGAGAGCGGCTTCGCGGAGCTTGGCTTTGGAGGAGGCTTGAGTCGACATGTGTCTCGTGACGGGCGGATTAGAATAACTGTTCGACGGCATTGTAGCGCCAATCGAACCCCGCCAGACCGGCGATTCGGGTGCGACAGCCGCGACAAAAATGTACTGAACGGTGCAGGAACGGCGCCGTTCGCTGCGTACAATGCCGTTCCCTCACCGCTTCCGGGTCCCTCCGCCGTGCCAGCCGCCTTGTCCGAGTTTTCGCTGATCGATCGCTTCTTCGCGCGCCGCGCGGCCCGTGGCGCGCGGGCGTCGACGCTCGGCATCGGCGACGATTGCGCGCTGATCGCGCCGCGATCCGGCAAGTTGATGGCCATTTCGACCGACATGCTGGTCGAGGGCCGCCATTTCTTCCCCGACGTCGCACCCGGCGCGCTCGGCCACAAGACGCTCGCGGTCAATCTGTCGGATCTCGCGGCGATGGGCGCCGAGCCGCGCGCGTTTACGCTCGCGTGCGCGCTGCCGCGCGCCGACGCCGCGTGGCTCGAGGCATTCAGCGACGGGCTGTTCGCCCTCGCCGAGCGCTTCGGCTGCGAGCTGATCGGCGGCGACACGACGAGCGGCCCGCTGAACCTATGCGTGACCGTGTTCGGCGAAGTCGCGCCGGACGCGGCGCTGCGGCGCGATGCCGCGCGCGACGGCGACGACGTGTGGGTGTCCGGCACGCTCGGCGACGCGCGCGCCGGACTCGGGATCGCACGCGGCGAGTGGACGGCCGGCGCGCACGAAGCCGCCGCGTTCCGGCACGCGCTCGAGCGTCCGGAGCCGCGCATCGCGCTCGGGCTCGCGCTCGCGGGCATCGCGCACGCGGCGCTCGACATCTCGGACGGCCTCGCCGGCGACCTGCGGCACATCCTGACGCGCTCGAACGTGCGCGCCGACATCGACGCCGACGCGGTGCCGCGCTCGGCCGCGCTCGCGACGCTGCCGCCCGACGTGCAGCGGCGCTGCACGCTCGCCGGCGGCGACGATTACGAACTGTGCTTCACCGCGCCCGTCGCGGCCCGTGCGGCGGTCGACGCGGCGGGCGCGCGCGCCGGCGTCCGGGTCACGCGAATCGGTACAATACGCGCGTTGTCCTCGCCGTCAGAGCAGCCCGCGATCGCGTGGCGCGACGCCGCCGGCGCGCCCCTGACCCTCACGTTGCACGGTTTCGACCACTTCCATGCAGACTGATCCGACGCCCGCGCAACGCGCGGCCGCGCCCGGTGCCGCGGGCGCCACCGGCGCCGCCGGCACCGCGCCGCAGCGCGCCACCGCGCGCCTGATGCTGTCGCACCCGGCGCACATCGTGTCGCTCGGCTTCGGCAGCGGGCTTGCGCCGTTCATGCCCGGCACGTTCGGCACGCTGTTCGGCTGGCTGTCGTTCGTCGTGCTCAACCGCTACCTGACGGTGCAGCAATGGTGGGCGCTGATCGCGGTCGGGTTCGTCGCCGGCACGTGGATCACCGGTTTCACCGCACGCAGGATGGGCACGGCCGATCCGGGCGCCGTCGTCTGGGACGAAATCGTCGCGATCTGGCTCGTGATGCTGTTCGTCACGCCCGCGACCTTCATCGGCCAGTTGTGGGCGTTCGTCGTGTTCCGCTTCTTCGACATGCTCAAGCCGCCGCCGATCCGCTATTTCGACCGTCGCGTGAAAGGCGGCCTCGGCATCATGGTCGACGACCTGATCGCCGCGTTCATGACGCTGCTCGTGATCGCGCTGTGGCGCTCCGTCGTCGGCTGACCGATTTCCCGACTCCCGTTTCCCGACGCGCATGCCAACCGATTCCGTCGTCCATCAGCTTGCGATCCGCGCAGGCAACAAGCTGCGCGACGAGCACCTGTCGCTCGCCACCGCCGAATCCTGCACGGGCGGCATGATCGCCGCCGCGATCACCGACATCTCCGGCAGCAGCCAGTGGTTCGAGCGCGGCTTCGTCACCTATTCGAACCAGGCCAAGAGCGAGATGATCGGCGTGCCGCCCGATCTGATCGACAAGCACGGTGCCGTCAGCGAGCCGGTCGCGCGCGCGATGGCCGAAGGCGCGCTGCGCAACAGCCGCGCGCAGGTCGCGCTGTCCGTCACCGGCATCGCCGGGCCGGGCGGCGGCAGCGACAAGAAGCCGGTCGGCACCGTGTCGTTCGCGTGGAGCAACCGGCTCCATACCGACGTCGAGACGCTCGTGTTCAAGGGCGACCGCGAGCAGATCCGCACGCAGGCGGCCGCGCATGCGCTGCGCGGGCTGCTGAAGCTGCTCGACGAGCACGAACGCTGATCCGCGTGCGCGCCGGCCGCGGCACGCGCGGCCGGCGCGCCGCCGCGCTTACTGGATCGCGTCGGGCTTCACGACGATCCAGTTCCGGTCCGCCGTGACCGGCAGGCCCAGCGCCTTCTGCTGCGCGGCCGATTCGTCCGACCACGCGCGCATCTGCGTCATCTGCCTGTCCTTCTTGTTCACCCACACGCGCACGCCGCCGCGCGCGACGTCGGTCGCATTCAGCAGCATATAGCCGTCCGATTTCGGCGTGTCGCCCGCGACGAGCACCGGCTTCTTCCACTGGTCGATCCAGCCGACGATCGAGCCGAGCTTGCCTTCGTACCACGTCATCGGGTTCATCAGGAACGGCGTGATCACGAGGTTGCGGTTCGCAGCCTCGTCGTACTTGCCGGCCTTGATCTGCAGCCGCGACGTGGTCAGCGCGCCGGTCGCCGGATTGCGCAGCAGCGTCGTCACGCCGATCACGTTCTGCGGCTTCACGTTGTAGCCGTACTTCGGATCGGCCAGCACGAGCCGCGCGAGCTCCTCGTGCGCGGCCGTCATCACGTAGACCTCGATCCCGTTCTCGCGCAGCGCGTTGTACAGCTGCTGCATCCCGCGGAAGAAACGCGGCGGGTTCGCGGTGCCGTCGACGACCTTGTCGCCCTGCCAGTAACGGATCGGCACCGGCTTGCCGTCGGCGAGCATCGCGTCGATGTGGCGCTTCAGGTCGGCGAGCGACAGCCCGGCGAACGCCTGCGCGATCCACGGGTAGCAGACCAGGTCGTCGATCTCGCACAGCCGGTAGTAATAGCTCGTCAGCGACTCCTTGTAGTCGGCCGAATCCTTGAACGGCATCAGCTTCAGCGACGGATCGAGCGAGTCGCGCGTGAGCACGCCGTGGTTCTCCAGATACGGCAGCAGCGATTCCTCGAGGTCGTAGCGGTACGTCGTGTTGTCCGCGTCGAACACCGCGTAGTCGCCGCGATGCGCATGCTCGGCAATCATCGCGTTCAGCGCCTTCGCGCTGTCGGCCGGCCAGTGCGACAGGTCGGCCGCGTGGGCGAACGACATGCACAACGACGCGGCAAGCGCGCTCAGAAAACGTCGGGACAGCTTGGGCATGGCGTCGCTCCTTTTCTTGACATTTTGGTTACGGATCGATGACAAACGGCAGCATCGCGCGACGAAAATGCCGGCATGCGGTGTGGAAGCGACGGGAAGTTGTCGGTGCGCGCCAGAGCGGATCGACGCAAGCGAACGAACGGGAGGATGCGGCGCCGGCCCGCGTGCGCGGGGTCGGCGCCAACCGCCGAGCCGGTCGGCCGGGCGATGTGATGCGATACGGAAGGATGCGATACGGTGTCGTGCGAATCGATCAGCGATGCGCGTTGATCGTGTCGCGCGTCTTCTGCGCGGCGAGCGCCGCGGCTTCGGCGAAGTCCTCGCCGTTGCTTGCGTACAGGATCGCGCGCGACGAGTTGATCATCATCCCGGTGCCATCCTCGGTGCGGCCCGCGCGGACGGTCGCCTGCACGTCGCCGCCCTGCGCGCCGATGCCGGGGATCAGCAGCGGCATGTCGCCGACGATCCCGCGCACGATCTCGATCTCGTTCGGGAACGTGGCGCCGACCACGAGGCCGAGCTGGCCGTTCTTCGCGTTCCACTTGCTCGCCGCAAGATCGGCGACGACCTGGTACAGCGGCCGGCCGTTCGTGTCGAGGAACTGCAGGTCGGACCCGCCCGGGTTCGACGTGCGGCACAGTACGATCACGCCCTTGCCTTCATGCTCGAAATACGGCTCGACCGAGTCGTAGCCCATGTACGGGTTCACGGTGACGGCGTCCGCGCGATAGCGCTCGAACGCTTCGCGCGCGTACTGCTCGGCGGTGCTGCCGATGTCGCCGCGCTTCGCGTCGAGGATCACCGGCAGGCCCGGATGCTGCAGGTGGATGTGCGCGATCAGCCGTTCGAGCTGATCTTCCGCACGATGCGCGGCGAAGTACGCGATCTGCGGCTTGAACGCGCTCGCATACGGTGCGGTCGCGTCGACGATCTGCCGGCAGAATTCGAAGATCGCATCGGGCTGGCCGTCGAACTGCACGGGAAAGCGCGACGGCTCGGGATCGAGGCCGACGCACAGCAGCGAATTCGTGCGCTGCCACGCGGCGCGCAGCGATTCGATGAAAGTAAGCGGGGAAGACATGGCGGATACTCGCGGCAAACCGTTGGTAGACCGCGTATTTTACCCGCGTCGACGGCGTCCCTCGCGCACGGCCGCATCCACGCGCGCATCGGCGCGCTCGACGGTGAACGCAAAACGGCGCGTGAGCCGCTCGCCCGGCGCGAGCAGCGTCATCCCGTGCGCGGCCGCGCCGCCCGGCAGATTCACCGCATTGATCGGATGATCGACCGGCTCGAAGCAGAAGAACGGCTCGCCCGGCGGCGTGTAAAGCACGTACGCATCGGCGTCGGCCGCGATCGTCAGCGACAGCGCGCGGCGCGGCCAGCTCACCGTCGCGTGGCCGCCCCAGCCGGTGAATGCGTGATTGACGAGCGTCGCCGGCAGCGGATACGCGACGCCGAACTGCCACGCCGGCGGCACGCTCACGTGCCGCACCGGCAGGAAATCGGCGCCCGACAGCCACAACCCGCCCGCGGCCGCGGCCAGCTCCGTCGCGTCGTCACGCACGAGGAACGGATGGACGCCGAGCCCGAACGGCAGCCGTGCGCGCCCCGCGTTCTCGATCGTCAGCGCGATCGCCAACGTCGTGTCGTCGAGCGAAAACGACTGGATCGCGCGAAACGCGTACGGCGCGCCGCTCGCGCGATCGAGCGACAACTGCAGCGCCGTGTCGGTCGCATCGTCCACCTGCCACGGCGCGAGCCAGCCGTCGCCGTGGATCGGCAGCGGCTCGTCGCGGCGATTGCGCGGCACCGCGACGCTGCGTCCGTCGCATTCGAAGCGGCCGTTGCCGATCCGGTTCGAGTACGGCAGCAGCGGGTAGCACGCGAGTTCGTTCGGGTCGGTCGCGGTCTCCGGATGCTCGCAGCGGCGGAACACCGGCACCAGCGCGCCATGATCGCCGCGCCAGTCGAAGCGCGCGATGCCGCCGCCGAGATGCGGCAGCACGTCGAGCCGCAACGACGCGTTCGACAGCGTGACGGCCGCCGCATGCACGGCGCCGGCGCCCTGCGCGAACGCGGCGGTCTGCGGGCCGGCGCTGACCGGCTGCGCGGCGGCAGCGAGGCGCGCGCGGCGCGACTGGCTCGTGGACGACGCGGCGCGCGGGGACGTGGCAGTCATGGTGAGCTCCTTTCCTTCGTCGAAGAAACGATACGGGTCGCCGCGCGCTGCCGCGCGAGCACGGACATCAACAATCAGGCCCAGCCGCCGTCGACCACCACGTCCTGCGCGGTGATCATCCGGCTGTCGTCGGCCGCAAGGAACAGCGCCATCCGCGCGAGATCGTCCGGCAGCAGCTCGGCGTCGATGCACTGGCCGGCCTTGATCGCGGCCCGGCCCGCATCGTCGAGCCACAGCTTGCGCTGCTTGTCGGTCATCACCCAGCCCGGCACCAGCGAATTCACGCGGATGCCGAACGGCCCGAGATCGCGGGCGAGCCCGCGCGTGAGCCCCTGCACGGCCGCCTTCGCGATCACGTACACCGGATAGCCGCCGTTCTTCAGCATCCAGCTGATCGAGCCGAGATTGACGATCGAGCCGCCGCCCTGCTGCTTCATGTCGTCGATCACCGCCTGCGCGGCGAAGAACTGGTGGCGCAGGTTCACCGCGATGCCCGCGTCGAACGACGCGGGCGTCACGTCGCCGATCGCATGGCGCGTGTCGTTCGCCGCGTTGTTCACGAGCACGGCGATCGCGCCGATCCGCGCGCGGATCGCGTCGATCGTCCGGCGCAGCGCGTCGATGTCGGTCAGGTCGCACGGCAGGAACAGCGGCGCGTGGCGCACCTGCTGATCGTGCACGAGACGCTCGGCCAGCGCGGCGCCCGCGTCGGCGTCGAGATCGACGAACGCGACGCGCGCGCCCTGCCGCGCGAAGTGCTCGACGAACGACGCGCCGATGCCGGTCGCGCCGCCCGTGATCAGCACCGCGCGATCCTCGAGGCTCGGGTAGCGCGCATAGCGTGCGTCGCCTGCGGCGGCGTGCGTGCGCGGCACGGATGTTTCGATGGTCATGCGTATCGTCTCCGTGGACTCGGTCAGTCGCGCACGCCGCGGTTCTTCAGCTGGTCGAGCAGCACGGCCGCGAGCAGGATCGCGCCGCGCACCAGGTACTGGTAGAACGCGTCGATGTTCAGCAGGTTCATCACGTTCTCGACGGTGCCCATGATCAGCACGCCGATCACGACGCCCGAGATCGTCGCGCGGCCGCCCATCAGCGACACGCCGCCGAGCACGCAAGCGGAGATCACGTTCAGCTCGAAGCCCTGCGCGGCGTTCGGCTGACCCGACGTGATGCGCGACGCGAGGATCACGCCGGCGAGCGCCGTCACCGCGCCCTGGATCAGGAAGATGTACACGCGCGTGCGCTCGACGTTGATCCCCGCCAGGCGCGACGCCTCCGGATTGCCGCCGATCGCGAGCGTGTTGCGGCCGTACACCGTCTGGTTCAGCAGCACGCCGAACACGATGAAGCACAGCAGCGTGACCCAGATCGGCAGCGATACGCCGAAGAGCGACAGCCCGCCGAGCGCGATGAACGTATCCGACGACACGCCGACCGCCTGCCCTTTCGACACGATGAAGCCGAGCCCGCGCACGATTTCCATCGTTGCGAGCGTCGTGATCAGCGCGTTGATGCGCAGGTACGCGATCACCGCACCGTTCACGAAGCCGATCGCCGCGCCGGCCGCGACCGCCGCGATGATCGCGACGACCGTGTTGTCGGTCGCGTTCAGCACCATCGCGCACAGCACGCCCGAGAACGCGACGGTCGAGCCGATCGACAGATCGAAGTCGCGCGACGCGAGACAGAACATCATCGTGCACGCGACCATCCCGATCTGCGAGATCGACAGCGCGAGACCGAGCATGTTGTCGATCGAGAAGAAGTGGTCGACCGTCAGCGACATCGTGATGAACATCACCGCGAAGATCGCGATCAGGCTGTATTCGGTGAGGTGCTGCCACCACTTCTGGCGGTCGGTCTGCTGCGGTACCAGCGCGTCGGCCGACGGCTTCACGGCTGCGCTGGCGAGGTTTTCCCTGACTTGCATGGTTGTGTCTCCTGCTCCTGCTTCGCGCGGCCCGCGCCGCGCGTGATCGATTCGAATTCCTGGCCGCTTTCGTCCGCTTTCGTCCGCTTTCGTCCGTTCCCGGCCGCTTCAAGCCACTTCAAGCCGCCTCAGGCCGCGTCAGCCGCCTCGACGACGCTCGTCTGCGGCAGCGCGAGGTTCAGCACCGCATGCTCGTTCGCGCCGGCGCGCGGCAGCTCACCCGCGATCCGCCCTTCGCGCATCACGACGATGCGGTCCGACACGCCGAGCACCTCCGGCAGTTCCGACGACACCATCACGATCGCGCAGCCGCGCTCCGCGAGCCGGTAGATCACGTCGTAGATCTCGTGCTTCGCGCCGACGTCGATGCCGCGCGTCGGCTCGTCGAGGATCACGACCTTCAGGTCGGGCTCCGCGAGCCAGCGCGACAGGATCGCCTTCTGCTGGTTGCCGCCCGACAGGAAGCGGATCTTCTGCCGCCGGTTCGGCGTCTTGATCTTCAGCCGCTGGATGAAGCGGTCGGCCGTTTCGGTTTCGGTCTTGCGATCGATGAAGAGCCCCGCGCGCAGCGAATGGCGGCGGCAGCTGATGTTGATGTTCTCCGCGACCGACGCCATCGCGATGATCCCTTCTTCCTTGCGGTCCTCCGGGCACAGCACGATCCCGTGACGAATCGCGTCGCCGGTGCGCTTCACGTCGATGCGTTTGCCGTCGAGCGTCAGCGTGCCCGCGCGCCGGCGGTCCGCGCCGTACACGAGCCGCATCAGTTCGCTGCGGCCGGCACCGACCAGCCCGAAGAAGCCGACGATCTCGCCCGCGCGCACCGAGAAGCTCGCCGGTTCGCGCAGCGCCGGGCCGTCGACGCCTTCGGCCGAGAACCGCACGTCGCCGAGCGCGCGCGGCGCGTAATGGTAGATGTCCGAAATCTCGCGCCCGACCATCTCGGCAACCAGCCGCTCGCGCGGCACGTCGGCCAGCGATTCGTGCGACGCGATCTTGCGCCCGTCGCGGAAGATCGTGCACGCGTCGCACAGCCGGTAGATCTCGTCCATCCGGTGCGAGATGTAGATCAGCGCGCGGCCCTGCGCACGCAGGTCGTCGACGAGCTTGAACAGCACCTCGGTCTCGCGATGCGACAGCGAGCTCGTCGGTTCGTCGAGCGCGATCACGCGCGCATTGCGCATCAGCGCCTTGCAGATCTCCACCATCTGCCGCTGCGCGATCGACAGGCGCCCGAGCTTCGCGTCCGGATCGAGATCGACGCCCATCGCGGCGAGCCGCTCGCGCACGTGGCGCTTCGCCGCGCCCTTTCTGACCCAGCCGAGCGCATTCGGCAGCCGGCCGAGCAGCAGGTTCTCCGCGACCGTCAGGTCGGGCACGTACTGCAGTTCCTGGTGAATCACCGCAATGCCGGCCGCGATCGACGCAGCCGCACTCGAGAAATGCACGGGCTGGCCATCGACCAGCACGCTGCCCGCATCGGGCTGGTATTCGCCGCCGAGAATCTTCAGCAGCGTCGACTTGCCCGCGCCGTTCTCGCCCATCAGGCCATGTACCTCGCCTGCATGCACGTCGAACGAGATGCCGTCGAGTGCGCGCACGCCGGGAAATACCTTGCCGATATTGTCAAAACGCAGTGCCGCTGACACGTCGTCTCCCCACTTGCAGATCCATCGATCGCCGGCCGCCGCGTCGGCGCGGCAGCCGGCAAGCCGCTTACTTCGACGCGAGTCCCATCTCCTCGCGCACCTTCGACACGTTGTCGCGCGTCGCGAGCATGCCGGTCGTCAGCGTCAGCGCCGGCGGTGCCTTGCCTTGCGTGATCCACGCGTACATCAGGTCCGAAGTTTCCTCGCCGTGGCGCTTCGGGCTGATGATCACGGTGCCGTAGAAGCCCGTCGGCTGCGGCTTCTTGAACTCGTTCAGCGCCGAATCGGAACCGCCGATGCCGATGCCGATCATGTTGTCGGCCTTGAAGCCGCGCCCTTCGGCCGCGCGCACCGCGCCGAGCACGGCCTCGTCGTTCAGGCCGTACGCGACCCAGTGCTTGAACTGCGGGTTCTTCGTGAGCGCGATGTTCGCCGCGTTGAACGCGTTCTCGGTGTCGGTCTTCGCCTGCGGCGCCGCGATCACGTTCGCCTTCGGGAAGCCGGCGGCGACCAGTGCGTCGGTCGCGCCGCTCGTGCGGTCGTGCGCGGTCGGCAGCTGTTCGTACGTGATGTCGATCGCGCCGACGTCCTTCATGTTCCAGCCGCGCTTCTTGATCTCGGCCGCGATGCCGTCGCCGACCTGCTTGCCGATGTTGTACGCGGAAATCCCCATGTGCGGCACCGACTCGATCGGCTTGCCCGCACCGTCGACGAGCCGGTCGTCGACCGTCATCATCTTCAGGTTGTGCGACTTCGCCTTCGCGACGATGCCCGGCCCGAGCTTCACGTCGGGCGTGCAGATGATGAAGCCCTGCGCCTTCTGCGCGGACAGGTTGTCGATCGCGCTCATCACCTTCTCGCCGGACGGCGCGCCGATCTTCACGAGCGTGAAGCCTTTCTCCTTCGCGGCCATTTCGGCGAACTTCCATTCGTCCTGGAACCACGGCTCTTCCGGCTGCTTCACGAGGAAGCCGATCTTGACCGGGTCGGCCGCGTGCGCCACCGGGCTCCCCATCACCACCGCGGCCGCAGCGGCCAGCGTTACGAACGTTCTGCGTTTCATCTCCAGTGTCTCCTTGTCTTCATCGAACAGGATGCAGCCGCTTGTTGGGTTTCGACGCAACGTGCGCGCGGCCGTCGCACGTGCGGTCTTTCGAATCGTTACGTCACGCGTGTCAGTCGTGGTACAGCGCCGCGCGCCCGCCGTCGACGGTGATGCACGCGGCATTGATGAACGGCGCCTCGTCGGACGCGAGGAACACGGCCGTCATCGCGACTTCCTCCGGCTTGCCGATCCGCTTCATCGGCTGCAGCGCGAGCGTTTCGGCGCGCGCCGCGGCCGGGTCGGCCTGCGCATCCCACCAGTCGCGCGTCAGCTGCGTCTCGATGTAGCCGGGCGCGATCGCGTTCACGCGCACGTTGCGCGCCGCGTATTCGATGCCGAGCGCTCGCGTGAGGCCGAGCACGCCGTGTTTCGCGACCGGGTACGGAAAGCAGCCAGGGATGATCCGGAACGCGTGCGTCGACGCGATGTTCACGATGCTGCCTCGCCCGCGTTCGACCATTCCCGGCAGCGCCGCGCGGCAGCCGTGCCACACGCCGTCGAGATCGACCGCGAAGCAGCGGCGCCAGTCGTCGTCCGTCATCGTCAGCGGATCGGCGAATACGTTGATGCCCGCGTTGTTCACCAGCACGTCGAGCGGGCCGAACGCGGCTTCCGTCTGCGCGAGCGCGTCGCGTACCGACTCCTGTCGCGTGACGTCCATCTGCAGCGGCAGCACGCGCGCGCCGCCGATGCCGTCGGCGAGCGCCGCGGCCGTGCGCTGCGCGTGCGGGAAGTCGACGTCGGCGAGCGCGACGGCCGCGCCTTCGCGCGCGAACGCGTGCGCGATCGCCGCACCGATCCCGCGGCCCGCGCCCGTCACCACGGCGACCTTGCCCGCGAGCCGGCCCATCATGCAGCTCCGCCGCGCGCCGCGCGCAGGCCGGCCTGGAACGCGCGCGCGTTCGCCGCGGTCGCGTCCGCCGACTGGCCGGGCCGGTACAGCGCCGAGCCGAGCCCGAAGCCGTTCGCACCGGCCGCGAGGAACGGCTGCATGTTGTCCGGCGCAATGCCGCCGACCGGAATCAGCGGCACCGCGCGATCGATCACCGCGCGCCACGCCTTCACGACCGGCACGCCAAGCTGCTCCGCCGGGAACATCTTCAGCACGTCGGCGCCGTTCGCGAGCGCGGCGAACGCCTCGGTCGGCGTCGCGACGCCCGGGGCGCTCGCGAGCCCGCGCTCGCGCGCGCGGCGGATCACCGCCGCGTCGCTGTGCGGCATCACGATCAGCGTGCCGCCGGCGTCGTGCACGCGGTCGACGAACTCGGCGCGCAATACGGTGCCCGCGCCGACGATCATGTCGTCGGGCAATGCGCGGCGCAGCGCCGCGATGCTGTCGAACGGATCGGGCGAATTGAGCGGCACCTCGACGATCCGGAAGCCGGCTTCATGCAGTGCATGACCGTGGTCCGCCGCTTCGGCGGGCGTGATCCCGCGCATGATCGCGATCAGCGGGCACGCGTCGAATCCGCGCATCAGCGCGGCGTTCGGCGTGTACGGCGCGGGCAGCGTAAGGTCGGACGACATCGGCAGTTCCTCTTCAAGCAGTTCATTGGTCGGCGCACGCGGGTTCGCCGTCCGCGCGCACGAGCCCGGCGCGCGATGCGATCCACCACAGGCCGCGTTCGGTCGCCTGCGCGGCGACGCGTGCGTGCGTGCAGCCGAACACGTTCAGCGCGTCGACGTAGCGCGCGCACAATCCGCCGTCGCCGATCAGCAGCAGCGGCTGGTTCGCCAGCGCCGCGCCGCGCTCCGCGAGCATCGCGTCGAGCGCATTCAGCTCGTGGCCGATCAGCAGGCCGGACAAGTAGTCGCCCTGCGCGTCCGGCGCGAGCCGGTCGGTCAGGCCGAGCGTGCGCGTGCTGAAAATCGTCGCGAGCAGCCCCGCGCGCTGCGCGCCGCGCGCCACCGCGACGCCGCGCTCGAATGCCGCGCGGTCGGGCGACGCGCTCGCGCGCATCGTGCGGCCGAGGATCGTGTGATCGCGCAGCGCCGCGTACAGCTCGCCGGTCATGAAGGTCTGGAAGCGTTCGATGAGCCCGTCCTTCACCCATGCCCACTTCGCATGCGTGCCCGGCAAGCCGATCAGTACCCCTGAACGATCGGCATCAAGCATGGGATCGTTCGCGAGTGCGCCGAATATCTGCGTTTCCTCGCCGCGCATCACGTCCGGCAGTTCGCCCGTCGCGATCACGCCCGGCACGATCGACACCGTCGTGCCGCGCGCGGTCGCCACCGTGACGAGGCCCGCGACGAGCGCGTCCGCGCCGGCCGGCACCGCGACGTACGGCGCCTCGCGCCAGCCCTGCGCGCTGCCGACCATCCCGGCCGCCAGCACCGGCATGCCGGGCGCGCGGTCGAGCCAGTCGCCGCACGCCTCCTCGAACACGACGTCGAACGCGCGCGCGCCGCCGGCCGGCACGTGCATCACGCCCGCTGCGCGGCTGCGCGTGTCGATCAGCGCGCCGTGCGCGTCGAACAGATACGCGCGCAGCGACGTCGTGCCCCAGTCGAGCGCGATCAGCGACGGGTCGGCGGAATTGGCGTCCGGAACGGTCGGGGTCGAATCGGTCATCGTTTGATCCTGCGGGTACCCTGCGGCGGGCTCCAGCCCAGCTCTGCGGAAATGGCTCGCGCTTCGCGCTGCACGAGCGGAATCAGTTCGTCCATCCGGTCGTGCGGCATGTACGGAATCGTGCTGGCAACCGACACGGCCGCGACGATCGCGCCCGACGCATCGCGAATCGGCGCGGCCACGCAGCGGATCGACGCCTCGTTTTCCTCGAGATCGAACGTGTAGCCGCCGGCCGCGTAATGCGCCATGCGCTGCAGGAACGCGCTCGTCTCGGGCCGGTTGTCCGGCTTGAAATTGACGCCGGCGAGCGCGCGCCGCGCGGCCTCGAACAGCGAGCGCCACAGGTCCGGATCGAGGTCGAGCATCATCGCCTTGCCGATGCCGGTCGACGCGAGCGGCATCCGGTGGCCGACGCGCGAGCGCATTTCGAGCCCGCGCGTGCCCGGAATCTTGTCGATGTACAGCACGTCGTCGCCGTCGCGCACGCCGAGGTGGATGGTGTCGAGCGTCGCTTCCGCGAGCGCTTCGAGATGCGGCCGCGCGACCGCCGTGAGCGGCATCTGCTCGAGCGCGATCGTGCCGAGCTCGATCAGCTTCGGGCCGAGCAGGTAGCCGCCCTGCACCTGGCGCAGGTAGCGCGCCTGCACGAGGCTGCTGACGAGCCGGTGCGTCGTGCTGCGCGTCGTGCCGAGCGCGGCGCCGATCGCGCGCATGTCGCGCGCGCCGTTCGCGATCGCTTCGAGGATCGCGAGACCGCGCAGCAACGTCTGCGTGCCGGCCTGCTGCGCGGCGAGATCGAGCGGCGTGCTGGTCGCGCCGATGCTGTCGGTGAGCGGCGCATCGTCCGGCGTCGCGCGCCGGGCGTCGAGAGCGAGGGTATCGGGCATGTTGGTCATGGAACAGGCTGCTTCAACGGAATCGGTGAAGCCGCAGTCGCGACGCCTGAACGAACTCGGGCGTCGCGGCAGCGCGGCGGTCGATGCACCGAGGAAAGTGCCCGGCGAACTTCATGGAAGGTGTCTCCGTGTGCTCGGGCGCCGCGCGGTGCGTGGGTCCGAAGCTGTCGATGTGCTTCGGATTGTAGGAGCGGACGCACGCGTCTCCAATATTTGAATGCGTTGTCCAGATAATGAGAAACCCGCGCGAGCGTGCGCCGCGGGAAAGTTCGCGCGCGATGCGCACGGGGGCGGAACCCGCGTGTCGCAGGATCCGCCCCCGTCATGCGTGCACGCCGTACTTACTGCTGGTTCGCGCTGCGCGCCTGCATGTAGCGCTGCACGTCCGCGAACGACACGCGGCCGCTGCCGCTCGCATCGATCTGCCGGAAGTGGTTCGCGACGTAGCCGAGGCCCGCCGCACGCGCCTGCGCTTCGGTGATGGAACCGGTGTTCTGCGTGTCGGCCGCGCCGAACTGCCGCGTGAGCTTGCGCACCACCTGCGCGTGCAGCGCGGCGCCGGTCGTCTGCGTGCCGGCGGTCGGCTTGCGCGCGGCCGGCGGCACGTACGGATCGCCGAGCTGCGCCTGGCGCGCGCGCGCTGGGGTGGCGGCGTCGCTCGCCTGTGCGAATGCGGACACCGATGCGGATGCTGCGACGCCGGCGCACGCAAGCGCCGCGGCAACGACGATGAAACGTTTCTTCATGTCAGGCTCCAGTCTGGAATGGGGTCGTCGACGGCCGGCGATGCGCGCCGCCACGGGCGCGCATCGCCGGACCAGTCCATCGCATCAGTGCGCGGCCGCGTTGTAGAACGTCACGAGGTCGGCTTTCTCCTGCGGACGCGACGTGTCGTCGAGATAGACCATGTGTCCACCCTGATAGTCCTTGATCGTCAGGTTCGGTTGCGAGCCGAGCCGCGCGAGGTCGAGCTCGGTCTGGTAGAACGGCGTCGCGATGTCGTGATACCCGTTCAGCGACAGCACCTTCAGCGCCGGATTCAGCGTGAGCGCCGCGGCGAGATCGGGGATCGTGTCCGGCATCGCGAGGCCGTCGTGCGACCAGTCCCAGGTCTGGATCGCATTGCTGCTGACCGAATACGCGGACTGCGCGCTGTACTTCAGCACGTTCGGCAGGTAGCTGCCGATCGTGTCGGTGAACGGCTTCGTAATGAACGTGCTCGACGGGTCGCCGTCCGCTGCGAGCGGGCTCGACGACGGCACGTTCACGCGTGCGTCGTAGCGGCCGATCAGCGTGCCCGGGATCAGCGACACCTGGACGCTGTTGTCGAAGAAGGTCGGGACCACGTTGAAGTCGGCATTCCACAGCGACTGCTTGACGCCGGTCGCGTTCGACATCGTCGCGACGAGGCTCGGCGACGGCGCCGTATGGCTCGCGAGATACGCGTTCACGGCGGGCGCGTAGCTGCCGGCCGTCAACAGGCGCATCTGGTCCGCGTACTGCGGCAGGTTCGACGGATTCGGATTGTCGAGCTGGTAGTACGCGCCGACGGCGCCGTACGACGGCACGAAGCCCGCGCAACTGACGGGGCTCGCACCGTTGTTCGAGTTGCCGACATAGTCGCTCGCCATGTCGCAGTTCGCGTTGTAGTTCAGGATCGACGACTGCAGCACGATGCCGGCGAGCTTCACGCCGGCCGTCTCGAGCAGGTTCGCGAGCACGTCGGTGCGCGGCGTGCCGTACGACTCGCCGAACAGGTACTTCGGCGAATCGTTGCGCTGGTTCACGGCGATGTAGCGCGTGACGAAGTCGCGGAAGGCGCCGGCGTCCTGGTCGACGCCCCAGAACGTCTGGTTCGTGTTCGGCGCGATCGCTTCCGAGAAGCCGGTGCCGATCGCATCGACGAACACGAGGTCGGTGGTGTCGAGCAGGCTTTCCGCGTTGTCGACGAACGGGAACGTCGACGTGTTCGCGTTCGGGTCGCCCGTCTGGATCCGCTTCGGACCGAACGAGCCGAGATGCAGCCACACCGATGCGGAGCCGGGGCCGCCGTTGTACAGGAACGTGACCGGGCGCTTCGCCGCGGGCTGGTTGTCGGCGGTATATGCGACGTAGAAGAACGACGCTTCGGGCGCGCCCGTCTGCGGATTGCGCGCGACGAGGTGGCCGGCGGTGGCCGTGTAGCCGATCGTCTTGCCGTTCAGCGTGATCTGGTGATGGGTGACGGCGGCCTTTTCGACCGCGGCGGACGCGTCGAGCGACGCGCTCGCACTCGACGAATAACTGTTGGGATCGTTGTACGGCCTGTCCACCTGCGCGGCGGGATCGGCTGAATTGGCGGTGCCTGCTGCGGCGGACGACGTCACGTCGTCGTTGCAGGCCGTCAGAATCAGCGAAGAGAACACGACTCCCAACAACAGCTTCGCTTTGCTCGCTGGCATCGTTGCTTTCCTTCTCTCGAATGTTTTTTTGTGTCGAGCAGCCGGGTAAGCCGCCCCCCGCCTCGATTGCGGCCGATAAGCCGAGGCGCTGGCCAATATACGCGAGCGGGTCGGCTTTGAAAAATTTGGAAATATTTGCGCGGGAGTCGGTGCAGCGCACACCTTTCAGGAATGCTTCGATTCGCGAACCGTTGCATTTCACCGGCCTTTCAGTCGCGCGGGCGTTTAGTGGGCGCGACTAAAATCGTGCGAATTTCGCGCCATATCGGCAAACAAAATCGCGTGGCCGCACGCATTGCTCAGCAAACCGAAATAGACGATTTCGTCTAGTGGATGACGCACGGCACGCGCGGCGACACGAATGCGCTGCAGCGCAGCATCGGCGTGCGGACGACGGAACGGACAATGCGGCGGCGCGACCGCGCCGCTCACTGCGATTGCGGCAGCTCGGCGGCGCCCATCCGGCGCGCGATCACGGCCGCGCGCTGCGCCTGGTAGGCCGAGCCGCGGTGCGCGTCGAACCAGCGCGGCTTCGGCAGCATCACCGCGAGGCGCGCGGACTGCCACGCGCCGAGCCGGCTGGCGGGAATCCGGTAGTAATAGCGTGCGGCGGCCTCGGCGCCGTACACGCCGCGGCCCCATTCGACCGAATTCAGGTAGATCTCGAAAATGCGCTCCTTGTCGAGCACCGTCTCGAGCATCCACGTGATGATCAGTTCCTGCCCCTTGCGGATGTAGCTCTTCTCGCGCGACAGGAACAGGTTGCGCGCGAGCTGCTGCGTGATCGTCGAACCGCCCGCGACGATCCGGCCGCGCGCCTTGTTCTTCTCCCACGCCTGCAGGATCGCGTCGACGTCGTAGCCGTTGTTGGTCGCGAACGTCGAATCTTCCGACGCGATCAGCGCGCGCTTCAGGTTGCGCGAGATCTGGTCGTACGGCACCCATTGGTGCTGGATCTGCGCGGGCGGCTTGTCGCGCGACAGCCACCATGCGTCGGTGCGCATGAACGCGGTCGAGCCGGGATTGATGAACGACCACGCGGCGATCTGCACGAGATAGAACAGCTGCGTCGCGAGCCACGCACCCGCGAACACCGACCCCGCATAGACGAGCCAGCGGGTCAGGCCCACCGTGCGCGTGCGCTGCGCGCCGCTCACCGCCGCCACCTGCGCGCCCTGCTCAGGCCGCCGCGAGCGCGTGGCGCAGCGCGGCCAGCACCGGTGCGCCGTCCGGCCGCACACCGCGCCAGATGAAGAACGATTCGGCCGCCTGCTCGACCAGCATCCCGAGCCCGTCGGCCGTGCGTGCGCCGAGCGACGCCGCATGCTGCATGAACACGGTCGGCTGCGCGCCGTACATCATGTCGTACGCGAGCGTGCCGGCGCCGAACGCGGCCGCGTCGCACTCCGGCAGCGCCGCATCGAGGCTGCCGGCCGTCGCGTTGACGATCACGTCGTACGGTTCCGCGCGCACGGCGTCCGGGCCGCCGCCCGACAGCACGCAACCCGCGTCGTGCGCGGCCTGCGTGAACTGGCCGACGAGCGCCTCGGCCTTGCTCGCGGTGCGGTTCACGATCGTGATCGACAGCGGTGCGCGCTCGAGCATCGGCAGCACGACGCCGCGCGCCGCGCCGCCCGCGCCGAGCAGCAGGATGCGCGCGCCCGCGAGCGACACGCCGAGATTCAGTTCGATGTCGCGCACGAGGCCGGCGCCGTCGGTGTTGTCGCCGTGGATGCGGCCGCCCGCGTCGATGCGCAGCGTATTCACCGCACCTGCCGCAGCCGCGCGCGGCGACAGCGTGTCGGCGAGCGCGTGCGCGTCGAGCTTGAACGGTACCGTCACGTTCGCGCCGCGGCCGCCTTCGGCAACGAACGCACGCACGGCGGCCTCGAAGCCGTCGACCGGCGCGAGCCGGTGTTCGTAGACGATCGCCTCGCCCGTCTGCGCGGCGAACTGCGCGTGGATGAACGGCGACTTGCTGTGCGCCACCGGATTGCCGAACACCACGTAGCGGTCGGCGCCGCTCGTCGACGCGGCGGCGCTCACGATGCGCGTCCCTCTTCGCTTGCCGCGCTTTCCTGGCCGGTGCCGTTTGCGGCATCGCCGCCGTCGGCCGCCGCGTCGCCCGATTCGGCCAGCGCTTCGGCCTCGGTTTGCGCCGATGCGTCTTCCGCATCGACCAGCGTGTCGTCGCCGCCTTCGGCGTCATCCTCTTCGTCGGCCGCGTCGCCGCTCGTCACGGTCGGCGCGTCGAGCACGTTCAGCAGCCGCACCGACGCCTCGATCGTCAGCTCGTCGAGCGACATCACGTCGAGCAGCACGCGCGTGCCGCGCGCATGCACGCCGAGCCCCGGCACGTGCAGCAGCAGCGGGATTTCCTCGAGCCGCACGAGATCGCCCTTCACGACGCTCGCGACGACCTGCTTCCTCTGCTCCTGCGCGAGCCAGCGCAGGCACCAGAAGTACTCCATCCGGCGCTGGTAGTCGGCGTACGCGGTATAGGTGTCGTCGAAGCCCTGCACGACCGCGTAGAGATCGGCGTCCTTCGGCTTGAACGGCGCGGCCAGCTTCGCGGTCACGCCGTGCTGCACGCACGCGAGCAGCTGCCACTGGTTCACGAGGTCGACGTAGCGGCGCAGCGGCGACGTGCTCCATGCGTACTGCGCGACGCCGAGGCCTTCGTGCGGCGCGGCCGTCGTCTGCATCCGCGTGCGCTTCGGGCCCGGCGCGCCGAAACCGCGCTGCGAGCGGTAGATGCCCGGTACCGTGTGGTCGTGCAGGAACGCGCCCCACGTCGAGTTCGCGAGGATCGCGAGTTCCGACACGATCAGGTCGAGCGGCGAGCCGCGGCGGCGCGGCGTGATCGTCACGTGCTCGCCTTCGACGTAGAAGTTGTAGTCGGTGTTGCGCTGCACCTCGCGCTTCAGGCCGTAGCCCGCGCGCGCGACCTGGCGCTTCTCGAACAGCGCCTGCGCGAGCGGCCACAGTACGGCGATGTCGTCCTTGTGCGGGTAGTCGCCGGTGCCGGCCGCGAGCGTCTCTTCGGTGACGAGCTCGTCGAGCGTGTTGTGACGCAGGTTGCTCTTCACGTACACGAGTTCGGCGCGCGTCTCGTTCGCGACGATGTCCTGCGTTTCGCGGTTCACGATGATGTACAGCGACAGTGCCGGGCGATAGTCGCCCTCTTTCAGCGTGAACACGTCGACGACGTCGTCCGGCAGCATCGTGATCTTGTCGCCCGGCATGTAGACGGTCGACAGGCGCGCGCGCGCGATCGCGTCGACCGGATCGCCGCGCACGATGCCGAGCGCCGGTGCCGCGATGTGCACGCCGATCCGCACGCGGCCGTCGGCCAGGTGCTCGACCGAGAACGCGTCGTCGATTTCGGTCGTCGTGATGTCGTCGATCGAGAACGCGGCGACGTCCGCGCGCGGCAGGTCGTCCGGCAGCGGCCCGACCGTGACGGGCGGAAAGCCCGTGCCGTGCGGGAAGAATTCCGCGAGGAAGCGCGCCTCGTGCAGCGCGCGGGGCGACTCGATGCCGCCGCAGTCGAGCATCAGCCGCGCCGGCGACACGCCGCGCGCGCCGGCCGCCGCCTCGAGCGCCTTGAATTCGATCGAATTCTTGTCCGGCCGCGTCAGCAGCCCGAGCACCTTGCCCGCGAACGCCTCCGGCAGCTTGCCGGCCTTCAGTTCCTCTTCGTACTGCGCCTGGACGAGCGCCTGCTGGCGCTTGCGCTCGAGCGACGCGAGCGCCATCTTGAGCTGCTCTTCCGGCGCGCGCTGATACTGGCCGCGCCCCTTGCGGCGGAAGTACACGGGCGAGCCGTGCAGGCGCAGCACCAGCGCCGCGCGCTCGACCGGGCCGTAGGTCGCGCCGAAGTACTCGGCGGCCAGCGCCGTGTACGCGAATTCCTCGGCCGGTGCGCATTCCCACAGGAAATCGAGGTCGATCTGCTGCGCGGCCGAATCGGCTTCCTGCATCAGTTCGCTCGCGGCCGGCTTGTCGAATTCGATCAGCACGTCCTTTGCGCGCACCTTGGCCCGCCGCCCGCCGGGCAACTCGACCTGAAACGCGTCGCCCTGGCGCGACAGCACGCTGCCCGCCTTGAAACTGCCCGATTCCTCGAAGAAAACGTTCACTCAGTACTCTCGTTCAGACTGCCGGACGCCGCATCGGCGGCGCCGCATGATGATGGGAATTCGATCGGCATGACGCCGGATTCATGACGCTCTGTCGTCGCAAAAGGCGAGAACGTCGTCGACATAGTCGGCAAATTCGCTGATTCCGTGATCGCTGCCTTCGATCACGCGCGTTTTCGCGCCCGGGTAATGGGCGAGCATCTCGCGGTAGTCGAGCACTTCGTCGCCGGTCGCCGCGAACAGATAGTAGCGTTCGGGCCGCGAAATGGCCGGCACGCGCAGCGCGTCGAGCTCCTGCAGGTGACGGCGCTCGACGACGATCGACCCGCCGCCGTGCCACAGCGGCTGTTCGCCCAGATATTGCTCGAGATCGCGCTGCGGCACGATCGCCGGATTCAGCAGCACGGCCTTCCAGCCGTGCTTTTCGGCGAGCCAGGTCGCGTAGTAGCCGCCGAGCGAGCTGCCGATCACGGTCACGTCGCGCGCGCCGGCCACCTCGGCTTCCGCGACCGCGATCGCGTCCAGCGGCGACACCGACAGCGACGGGCAGCGCCACTCGTGCATACGGCCGAGCTCGGCCATCCGTGCGGCGAGCAACCGCGACTTCTGCGACTCCGGCGACGACCGGAACCCGTGCAGATAGAGGATCACGCGCGGCTCCCGAGCGCGTCGAGCAGCTTCTGGTGCACGCCGCCGAACCCGCCGTTGCTCATCACGAGCACGTGGTCGCCCGGACGCGCGGCTTCGACGACCGACTTCACCAGCAGATGGAGATCGTCGAACGCGCGGGCCTTGTCGCCGAGCGGCGCAAGCGCGTCGCCGAGATTCCAGCCGAGCGCGTCGCGCCCTGTCGGCGCGCCGTAGCCGAACACGAGATCGGCGTCGGCGAGGCTCGCCGGCAGCTGCGCCTTCATCACGCCGAGCTTCATCGTGTTCGAGCGCGGCTCGAGCACCGCGAGGATGCGGGAATTTTGCCGGCCGATGCGCGCGCGAAGGCCGGCGATCGTGGTTTCGATCGCGGTCGGATGGTGCGCGAAGTCGTCGTAGACGGTTACGCCGTCCACGCTGCCGCGCACTTCCATCCGGCGCTTCACGTTGCGGAACGATGCGAGCGATTCGGCGGCCTGCGCGGGCGGCACACCGACGTGGCGCGCGGCCGCGATCGCCGCGAGCGCGTTCATCCGGTTGTGGTCGCCCTGCACCTGCCATGCGACTTCACCGACGCGCTCGGCCTGCGAATAGACCGCGAAGCGCTCGTCGACCGGCACGCCGTCCTCGGCCGGCAGCGCCTGCCAGCCGCCGTCGACGCCGAACCGCTCGACTTCGCTCCAGCAGCCGCGCGCGAGCACGCGCTCGAGCGCGTCGGAACGGCCGTTCGTGACGATCCGTCCGACGCCCGGCACGGTACGCACGAGATGATGGAATTGCGTTTCGATCGCGGCGAGATCCGGGAAGATGTCGGCGTGATCGAATTCGAGATTGTTGAGCACCGCGGTGCGCGGCCGGTAGTGGACGAACTTCGAGCGCTTGTCGAAGAACGCCGTGTCGTATTCGTCGGCCTCGATCACGAAGAAGCTCGAATCGGTCAGCCGCGCCGACACGCCGAAGTTCAGCGGCACGCCGCCGATCAGGAAGCCCGGGTTCAGGCCCGCGTCTTCCAGCAGCCACGCGAGCATCGACGACGTGGTCGTCTTGCCGTGCGTACCCGCGACCGCGAGCACCCACTTGCCGGCCAGCACGTGTTCGCCG
The DNA here is from genome assembly GCF_052851275.1 of Burkholderia sp. SR8. Classification (NCBI taxonomy): domain Bacteria; kingdom Pseudomonadati; phylum Pseudomonadota; class Betaproteobacteria; order Burkholderiales; family Burkholderiaceae; genus Burkholderia; species Burkholderia sp. SR8. Next base: position 286,783 of record NZ_JAULUC010000005.1, read on the forward strand.
AGCCATTGCGGGCCGGACACGTACGGCAGGCCGCGATCGAGGATCGCCTCCATCAGCGGGTTGCCGCGCGTGACGACGTTGCCGATCACGAACAGGTCGGGCTTCAGGTCGATCTGCTCGGCGCCGTAGCCCTCGATCAGCGTGATGCCCTGCGCCTCGAGCTGCGTGCTCATCGGCGGATAGACGCCCGCGTCGCAACCCGTCACCGTGTGGCCCGCCTCGCGCGCGAGCACGGCGAGACCGCCCATGAAGGTGCCGCAGATGCCAAGAATGTGGATGTGCATAGATGAATGCTTTCGCGCCGCCGGGCGCCGTCGATTCGGAAAGGAAGGTCCGCGGCGCGCCGGACGGGCCGCCCGGCCAACGACTTTCGCCGCGACACAAAGACCGTCATTGTAACTGACGCCCCGCTGTGCCCGGCGGCCCGAACGACCGATCCGGATGCCGCGCGGCGCGACCGGCGGCACCCGCCGCAGCGCGTTCGGCCGCGGCGGCGATCGAGTATGATTGCCGGATCATGTCTCGCAAACCCCTTGTCGACCCGCGGCGCGCCCGCGAGGAAATCGCCCAGTCCGCCGCCCGCCTGATCGCGGAGGACGGCCTCGATTACGCCAGCGCGAAGCGCAAGGCCGCGCGCCAGCTGTTCGGCGATTCGCGCGTTGCCGGCGAATGGCTGCCGGATAACGACCTGATCGAGGAAGAACTGCGCGAGTACCTCGCGCTGTTCCAGAGCGACACGCAGCCCGACGAGCTGCGCCGCCTGCGCGAGATCGCGCTCGACTGGATGCGCCGGCTCGCCGAGTTCAATCCGTATGTGACGGGCGCCGTGCTGAACGGCACCGCGAACGCGCATTCGGACATCCATTTGCAGATATTCACCGACAACCCGAAGGACGTTGCGATCTACCTGCTGAACCAGAACGTTCAGTACGACGTGTCCGAGACGCGGCATTTCGCCGGTCGCGCCGACGTCGAGACGCTCAGCTTCCTGTGGCGCCCGCGGCGCGACGTCGACGCGATCGGCATTCACGTCGCGCTGTACGCGAGCGACGACCTGCGCGGCGCGGTCAAGGCCGATGCCCGCGGCCGGGTCGCCCGTGCGGACACCGCCGCATTGCGCGCGCTGATCGAAGCCGGCAACGCTCCTTCCGAACCGGAATGATTCAACGATGACGATGAAACGCATGTTGGCGGTCGCGGTGGTCGCGGCCGCCGCCGTCGCCGGCGGGCTCGCCGCCGGCCACTGGTTCCGTGGCGGCAGCGCCGACGACGGCGTCGCGGTCGCCGCGCCTGCCGCGCAGGGCAACCCGGTCGAACAGCTGTGGGCCGCGTCGCTCACCGGCGTCGACGGCAAGCCGGCGTCGCTCGCCTCCTTCAAGGGCCAGAAGGTCGTGGTCAACTTCTGGGCGTCGTGGTGCGGTCCGTGCGTCGAGGAAATGCCGGAGCTCGTCGCGCTGTCGCATCAATACAAGCAAAAAGGCATCCGCTTCATCGGGATCGGCGTCGATTCCGACCAGAACGTGAAGAATTTCCTGCAGAAGGTGAAGGTCGACTACCCCGTTTTCGTCAGCGGATATGCGGGCGCCGATCTGGCCCGTAATTTCGGCAACACGGCCGGCGCGCTGCCGTTTACGGTCGTGATCGACGAAACCGGCAAGATCCGCGAGACAAAATTGGGCCAAATCCAGCCGGCCGAGCTGAAAAAGACGCTCGACGCGCTGTGATCGTTCCGGACGGCCGTCCGCACGTTGCCGACCATTTGTGCGTCGATCGCGGCAATTTCACGTGAATTCGCCGATACTTTGGATTCGCACCGGTAATTCTTGCAGGTCGCGCGCACTCGGCCGTTCGGCAAAACTAGACAAATTTCTCTAAATAGCGCTAAAGTTCGCGCAATTCCGCAGAAATAGAAGCGACCATGACACGATTGCTGGTGTTGCACGGCCCCAACCTGAACCTTCTCGGCACCCGGGAACCGGAGGTGTACGGCCGCGTCACGCTCGCGCAGATCGATCAGGCGCTTGCCGCACGGGCGCAGGAAGCCGGCGCCGAACTGTCGTCGTTCCAGAGCAACCATGAAGGCGCGCTGGTCGACCGCATCCAGGCGGCGCGGGAGGAACGGACCGATTTCATCCTGATCAATCCCGCCGCATATACGCACACGAGCGTCGCGATCCGGGACGCGCTCGCCGGCGTCGGCATCCCGTTCGTCGAGATTCATTTGTCGAACGTGCACCGCCGCGAAGCGTTCAGGCACCACTCCTACTTTTCCGACCAGGCCGAAGGCGTGATCTGCGGGCTCGGCTGGAAAGGCTATCTGTACGCGCTCGAGTACGCGCTGGACAAGCTGCAAGGCGCGTCGCGCGGCTGATTTCGCGATCTAGATTCAGCGCCGGTCCCACCGGCGCTTTCACGTATTGAAAGGGGAATTCCCGATGGATCTTCGTAAGCTGAAAACTCTGATCGACCTCGTTTCCGAATCCGGCATCTCCGAGCTGGAAGTGACGGAAGGCGAAGGCAAGGTGCGTATCGTCAAGAACGCGCCGCCGGTCTATGTCCAGCCGACGGGCGGATTTGCCCCGCAGGTCAGCGCACCGGCTCCGTCGGTCGCGCTGCCGGCCGAAGGCGCGGCAGCCGCGCCGGCGGCAGGCGCCGCTGCGGCGCCCGCCGCGCCGCAAGGCCACGTCGTGACGTCGCCGATGGTCGGCACGTTCTACCGCGCGCCGTCGCCGGGCGCGGACCCGTTCGTCCAGGTCGGCGATTCGGTCAAGGAAGGCCAGACCATCTGCATCATCGAAGCGATGAAGCTGCTCAACGAGATCGAGTCGGACAAAGCCGGCGTGATCAAGGAAATCCTCGTCGAGAACGGCCAGGCCGTCGAATACGGCCAGCCGCTTTTCGTGATCGGCTAAATCCGCCGCGCGGCCTGCCAGGCCGCGCGCCGCCGATGCTCGCCAGGCGCCGTTCGCGCGCCCCTCGAAGAGACGAATATTCGCTATGTTTGAAAAAATCCTCATTGCCAACCGCGGTGAAATCGCGCTGCGCATCCAGCGCGCGTGCCGCGAGCTGGGCGTCAAGACGGTGGTCGTCTACTCGGAAGCCGACAAGGAAGCCAAGTACGTGCGCCTCGCGGACGAAGCCGTCTGTATCGGCCCGGCCCCGTCGAACCTGAGTTACCTGAACATGCCGGCGCTGATCAGCGCCGCGGAAGTCACCGATGCCGAGGCGATCCACCCCGGCTACGGCTTCCTGTCGGAGAACGCCGACTTCGCGGAACGCGTCGAGCAGTCGGGCTTCACGTTTATCGGCCCGCGTCCGGAAACGATCCGGATGATGGGCGACAAGGTCACCGCGAAGCAGACGATGATCAAGACCGGCGTGCCGTGCGTGCCGGGTTCGGAAGGCGCGTTGCCGGAAGATCCGAAGGAGATCGTGAAGATTGCGCGCACGATCGGCTATCCGGTCATCATCAAGGCAGCGGGCGGCGGCGGCGGGCGCGGGATGCGTGTCGTGCACACCGAGGCCGCGCTCGTCAACGCGGTCAACATGACCCGCGAGGAAGCCGGCCGCGCATTCGGCAACCCGCAGGTGTACATGGAGAAGTTCCTCGAGAACCCGCGCCACATCGAAATCCAGGTGCTGTCGGATGCGCACAAGAACGCGATCTGGCTCGGCGAGCGCGACTGCTCGATGCAGCGCCGCCACCAGAAGGTGATCGAGGAAGCGCCGGCGCCCGGCATTCCGCGCCGCCTGATCGAGCGCATCGGCGACCGCTGCGCGGACGCGTGCAAGAAGATGGGCTACCTCGGCGCGGGCACGTTCGAATTCCTGTACGAGAACAACGAGTTCTACTTCATCGAAATGAACACGCGCGTGCAGGTCGAGCACCCGGTGTCGGAGATGATCACGGGCGTCGACATCGTGCAGGAACAGATCCGCATCGCGGCCGGCGAGAAGCTCGCGCTGCGCCAGCGCGACATCCAGTTCCGCGGACATGCGATCGAATGCCGGATCAACGCTGAAGATCCGTTCAAGTTCACGCCGTCGCCGGGCCGGATCACGTCGTGGCATACGCCGGGCGGCCCCGGCGTGCGCGTCGACTCGCATGCCTACAATGGCTATTTCGTGCCGCCGAACTATGATTCGATGATCGGCAAGCTGATCACCTACGGCGCGACGCGCGACCAGGCGATCCGCCGGATGCGCATCGCGCTGTCGGAAATGGTCGTCGAAGGGATCCAGACCAACATCCCGCTGCATCGCGAGCTGATGATCGACTCGAAGTTCGTCGAAGGCGGCACCAGCATCCATTACCTCGAACACCGGCTCGCGCAGAAGCAGCAGGTCGCACCGGAAGAAGCGTAAGCATGAGCTATCGCGAACTCGTCGTCGAACTGGCCCGTGAGCATGCGGAGGCGCTGTCCGACGCGCTGCTCGATCTCGGCGCGCTGTCGGTGTCGGTCGAAGACGCCGACGCCGACACGCCCGACGAACAGCCGCTCTTCGGCGAGCCGGGCCTCGTGCCCGAACGCACCGCGTGGCAGCACTCGCGCGTGATCGCACTGCTGTCGCCCGATCACGAGCCGGCCGTGCTGCTCGCGGCCGCGGCCAACGAGATCGGCATCGCCGATACGCCGAAGTTCGACGTTCGCGAAGTCGAGGAGCAGGACTGGGTGCGGCTCACGCAGTCGCAGTTCGAGCCGATTCCGATCGGCGAACGGATCTGGGTCGTGCCGTCATGGCACGATGCGCCCGATCCCGACGCGCTGATCCTCGAGCTCGATCCGGGCCTCGCGTTCGGCACCGGCAGCCACCCCACCACGCGCCTGTGCATGGAATGGCTCGAGCAGTCGGTGAAGCCCGGCCAGTCGGTGCTCGACTACGGCTGCGGCTCGGGCATTCTCGCGATCCTCGCGCAGAAATGCGGGGCGAACCCCGTGGTCGGCATCGACATCGATCCGCAGGCAGTCGAATCGGCGCGGCAGAACAGCGAACGCAACCATGCGGAAGTCACGTACGGGCTGCCCGACGCGTGCCCGGCCGGCGAGTTCGACATCGTCGTCGCGAACATCCTGTCGAATCCGCTGAAGCTGATGGCGTCGATGCTCGCGTCGAAGGTGAAACCGGGCGGGCGCATCGCGCTGTCGGGCGTGCTCGCGCGCCAGGCGGACGAAGTCGCGGCCGTCTATGCGCGCTACGTCGACATCTCGGTCTGGCGCGAACACGAAGGTTGGGTATGCCTCGCCGGAACGCGGCGCGAAAGCCATTAGAATAGCGCTGTCCTTCACTCTGGCCAGCAGGCCGCCCGGCTCGACATGCTTCTTGCAACGCGCTGCCCTCATTGCGAAACCGTCTTCCGGCTGCAGCAGGAGCAGCTGTCGCTGCATGACGGGCTCGTGCGCTGCGGACACTGCCAGCAGGTCTTCAACGCATCGCAGTCGCTCGTGCCGGAACCGGCGCAGCGGCCCGAACCGGCGCTGACCGAAACGGCGGCCGCCGGGCCGCAGCACGGCGCGGCGCCCGCGCGGCTCTTCACCACCGACGCACCGGCCGAGCCGGCCGCCGGCACCGACTACAAGCCCGACGGCTGGGACATGTGGGCGCCGTGGCTCGACGCCGGCGTCGATCCGTCCCTGCAGCACAACGTGCAGACGGTGCGCATCGAGCCGCTGATTCCGCTCGCGCTGCCGTCGACGGAGGCCGGTGTCGTTCATCTGTCCGGCACGCCCGCGCCGATCGCGTCGGGCCCGGCCGAACTGCATGCCGACATCGCGCGACCGGTGGAACCGGATGCGGCGCGCCACGACGTCGACGAACCATTGACGCCGCCCGCCGAACCGGACCTGCGCGAACCGTTCACGCCGCCTGCCCAATCCGGCCTGCGCGAACCGCTGACGCCGCCGGCCGAACCCGACCTGCGCGAACCGCGCTTCGTCGCGCACGAGCCAGCCGTCGAACGCGCTGCGGCGGAATCGGCGGAACCGGTCGGCAACGCGCGGTTCGCCGTGCCTGACGACGAGCACGCACCGCGCGAACCGCGCTTCGCGTTCCGGCCGGTGCAAGCCGAGCCCGAACCCGAAGCCCAGGCTGAATCCGTACCCGACACGCACGCCGGCGAACGCGCGACCGCACCGGCTGCGGCCGCCAGCGCCCCTGACGCGCAACGGGCCGTCCAACCGGCCGTCCAGCCGGCCCCCTTCCCCGCCGCCCTGACCGACGACGACCGCCCGCCGTTCGCCGTCACGCGCGAAACGCGCGCGCCGCAGCGGCGCGGGATGCTCGGCGGCTTTTTCGGCGGGCTCGTCGCGGCCGCGCTCGCGGTGCTGCTGGTCGCGCAACTCGCGTGGTGGCAGCGCGAGTCCGTGATGATCTACTGGCCCGTCACGCAGGGCTGGTTCCGGCACGCGTGCGCGCCGCTCGGCTGCACGGTGACGCCGCCGCGCGCGATCGACGGCCTGCGGCTCGACGCGACCGACCTGCGGCAGGTCGACGGCCCGCGCGTGCTGGAGCTGAAGGTGCCGCTGACGAACCGCTACCGCGTCCCGCTCGCGTACCCGTCGCTCGAGCTGACGCTCCTCGACGACACGAATCACGTGACCGTGCGCCGCGTGCTCGCGCCGCGCGACTACGTGCGCCCGGGCACGCCGATCGACGCCGGGCTGCCGCCCGGCACGACGCAGACGATGGTCGTGCGTCTCGACACGAACGGCGCGCCGGCGTCGAATTTCCGCGTCCAGATCTTCTATCCGTGACGCCCCGCGGCGCGCGCATGCGCGCCGTCTCAACCCGCGCGCCGCAGCGGCGCGCTATTTCGGAGCACGAACATGAGCAAAGTTACGCTGGGTGGCAACCCGATCGATCTCGCCGGCACGTTCCCGGCCGTCGGCTCGCAAGCCCCCGACTTCAAGCTGGTCGGCAAGGATCTCGCCGATTTGACGCTCGCCAGCTTCGCCGGCAAGCGCAAGGTGCTGAACATCGTCCCGAGCCTCGACACGCCGACCTGCGCGACGTCGACCCGCAAGTTCAACGAAGCCGCGTCGTCGCTCGACAACACCGTCGTGATCGTCGTGTCCGGCGACCTGCCGTTCGCCGCCACGCGCTTCTGCACGACCGAAGGCCTCGCGAACGTCGTGACGGCCTCGACGTTCCGCGGCGGCCGCGCGTTCGCGAACGCATACGGCGTCGACGTGACGAGCGGCCCGCTGAACGGCCTGACGGCCCGCGCGGTCGTCGTGCTCGACGCGCAGGACAAGGTGATCCACACGGAACTCGTCAGCGAGATCAAGGACGAGCCGAACTACGACGCAGCGCTCGCCGCACTGAAGTAACCCGCTGCCGCCCGGCCCAGCCGCGCGAGGCCCGATGGCCTGCGCGCGCGGCCCGGGCGGCCGCTTCCCTTTGCTCTCTACAGGAACGCACGCCTTGACTACGCTGATTTGCGGCTCGCTCGCCTACGACAACATCATGACCTTCGAAGGCCGGTTTCGCGAGCACATCCTGCCCGACCAGGTTCACCTTCTGAACGTGAGCTTCCTCGTGCCGACGATGCGTCGCGAATTCGGCGGTTGCGCGGGGAACATCGCTTACGCGCTGCACATGCTCGGCGGCGACGCGCGCATCATGGCGACGGTCGGCGCGAACGATGCCGACCGCTATCTCGAGCGTCTCGACAGCCTCGGCATTTCGAAGGCCAGCGTGCGCGTGGTGCCCGACACGCACACCGCGCAGGCGATGATCACGACCGATCTCGAGAACAACCAGATCACCGCGTTCCACCCGGGCGCGATGATGCAGTCGCACCTGAACCGCGCGGACGAAGTGCCGGGCGTGAAGCTCGGCATCGTCGCGCCGGACGGCTTCGACGGGATGGTCCAGCACGCCGAGCAATTCGCGAAGGCCGGCATCCCGTTCATCTTCGATCCGGGCCAGGGCCTGCCGCTGTTCGACGGCGCGACGCTGCGCCGCATCATTGAACTCGCGACCTTCGTCGCGGTCAACGACTACGAGGGCAAGCTCGTCAGCGACAAGACGGGCTGGTCCGAACAGGAAATCGCCAGCCGGGTTCAGGCGTTGATCATTACGCGCGGCGAGCACGGCGCTACCATTCTTCACAAAAACGGCGAAGAACAGATTCCGGTCGTGCAAGCAGAGCGTGTCGTCGATCCGACCGGTTGCGGCGACGCGTTCCGGGGCGGCCTGCTGTACGGCATCGAGAACGGCCTCGACTGGGCAACCACGGGCCGCCTCGCGAGCCTGATGGGCTCGATCAAGATTGCCCACCAGGGGCCTCAAACTTACGCATTGACGCGCGCCGACATCGACGCGCGCTTCGAGGCTGCCTTCGGGTACAGTCTCAAATGATTATTGTGGGAGAGCAAAGATGTTGACCAAAAAAACCCTCACGCTCGCGGCCATGCTGACGGCCACGCTCACGCTCGCCGGCTGCTTCACCGCGCCGGGTTCGGCGGATGTCTATAGCGTCGGCCAGGCGCAGCGCGAACAGACGGTCCGCATGGGCACGGTCGAAAGCGTCCGCGCGGTGCGCATCCAGTCCGACGGCGGCGGCAGCGCGATCGGCACGCTCGGTGGCGGCGCGCTCGGCGCAGTCGCGGGCAGCGCGATCGGCGGCGGCAAGGGGTCGATCCTGACGGCCATCGCGGGCGGCCTCGTCGGCGCGGTCGCGGGCAACGCGGTCGGCGAAAACCTCAGCACGGCGAACGGTGTCGAAATCACCGTGCGCCTCGACAACGGCGACCTGCGCTCGATCACGCAGGCAGCGAACGGCGAAATGTTCCGCGCCGGCGAGCGTGTACGACTGCTGTCGAGCGGCGGCGTCACGCGCGTCACGCACTAACGAGCATCCTCAGCACGCGGCGCAAGCCGCGATCGAACGCATGTGCGCAGCTGCACATGCGTTTTTTTTCGTCCGCGCCTGGCCACCGGGCCGCGCAGCGACGCATGCGGACAAAAAAAATCCCGCCACCTGAGCCAGATGGCGGGATCGATTGAGTAGCGCTACTCAACCCGCGGACACCACGTGAGTGTCCGGGTGGTACTGGTCAGCCGCGATTACGGACGGCTGCCGGTCGGGAACGGCCATGCTGCTGCCGGGTTAAGCGCGGTCTTCACGCCCGATGCCGGCGCAACCGATGCGGTCGACGCGGTGGTTGCCGGTGCAGCCTTCTTCACGACGGCCTTCTTCGGAGCAGCAGCCTTCTTCGCCGGGGCGGCAGCCTTCGGTGCAGCAGCCTTCTTCGCAGGGGCGGCCTTCTTGGCAGGCGCAGCCTTCTTCGCTGCAGCCTTCTTCGCAGGCGCGGCCTTCTTCGCTGCAGCCTTCTTCGCAGGCGCGGCCTTCTTGGCTGCAGCCTTCTTCGCCGGTGCGGCCTTCTTCGCAGCAGCCTTCTTCGCCGGTGCGGCCTTCTTGGCAGCAACCTTCTTCGTTGCGACCTTCTTGGCTGCAACCTTCTTCGCTGCGGCCTTCTTCGCCGGTGCCGCCTTCTTTGCAGCAACCTTCTTCGCTGCAACCTTCTTCGTTGCGACCTTCTTTGCCGCGACCTTCTTCGCAGCAGCCTTCTTCGCCGGTGCTGCCTTCTTCGCGGCGACCTTCTTCACCGCGACCTTCTTCGCAGCAACCTTCTTCACTGCAGCGGCCTTCTTCGCCGGAGCAGCCTTCTTCGCAACGGTCTTCTTGGCAGCGACCTTCTTAGCAGCCGGTTTTTTCTTGGCAGTAGCCATGTTGTTCTCCTTCAGGTTCAGATGAGAGTCAGTTCAAACTACACCCTTCGTCAAAACCCGCTTCCCGCGGACGCTGTTCAGCACGTGCGCTTCGAAGCGGGCTATTCATCGGCGTACGCGGATACCGCGCGCTTACGCTAATGAATACGGTATGGCGCGCGTGACCCCATGGCCTCGCGCGCCAAATCAAGTCGGTAGCCGGCGCACCTCGCGCCGCTACCCCTAATCGCTTGATCAAGCGGACCGCCACACGGCCGCCCGCTTTTTCCGGAGGGAAGTTTGCCCATCCCACTGAAGGGTTCGCAAAGTGCCGATCATGTCGTTGGGCCGTTAAGGCACCGGGCATGCTTTGCATCAGGCGTTCTTGCTCCTAAACCTTGGGCCGGGGCCGAGAGGCCGCCGGCTGCTCCATCATGTGACGGGTTCGCTGCTGCGGGTTATTCCCAGGACAGCGCGCCGCCCGTCTGATACTCGATCACTCGCGTCTCGAAGAAGTTGCGCTCCTTCTTCAGGTCGATCATCTCGCTCATCCACGGGAACGGGTTTTCCTCGTTCGGGAACAGCGGATCGAGGCCGATCTGCTGGCAACGGCGGTTGCTGATGAAGCGCAGATAGCTCTTGAACATCGACGCGTTCAGACCCAGCACGCCGCGCGGCATCGTGTCCTCGGCGTAGCGGTATTCGAGTTCGACAGCCTGCTTGAACAGCTCGCGGATCTCCGCGCGGAATTCCGCGGTCCAGAGATGCGGGTTCTCGAGCTTGATCTGGTTGATCAGGTCGATGCCGAAATTGCAGTGCATCGACTCGTCGCGCAGGATGTACTGATATTGCTCTGCAGCACCCGTCATCTTGTTCTGGCGGCCGAGCGCGAGGATCTGCGTGAACCCGACATAGAAGAACAGGCCTTCCATGATGCAGGCGAACACGATCAGCGACTTCAGCAGCTTCTGATCCGCTTCGAGCGTGCCGGTCTTGAAGGCCGGGTCCGTCAGCGTATGGATGAACGGGATCAGGAATTCGTCTTTCGCGCGGATCGACGGTACCTCGTGGTACGCGTTGAAGATCTCGCCTTCGTCGAGACCGAGCGATTCGACGATGTATTGATACGCGTGCGTGTGGATCGCCTCTTCGAATGCCTGGCGCAGCAGGAACTGCCGGCACTCCGGCGCCGTGATGTGGCGGTACGTGCCGAGCACGATGTTGTTCGCGGCGAGCGAATCGGCCGTCACGAAGAAGCCGAGGTTGCGCTTGACGATGCGGCGCTCGTCCTCGGTCAGACCGTTCGGGTCCTTCCACAGAGCGATGTCGCGGGACATGTTGATTTCCTGCGGCATCCAGTGGTTCGCGCAACCGGCCAGATACTTTTCCCACGCCCACTTGTACTTGAACGGCACCAGCTGATTGACGTCAGTCTGGCCGTTGATGATGCGCTTGTCCGCAACGTTGACCCGCGCTTCCGAACCGCCAGCGGGAACAGCCGATGCTTGCGGCGGCACCGCGAGATCGCCTTCGAAGATGTCACGGACCTGATGGGCGGCAGGCGTTGCAGCCTGCATTCCGACAGCCATCCCTGCGGAGGTGCGCATCGCGTTTTGCTGCGCTCCGCTCGCGGGGGTTACGGCAGTCTTCTCGTCATCCCAGTTGAGCATAAATTCTCACCATCAATTTAGAACGGTTTGTACCATCTTTTCCTGAGCGATAAAAGGGTTCGCTCACGAAAAATCCTTTTTTCGATTCGCGTTGCGACCTCGATACAACACTTTGAGCAACGCATCGTCGTTCATGCAGAGCGCGACGTGTGTCGCGCGTGTATCGCGAGGTGCGCTCGACGCATCGAACGCTGATCGAAACGCGACGTCGTCGGGGATGTTTCGATCGCTTGTCACTGCCTGCAACGCAGGTGTCGCGTTACAGATTCCTTATCATTTTTTTAGTAGAGAGCGGCGCACACTTCAACCTCGATCGGTTGCCGTGCGCGCCGCCCGAACCTTCTTCAGGTCATGCGCGCTGCGTTACTGGCACGCTTCGCATTCGTCGAAGCCCGGATCGCCCGGACGCATCGTGCACACCGGACCGTCCGCTTCGACCGGCGCGAGTGCCGCGGCCGCACTGACCGCGCCCGACGATGCATCGCCGCCCGCCGCACTGAAGCCGCCTGCCGCGCCTTGCGCGCCGCCGCTGCCCGAGCCGCCCGCACCGCCCGTCGGCACCGCGTTCAGCGCACCGTGCGCGACCGTCGACTTCTCGACGTGCGTTGCCGCCATCGTGCGGAGGTAGTAGGTCGTCTTCAGGCCGCGCAGCCATGCGAGCTTGTAGACCTCGTCGAGCTTCTTGCCCGACGCGCCGCCCATGTAGATGTTCAGCGACTGCGCCTGGTCGATCCACTTCTGGCGACGCGATGCCGCTTCGACGAGCCACGTCGGGTCGACTTCGAACGCGGTCGCGTAGATCGCGCGCAGGTCGGCCGGGATGCGGTCGATGCGCGACAGCATGCCGTCGAAGTACTTCAGGTCGGCGACCATCACTTCGTCCCACAGGCCGCGTTCCTTCAGGTCGCGCACGAGGTACTCGTTAACCACTGTGAATTCGCCGGACAGGTTCGACTTCACGTACAGGTTCTGGAAGGTCGGCTCGATGCACGCCGACACGCCGATGATGTTCGAGATCGTCGCCGTCGGCGCGATCGCGACGCAGTTCGAGTTGCGCATGCCGTGTGCGGCGATCCGCGCACGCAGCGTCGTCCAGTCGAGCGACTCCGACGTGTCGACCTCGACGTAGCCGCCGCGCGCTTCCGCCAGCAGCTTCAGCGTGTCCTGCGGGAGGATGCCGCGATCCCACAGCGAGCCGCGGTAGCTCGAGTAGCGGCCGCGTTCCTCGGCCAGCTCGGTCGACGCGTAGTACGCGTAGTAGCAGACCGCTTCCATCGAACGATCGGCGAACTCGACCGCCGCTTCCGACGCGTACGGCGTGCGCAGCAGGTGCAGGCAGTCCTGGAAGCCCATGATGCCCATGCCGACCGGACGGTGCTTCAGGTTCGAGTTACGCGCCTTCGGCACCGCGTAGTAGTTGATGTCGATCACGTTGTCGAGCATGCGCATCGCGACGCTGATCGTGCGCTTCAGCTTGTCGTGGTCGAGCGCGTAGCTGCCGTCGGCCTGCTTCACCAGGTGGGCGACGAGGTTCACCGAACCCAGGTTGCACACCGCGATTTCGGTGTCGCTCGTGTTCAGCGTGATTTCCGTGCACAGGTTCGACGAGTGGACGACGCCGACGTGCTGCTGCGGCGAGCGCACGTTGCACGGATCCTTGAACGTGATCCACGGGTGGCCCGTCTCGAACAGCATGCCGAGCATCTTGCGCCAGAGCTGCTGCGCCGGGATCTTCTTGAACAGCTTGATCTCGCCGCGCGCGACCTTGTCTTCGTAAGCCGTGTAAGCCGCCTCGAACTCCGCGCCGAACTTGTCGTGCAGGTCCGGGCAGGTCGACGGCGAGAACAGCGTCCATTCGCCGCCCTCCATCACGCGCTTCATGAACAGGTCGGGAATCCAGTTCGCCGTGTTCATGTCGTGCGTACGGCGGCGGTCGTCGCCGGTGTTCTTGCGCAGCTCGAGGAATTCCTCGATGTCGAGGTGCCACGATTCGAGGTACGCGCACACCGCGCCCTTGCGCTTGCCGCCCTGGTTGACCGCGACCGCCGTGTCGTTCACGACCTTCAGGAACGGCACCACGCCTTGCGACTTGCCGTTCGTGCCCTTGATATGCGAGCCGAGCGCACGCACGCGCGTCCAGTCGTTGCCGAGGCCGCCGGCGAACTTCGACAGCAGCGCGTTTTCCTTCAGCGCTTCATAGATGCCGTCGAGGTCGTCCGCGACCGTCGTCAGGTAGCACGACGACAGCTGCGAGCGGTGCGTGCCCGAGTTGAACAGCGTCGGCGTCGAGCTCATGAAGTCGAAGCTCGACAGCACGTTGTAGAACTCGATCGCGCGCGTTTCGCGGTCGATCTCGTTCAGCGACAGGCCCATCGCGACGCGCATGAAGAATGCCTGCGGCATTTCGATGCGCGTGCCGTCGACGTGCAGGAAGTAGCGGTCGTACAGCGTCTGCAGGCCGAGGTAGCCGAACTGCAGGTCGCGGTTCGCGTCGAGCGCTTCGCCGAGACGCTTCAGGTCGAACTGCAGCAGCTTGTCGTCGAGCAGGCCGGCGTCGACGCCGCGCTTCAGGAACTGCGGGAAGTATTCCGCGTAGCGCGCCGACATCTCGGCCTGCACGACTTCCTCGCCGAGGATCTCGCGGCGGATCGTGTGCAGCAGGATGCGCGCCGTGACCTGGCTGTACGCCGGATCCTTCTCGATCATCGTGCGCGCAGCGAGGATCGCCGAGTCGTAGACCTGGCTCATCGGCACGCCGTCGTACAGGTTCTTCACCGTTTCCGCGACGATCGGGTCAGGGTTAACCGCAGCGCCGAGGCCGTCGCATGCGGACACGATCAGCGCGCGCAGCGCATTCATGTCGAGCGGGCGCGTGACGCCGTTGTCGACGACGTTGATGCCGGTGCTCGACTCGGCGCCCGCTGCCGCCGCTTCCTCGCCCGCATGCTGGCGCTCGAGGTGGCGCTTCTCGCGATACAGCACGTACGCACGCGCGACGTTGTGCTCGCCGCCGCGCATCAGCGCGAGTTCGACCTGGTCCTGGATGTCTTCGATATGGAACGTACCGCCGTTCGGGCGGCTGCGCACGAGCGCGCGCACGACGTTGTGCGTCAGCTGCTCGACGAGTTCGCGTACGCGCGCCGATGCCGCGCCCTGCCCGCCGTTGACGGCCAGGAAAGCCTTGGTCACCGCAATCGCGATCTTCGAAGGCTCGAACGACACCACGCTGCCGTTGCGGCGGATCACCTTGTAGTCGGCGAACGTGGCCTGCGGCGCGAGCGCCTGCGCGCCCTGTTCGGTCCCGCCGAGCGGACGGCTCGAGGCGCTCTCGTACTGGGACGTCGCGTTGTCGGTGGTTTGCATGTGCAAAGCTCCTGGTGTTGGATGGTGCGGAGAGAACCGCGGATTAAAACGAACGCTGCGCGATGCGGTGCGCGAGCGGTAAGAGGCGAGCGATGCGTCGGGGAGGCCGGGCCGGCCGATGCGCGACAACAACCGGTCCGGTCGTGTGCTTCGTCATGTATACCCCGCCCCGTCGAAGTTCGCTGCGCTTGATCGCGACGCCCGGACCGCCCGGCCTGGCGCGCCGCCCTGAGAACCCTGTCCGCCGGCGTTGGCCGCCGGCCGGTGCCGCTCGGGTTTTCCCTGCGACACACACTATATCTAGTACAGAACTACTCAACTGGCACCAAGTATAGTGGACATTCGGACGAGGTCAAAACGGATAATTTGCGATGGAGGTCTTGACATCGCTCGCGCGCAGATACGACAAGGCATTGGTCGGAGAAAAAACTTTCCCCGCTCAAAAAACCCTGCGCTCAGTGCTGCCGGAAAGGAAAGTATTCGGCCGAAAAGCCGGCATCGCGTGCGAAGCGTTGCCAATCGAAGTGCGGGCCGGGGTCGGTCTTGCGGCCCGGCGCGACGTCGGAATGACCGGCCACAGCATCGATCGGGTAGTGCGCGGCGAGCGTGCGCGCGAGCACGCCGAGCGTCGCGTACTGCGCGGCGTCGAACGGCACGTCGTCCGCGCCTTCGAGCTCGATGCCGATCGAGAAGTCGTTGCAGCGCGGCCGGCCGAAGAACTCGGACGCGCCCGCGTGCCACGCGCGTTCGTCGCACGACACGAACTGCACGAGTTCGCCGTCGCGACGGATCAGGAAGTGCGCGGACACGCGCACGCCGCGCAGATGGCTCTGGTAATAGGGGTGCGCATCGCAGTCGAGCCGATTCAGGAACAGCGCCTCGATCGCGTCGCCGCCGAACTCGCCGGGCGGCAGGCTGATGTTGTGGACGACGACGAGCGTCGGCACCGCACCCGCGGGCCGCGCCTCGAAATTCGGCGACGGCGCGTGGCGCGCGTCGCGCACCCAGCCGTGTGCGTCGACCGACAGCAGCGCGGCGTCGCTCATCGCGCGTCGTGGCCGCTCGCGCGGGCGCCGTGACGCTGCGCGTGCTCGGTGCTGCAGAAGTAGTCGCCGCCCGCGGCGATGGCGTCGCCCTTCGGCGCATGCACGCCGCATTCGGCGCAGCGCACCATCGGTTCGGGCAGCGAGCGTGCATCGCCGTTCGCGCGCGCCGCACCGGCGCCGCCGTGACCGGGCGCGCCGTCGTCACCGCCCGCGCGGCCGGTGCGCGCCTGCGCGTGCTCCTGCGCCTGGCGCAGCTTGCGCGCGAGCCACGAGCCCGCGAAGAAGAGAAGAATCAGGAGAAGAATCTGTCGCATCGGAAACCTGCGTTCAAACGACGGAGCGGTGCAGCAGCACCTCGAAAACGAACCGGCTGCCGACATACGCGAGCAGCAGCGCGGCAAACGACACGAGCACCCATCGCGCGGCGCCGCGCCCGCGCCAGCCCGACGTCTTGCGAGCGACCAGCAGGCCGCCGAACATCAGCCACGACAGCACCGCGAACACGGTCTTGTGGTCGAGCCGCAGCGCGCGCGCATCGACCTGCTCGCTGAACAGGATGCCCGACGCGAGCGTGAGCGTGAGCAGCACGAAGCCGGCGCCGATCAGCCGGAACAGCAGCTTCTCGAGCGTGAGCAGCGGCGGCAGCGTTTCGAGCCAGCTCGCGATCCAGCCGGTCGAGCCGTCGCGCCCGCCGCTTCTGAGCGACTGCAGGCGCCGCTCGACCATCAGCATCAGCACCGCGTGCAGCGCCGCGATCGCAAAGAGGCCGTACGCGATGTTCGCGATCAGGAAGTGCAGCTTGAACAGCGGCGCTGCGGCATAAGGCAGCACCCGCACGCCGCCGAACACGAGCGGCAGCAGCGACGCGCCGCACGCGAGCGGCAGCACGAGCAGCCGCAGGCTGTCGAGCGGGAAGAAGAAGCTCTCGATCCAGTAGATGCCGGCGCCGAGCCAGAACATCGCGGACAGCGCGAACGCGAAGCCAAACACCATCGCGTCGTGCGGAAAGATCGTCATGTGCAGCAGCACGCCGTGCGCGACGAGCGCCGCGAACAGCAGCGCCCGGCCGGCCCCGCTCATCCCCGATGCGGCGGACGCAGGAACCGGCACGGCCGGCACGCTCGCGACGAGCGGCGTCGCGCCCTGGCGGTGCGTGCGCCAGCCTGCGACGGCGAGGCCGCCGTACAGGAATGCGGTGAGGGCATACAGTACAATATCCATGTTCGAAGTTTACACTAGGCCCCCTTCCCGCGACGGCTCCCTTTGTTCGGTTCCGTTGCGCCTTCGGGCCCCACTGTCCATCGCTCCCCATGCTCGACAATCTCACTCAACGGATGGCGCGCGTCGTCAAGACGCTGCGCGGCGAGGCCCGGCTCACCGAGGCGAACACCCAGGAGATGCTCCGCGAGGTGCGTCTCGCGCTGCTGGAGGCCGACGTCGCGCTGCCCGTCGTCCGCGAATTCATCGCCAAGGTCAAGGAAAAGGCGCTCGGCGAGGAAGTGATCAGCAGCCTGTCGCCGGGCCAGGCGCTCGTCGGCGTGGTCCAGAAGGAACTGACCGCCGTGATCGGCGGCGACTACGAAGGCAAGGCCGCCGAGCTGAATCTCGCGGTCACGCCGCCCGCCGTGATCCTGATGGCCGGCCTGCAGGGCGCCGGCAAGACCACGACCGCCGGCAAGCTCGCGAAGCTGCTGCGCGAGAAGTACAAGAAGAAGGTGCTGACGGTGTCGTGCGACGTGTATCGCCCGGCCGCGATCATGCAGCTGAAAACGGTGAGCGAACAGGTCGGCGCCGACTTCTTCCCGTCGACGCCGGACCAGAAGCCCGTCGACATCGCGCTCGCGGCCGTCGACTGGGCGAAGCGCCACTACCATGACGTGCTGATCGTCGACACGGCCGGCCGCCTCGGTATCGACGAAGCGATGATGCAGGAAATCGCCGCGCTGCACGGCGCGCTGAAGCCGGCCGAAACGCTGTTCGTCGTCGACGCGATGCTCGGCCAGGACGCGGTCAACACCGCGAAGGCGTTCAACGACACGCTGCCGCTCACCGGCGTGGTGCTGACCAAGCTCGACGGCGACTCGCGCGGCGGCGCCGCGCTGTCGGTGCGCCACATCACGGGCAAGCCGATCAAGTTCGTCGGCGTCGCCGAAAAGCTCGACGGCCTCGAGGTGTTCCACCCGGACCGGATGGCGAACCGGATCCTCGGCATGGGCGACATCCTCGCGCTCGTCGAGGAAGCGCAGCGCGGCGTCGACGTGCAGGCCGCGCAGAAGCTCGCCGACAAGGTGAAGAAAGGCGGCGACTTCGACCTGAACGATTTCCGCGCGCAGATCTCGCAGATGAAGAACATGGGCGGCCTGTCGTCGCTGATGGACAAACTCCCCGCGCAGTTCCAGCAGGCGGCGGCCGGCGCCGACATGAGCCAGGCCGAGAAGTCGATCCGCCGGATGGAAGGGATCATCAGCTCGATGACGCCCGCCGAGCGCGCGAAACCCGAGATCATCAAGGCGACGCGCAAGCGCCGCATCGCAGCCGGCGCGGGCGTGCCGGTGCAGGAAGTCAACCGGATGCTCAACCAGTACGATCAGATGCGTACGATGATGAAGAAGCTGAAGGGCGGCAACATGCAGAAGATGATGCGCGGCCTGAAGGGCATGATGCCCGGCATGCGCTGATTCCGCCCGCGGGCCGGCGCGCGGGTTTTTGCCGTAGCGCGCGCCGCCCGTTCTGCTTCATCCTTATTTGTATACCGACTGCTCGCCAGAACACATGAACCGCGAAGAAGCCCTCCACATTTTCGACCACTCCGAAGAGATCGTCTCGGCCGATGCCGTCAACGCATCGATCGCCCGGATGGCCGACGCGATCCGCGCCGAGATCGGCGACGCGTTCCCGCTCGTTCTCTCGGTGATGGGTGGCGCCGCGGTGTTTACCGGGATGCTGCTGCCGCATCTCGATTTCCCGCTGGAATTCGACTACATCCACCTGACCCGCTACCGCAACACGACGCAGGGCAGCCCGGAAATGCACTGGCGCGTCGCGCCGCGCGAATCGGTGAAGGACCGCATCGTGCTCGTGCTCGACGACATCCTCGACGAAGGCGAGACGATGGCCGCGATCCGCGATCGCATCCTCGACATGGGCGCGAAGCGCTTCATGTCCGCCGTGCTGTGCGAGAAGACGCTCGCGAAGGCGAAGCCGCTGCACCCCGACTTCTGCGGCTTCTCGGTGCCGGACCGCTACGTGTTCGGCTGCGGGATGGATGCCAAGGGCTACTGGCGCAACCTGCCGACGATTCGCGCGCTGACCGCGAACGTCTGACCGCCCTGCCCGCTCCATAGAAAAGCGGCGCGCCGGTTTCCCGGAGCGCCGCTTTTTTTCGTCGGCCCGCCGCACCGCCCGCGCTACGGCTGCAACTGGTGCACGAACGCGCGAATGCCCGCCAGCAGCATCTCGACCGAGATCGCGACGAGCACGAGGCCCATCAGCCGCTCGAACGCGGCGACGGTACGCTCGCCGAGCCACGCCTGAATCCTTTCGGCGAGCACCAGCGTGATCGCGCAGACGATCATCGTGACCGTCAGCGCGCCGACCCACTCGAACATCTTGCCCGGCGCCTGCGACGTCAGCAGCATCACCGTCGCGAGCGCGGACGGCCCCGCGAGCGCGGGAATCGCGAGCGGCACGATGAACGGTTCGCCGCCCGCGCGCGGATCGCTGCCGAGCGCGCCGTCCGGGTGCGGGAAGATCATCCGCAGCGCGATCAGGAACAGCACGATCCCGCCGCCGAGCCGCAGCGACAGGTCGGTGAGGCTCATCATCCGCAGGAAGCGGTCGCCGACCACCATGAAGAACAGCAGGATCACGAACGCGATCCCCACTTCACGCAGGATCAGCTTCACGCGGCGCTCGCGCGGCACATCCCGCATCGCCGTGATGAACAGCGGGATGTTGCCCAGCGGATCCGTGATCAGCACGAGGAGCACGGTGGCCGACAGGAAGGTGTATTCCACCGTGTCCCCCGGTTGCGGTGCTTAGCGCGCGAGCGCGGCGCGGATCTTCTCCGTCACCGTCGCCGCGGCCGCGTCGGCCGGCAGCAGCGTCGCTTCCGCATCGCGGCGGCCCTGGTACTCGATCTTGCCTTCCTTCAGGCCGCGCTCGCCGATCACCAGACGGTGCGGCACGCCGATCAGTTCCCAGTCGGCGAACATCACGCCCGGGCGCTCGCCGCGATCGTCGAGAATCACGTCGATGCCGGCGGCGCTCAGTTCCGCGTACAGCTTGTCGGCGGCTTCACGGACCATGTCGCTGCGGTCATAGCCCATCGGGCACAGCACGACCTCGAACGGTGCAATCGACTCCGGCCAGATGATGCCGCGCTCGTCGAAGTTCTGTTCGATCGCCGCGCCGAGAATGCGCGTGACGCCGACGCCGTAGCAGCCCATCAGCATCGGCTGCGGCTTGCCCGACTCGTCGAGGAACGTCGCGCCCATCGCTTCCGAATACTTGGTGCCGAGCTGGAACACGTGGCCGACCTCGATGCCGCGGCAGATGTCGATCACGCCCTTGCCGTCCGGCGACGGATCGCCCTTCTTCACGTTGCGCACGTCGGCGACTTCCGGCTCCGGCAGGTCGCGGCCCCAGTTCACGCCCGCGATGTGATAGTCGACCTCGTTCGCGCCGACGACGAAGTCGCTCATGTTCGCGACCGTGCGATCGGCGATCACCTTGACCGGCTTCTTCGTGCCGACCGGGCCGAGATAGCCCGGCGGCGTGCCGAACCACTCGACGATTTCCTGCTCGGTCGCGAAGCGGTGGTTCTTCAGCCCCGGCAGCTTCGATACCTTGATCTCGTTCAGGTCGTGGTCGCCGCGCAGCATCACGAGCCAGATGGTCGGCTCGGCGCCTTCGTTCTCGGTGGCCAGCACGATCGACTTGATCGTGCGCTCGAGCGGGATCGCCAGCAGTTCGGCGACGGCCTCGCACTTCGCCTTGCCGGGCGTCGCGACCTTCTCCATCGCTTCGGCCGGCGCCGCGCGTTCGGCGATCAGCGGCAGCGCTTCGGCCGCTTCGATGTTCGCCGCGAAATCGGACGTCGGGCAGTAGGCGATCGCGTCCTCGCCCGTATCAGCGATCACGTGGAACTCGTGCGAGAAGTTGCCGCCGATCGAGCCGCTGTCGGCCGCGACCGCGCGGAACTCGAGGCCGAGGCGCGTGAAGATGCGCACGTACGCATCGTACATCTTGCGATACGACTCGTTCAGGCCGGCCGCATCCTTGTCGAACGAATATGCGTCCTTCATGATGAATTCGCGGCCGCGCATCACGCCGAAGCGCGGCCGAATTTCGTCGCGGAACTTCGTCTGGATCTGGTAGAAGTTCACCGGCATCTGCCGGTAGCTCTTGATCTGGTTGCGCGCGATGTCGGTGACGACTTCCTCGTGCGTCGGCCCGATCACGAAGTCGTTGTCCTTGCGGTCCTTGAAGCGCAGCAGCTCGGGACCGTACTGTTCCCAGCGGCCCGATTCCTGCCACAGCTCGGCCGGCTGCACGGCCGGCATCAGCAGCTCGATGGCGCCTGCCCGATTCATTTCCTCACGCACGATCGCCTCGACCTTGCGAATCGAGCGCAGGCCGACCGGCAGGTAGTTGTAGATGCCGCCGGCGACACGACGGATCATGCCGGCGCGCACCATCAGCTTGTGGCTGACGATCTCTGCGTCGGCCGGTGCTTCTTTGAGGGTGCCGATAAAGAAACGGGAAGCTTTCATGCGGACGGTTCCAAATACGGCGCCCCAAGGCGGGGCGCCCGAAAAAGTTTCAAGGTGAAAAAGCTGCGCGCGACGAACAACAAGCGACGACGATGGCGCAGATGACGTAGCAGACAAATCAGGGACAATTCAGCCGGTGCACCCCGCGCGGATTCGCTCCGTCACGGTGCGCAGCGCCCGTTATCTGTTTATAATCAAAGCAATTTTAAAGGATTCGAAGGTGGTTGTATGCTGGATCGTGAAGGCTTTCGCCCGAACGTCGGCATCATCCTCTTGAACGCGCGCAACGAGGTGTTTTGGGGCAAGCGGCTCCGCGAGCATTCCTGGCAGTTTCCTCAAGGTGGGATCAAGTACGGCGAGACCCCCATGCAGGCGATGTACCGGGAGCTGCACGAGGAAACCGGCCTGCACCCGGAACACGTCAAGATAATCGGCCGCACTCGCGACTGGTTGCGTTACGAGGTGCCTGACAAGTTCATCAAACGCGAAGTACGCGGCCATTACCGCGGCCAGAAGCAGATCTGGTTCCTTCTGCGGATGGTCGGACGCGATTGCGACATTTGCTTGCGCGCGACCGATCACCCGGAGTTCGATGCGTGGCGCTGGAACGAGTATTGGGTGCCGCTCGATGCAGTGATCGAGTTCAAGCGGGATGTCTATCAGTTGGCGCTGACGGAACTGTCGCGCTTCCTGCGCCGCCCGGCGCAGCGAGCCGAAAAGCCGCGTGGGCCGCGTCCGTCGCGCTATCCGCGCGTGATCGGCGCGCAGGCCCAGCAGACGCTGACGATTGTCGACACATCGGTGGTCTGTTCCGAGATCGAAGTGGAGGCGAGCACGCTCGACGAGATGCCGCCTCGCGTGATCGTCGGCAAATGACGAGTCGGACTGCATGACCGGGCGCGACCTTGGTGTCGCGCCCTTTTTTTACGAGGAATGCATATTGAAAGCGATTGCTCTCGCGCTCGCATCGGTCGTCGCAGTGGCCACGCTGGCCGGTTGCGCGAATTCGAAGACGCCGACCAACAAGGATGACAGCGAGTTCGTCTATCTGCTGGACCGCCAGGGCAACTGGAAGGAAAACCCGGTCGACACGCTGCCGCCGCTGCCGCAAGCGGCCGACCTGCTGCCGTTCAACGTGTCGCAGAACACGCCGCTCAAGTTCTTCGTCGATGCGAAATCGCTCGCGGTCGGCACCGACGGCGTCGTGCGCTACGCAGTCGTCATCACGAGCCCGGCCGGCGCACGCAACGTGATCTACGAAGGCATCCGCTGCGACACCTACGAATGGCGCCAGTATGCAGGCCTGAACGCCGATCACGACGGCTGGGACCGCACGGTCGAGAACGACTGGCGGCGCATCGAGAACGGCGAGCTGAACGCGTACCACTCGGCGCTGTATCAGGACTACTTCTGCGCGAACAAGATGCCGCAGGGCACGACCGCGCAGATTCTCGAGAACATCAAGTTCCATCGCACGGCGATGAGTCAGCTGCGCTGAGAGGCACAACGCGGGGTGTCATTTCCCCGCCAGCAATGAAAAAGCCCGCGCTACGCGGGCTTTTTCGTCGTGTCTCGGCGGCTGACTGCGCGCCGCGCGCCGTACGCCGCGCGGGCCGATCACACCAGCACGAGGTTGTCGCGGTGAATCAGCTCCGGTTCCAGCATGTAGCCGAGCACCGTCTCGATCTCGCCGCTCGGCTTGCGCTGGATCAGCTTCGTCTCCGCGCTGCTGTAGTTCGTGAGGCCGCGCGCCACTTCGCGCCCGTCCGGGCCGACGCAGGCGATCACCTCGCCGCGCGCGAATGCGCCCTGCACGCCGGTCACGCCGATCGGCAGCAGGCTCTTGCCGCCGGCCGTCAGCTTCTCGACCGCGCCCGCATCGATCACGACGTGCCCGCGCACCTGCAGGTGATCGGCCATCCACTGCTTGCGCGCGGCCATTCGCGCGGTGCGTGCGATCAGCTGCGTGCCGATCGCCTCGCCCGCCGCCAGCCGCACCAGCACGTCGGCTTCGCGGCCGCTCGCGATCACGGTGTTCGCGCCGCTGTGCGCCGCGCGCTTCGCCGCGAGGATCTTCGTCAGCATCCCGCCGCGGCCGAGGCTCGAGCCTGCGCCGCCCGCCATCGCCTCGAGCTCCGGCGCGCCCGCGCTCGCTTCCGCGACGAGCGTCGCGTTCGGGTCCTTGCGCGGATCGGCGGTGAACAGCCCCGTCTGATCGGTCAGGATGATCAGCGCGTCGCCTTCGATCAGGTTCGCGACGAGCGCGCCGAGCGTGTCGTTGTCGCCGAACTTGATTTCGTCGGTGACGACCGTGTCGTTCTCGTTGATGATCGGCACGACGCCGAGCCGCAGCAGCGTGAGCAGCGTCGAGCGCGCATTCAGATAGCGCTCGCGATCGGCCAGGTCGGCGTGCGTGAGCAGGATCTGCGCGGTGCGGATGTCGTGCTCGGTGAAGCGGCTTTCGTAGACTTGCGCGAGGCCCATCTGGCCGACCGCAGCGGCGGCCTGCAGCTCGTCGATTTCACGCGGACGCTTGCTCCAGCCGAGCCGCTGCATCCCTTCCGCGATCGCGCCCGAACTGACGAGCACGACTTCCTTGCCCTGCGCGCGCAGTGCGGCGATCTGGGCCGCCCAGCGGCCGATCGCAGCATGATCGAGCCCCTTGCCGTCGTTGGTCACGAGGCTGGAGCCCACCTTCACCACCAATCGCTTCGAATCCGCGATGATCGAACGCATCCTGCACTGTCTCCTGTCTGATGCCTGCCCGGCCGGGCGCGATTAAATGTCCGCACCGGGACCGCGCCCGGTGCGTTTCCGGTCCGCTCAGGCGTCGCCGCCGGACGTCGAACCGCCATCGGCCGGCGACGCATCGCGGAACCGCACGTCCGCAGCCAGGTCTTCCTCTTCCGCCGCGCGATGGGCGTCCGAATGCTCGGCGAGGTAGTCGTAGATCGCGTAGCACAGCGCTTCGCAGCCCTGGCCGGTGAGTGCCGAAATCTCGAACACCGGGCCGTCCCAGCCGAAACGGTCGAGGAAATCGGCGACGCGCGCTTCGCGCTCGTCTTCCGGCACCATGTCGAGCTTGTTGAGGACGAGCCAGCGCGGCTTCTCGTAGAGCGCCTCGTCGTACTTGCGCAGTTCGCCGACGATCGCCGTCGCTTCGGCGACCGGATCGACGTTTTCATCGAACGGGGCCAGATCGACGAGATGCAGCAGCACACCGGTGCGCTGCAGATGCCGCAGGAACTGATGGCCGAGGCCCGCGCCTTCGGCCGCGCCCTCGATCAGCCCCGGGATATCGGCGATCACGAAGCTCTTGCTCGGGCCGACGCGCACGACGCCGAGATTCGGCGCGAGCGTCGTGAACGGATAATCGGCGATCTTCGGCTTTGCGTTCGACACCGACGAGATGAAGGTCGACTTGCCGGCGTTCGGCATGCCGAGCAGCCCGACGTCGGCCAGCACCTTCAGTTCGAGCCGCAGCATGCGGCGTTCGCCGGGCTTGCCGTCCGTCTTCTGACGCGGCGCGCGGTTCGTGCTGGACTTGAAATGCAGGTTGCCGAGACCGCCGGCGCCGCCCTTTGCGAGCATCACCTGCTGGTCGTGCTCGGTCAGATCGGCAATGAGCTCGCCCGTGTCCATGTCGGTCACGACCGTGCCGACCGGCATGCGCAGCGTGATGTCGTCGCCGCCCTTGCCGTAGCAATCCGAGCCGCGACCGTTTTCGCCGTTGCGCGCGAGATGCTTCTTCGCGTAACGGTAGTCGATCAGCGTGTTGATGTTGCGGTCGGCGATCGCGTAGACGTTGCCGCCCCGGCCGCCGTCGCCGCCGTCCGGCCCGCCGAACGGAACGAATTTCTCGCGGCGCATCGACGCGCTGCCATCGCCTCCGTCGCCGGCGATGACTTCGATTCGTGCTTCGTCAATGAACTTCATTCGTCACTCCGACCAGTATTTCCGCTATTGTGCCGCGCGCCGGCACGCTTGAACAATCTGCCGTTCGGCCGATGTTCCGCCACTGCGCGACAGCCGCCCGCGCGCAGGTGCGCGCGGGCGGCCAAATAAAAAAGGCCCCGCGAAGACTGCGGGGCCTTTCGGCTACGAAGCCCGTGGGTGCCTGAACTTAGGCAGCCGCCGGGACGACGATGACCAGATGCTTCTTGTCCGCGCCCTTGGTCGCGAACTTGACGTGACCGTCGACCAGCGCGAACAGGGTGTGATCCTTGCCCATGCCGACGTTCTCGCCAGCGTGCATGCGCGTACCGCGCTGACGCACGATGATGCCGCCGGCGTTGATCGCCTGGCCGCCGTACACTTTCACGCCGAGACGTTTCGACTCGGAGTCGCGGCCGTTCCGGGAAGAGCCGCCTGCCTTTTTGTGTGCCATCTGATTGCTCCTTTACCGAGGCGCTTACGCGTTGATCGCGTCGATGCGCAGCTCAGTGTAGTTCTGGCGGTGGCCGCCGTGCTTTTGGTAGTGCTTCCGGCGACGCATCTTGAAGATGGTGACCTTGGCATGACGACCGTGCGACACAACGGTGGCCTTGACGGAAGCCCCACTGACCAGCGGCGTACCGAACTTAATCGATTCGCCTTCGCCCACTGCGAGAACCTGGTCGAGCGTGATTTCAGCGTCAATGTCAGCCGGTATCTGTTCTACTTTGAGTTTTTCGCCAACGGCAACCTTGTACTGCTTGCCGCCGGTTTTTATGACCGCGTACATTGAGAACCTCACTCTGGATCCAATTTTTCCGCACACCACGCGCGGAAAACACGTGATTATACATGGGCTTAGCACCCAAGTCAAAGCCGATCCACGATTGCCGCGCGCAAGCGCTGGCCGGATGGCCAAAAACGACGTGCCGGCACGTCCGGCGGACCGGGATATCGCGGATTCGACTTATAATCCGCGGCATCACCCATTTCGATCATCATGTCGTCGTCCACCGCCTCCCCCACCCTCAGCGCCGCCCACCTGCTCGCTCCGATCGCCAGCGACATGGAGCAGGTGAATCGCGTTATCCGGCAAAGCCTCGCGTCCGACGTGCTGCTGATCAACCAGATCGCCGAGTACATCATCGGCGCGGGCGGCAAGCGACTGCGTCCGGCGCTGCTGCTGCTCGTCGCCGGCGCGCTCGGCGAGACGTCGCACCAGCGGCACGTGCTGGCCGCCGTCGTCGAGTTCATCCACACGGCCACGCTGCTGCATGACGACGTCGTCGACGAATCCGAACTGCGGCGCGGCCGCCAGACGGCCAACGCGCTGTTCGGCAACGCGGCGAGCGTGCTGGTGGGCGACTACCTTTATTCGCGCTCGTTCGAGATGATGGTCGGCGTCGGCAAGATGCGCGTGATGGAAATCCTGTCGGAGGCGACGACGATCATTTCAGAAGGCGAAGTGCTGCAGCTTCTGAACATGCACGACGCCGATGTCGACGAGACGCGCTACATGCAGGTGATCCGCTACAAGACGGCAAAGCTGTTCGAGGCGTCGGCGCGCCTGGGCGCAGTGCTCGCCGGCGCCGATGCGCCGACCGAAGCCGCCGCCGCCGAATACGGCCGCAGGATCGGCACCGCGTTCCAGATCATGGACGACTGGCTCGACTATGCGGGCACGGCAGAAGCGATGGGCAAGAATGCCGGCGACGACCTGCGCGAAGGCAAGCCGACGCTGCCGCTCATCTATCTGATCGAACGCGGCACGCCGGAACAGTCGGCGCTCGCCCGCGAGGCGATCGAACAGGGCGGCACCGACCGCTTCGATACGATCTTCGACGCGATCACGCGTTCGGGTGCGCTCGACCATACGCTCGAATGCGCACGACAGGAAGCGCAGGCCGCCGCTGCCGCAATCGCCGCGTTCCCCGATTCGATCTACAAGGAAAGCCTCGTCGGGTTGTGCTCGTATTCGACGTCGCGGCAGTCGTAAACGCGCGGCGAACCGGAAGCGATACCTTGTCTCGAAAAATTTCTTCACCAAGGTATTCCCTTTTAGAAAAAACATCGTTATAGTTACGTTCTTGCTTGTGACGACGCAGCGATTCTTAACGAAGACGGCGGAGTCCGAAGAGCAAAAATCGGGGTGTAGCTTAGCCTGGTAGAGCGCTACGTTCGGGACGTAGAGGCCGGAGGTTCGAATCCTCTCACCCCGACCAGATTTGAAAAAACCGTGCACGCCGTGCACGGTTTTTTTTTGCCTTCTCGCGGCCAGATCGCCCAGGCTCCATGCGTCACGCGACACATCGCGCCCGCCGGCCTCTGCTATATTTCCTCCATCCCTGTCCTTCACTGCCCTTTCCGACGCGTGGACCAAATTCCCTTATGGGCGCAAATCGGCGCCGTCTTCCTGCTTCTCCTCTGCTCCAGCTTCTTTTCCATTTCCGAGACCGCGATGATGGCGCTCAACCGGCACCGGTTGAAGCATCTCGCCGGCAAGGGCGTGCTCGGCGCGAAAACCACGCAGGGCCTCCTCACGCGCACCGACCTGCTGCTCAGCGTGATCCTGATCGGCAACAACCTGTTCAACACGATCATCCCGGTCCTGACGACGTCGCTCGCGCTGCATACGTTCGGCCGTAACAATCTCGCGCTGTCGATCGCGACCGGCATCGTCGCGTTCCTGATCATCGTGTTCGCGGAAATCGCGCCGAAGATCGTCGGCGCGACCTTTCCCGAGCGCATCGCGCTGCCGGCGAGTCTCGTGATCGCGCCGCTGATGCGCGTGTTCAAGCCGGTCGTCTGGTTCGTCAACGCGCTCGCGAACGGCGTGCTCTGGGCGCTGCGCATCAATACGAAGAAGGGCCGCGACCAGCGGATGTCGCCCGACGAACTGCGCGCGATCGTGCTCGAGTCGAGCAGCTTCATGCCGACCAAGCACCGCAGCATCCTGCTCAACCTGTTCGATCTGGAGAACATCACGGTCGACGACGTGATGGTGCCGCGCCGCCAGATCGAGTCGCTGAACTTCTACGCGCCGCTCGACGACATCCTGCATCAGCTCGAGACCTGCTATCACAACCGCCTCGTCGTGTACGAAGGCGACATCGACAAGGTGCTCGGCGTGCTGCACGTGCGCAAGACGCTCACCGCGCTGCACAACCAGGATTTCGACCGCGAAACGCTGCGCACGCTGCTCGCGGAGCCGTACTACGTGCCGTCGGGCACGCCGGTCGTCCAGCAGCTCCAGTATTTCCAGGAAAGCCGGCAGCGCACCGCGCTCGTCGTCAACGAGTACGGCGAGCTCGAAGGGCTCGTCACGCCCGAGGACATCATCGAGGAGCTGATCGGCGAATTCACGACGTCGATGCCGCGCGGCGAGCGCGCACGCGGCTGGAACGAGAACGGCGAATGCATCGTCGCGGCCAGCATGCCGCTGCGCGAACTGAATCGCTGGCTGCATCTGCACCTGCCGACCGACGGGCCGAAGACGCTGAACGGCCTGATCCTCGAGATCCTCGAGGAAATTCCGGAAGGCGACGTGTGCGTGAAGATCGGCGACGTGATGCTCGAGGTCATGCGCAGCGACGATCAGGCCGTGCGCACGGTCAAGCTCTTCAAGCCGCGCGGCACGCGCACGCGCGCCGCCGCCCGCTAGCCGAACGGCCGACTGTCGGCGCCGCCCGCGATACGCGACCATTTGCCGGTCACGATCAACAGGCGGCCGAGCGCCGGCTCACATGCAATTCCCTCCTTCGGGGGCGGCCCCGCGCCCGCAGCGGCCGCCCGCCGCCACCGACGCATCGGCCGCCGAGCGCGCGCGTTCGCTCGACGCGACGCAACTCGACGACTCGCCCGCGGTACGGCTGCTGACCGACACGCTGCACGCCGCGCGCGTGCGCGACGCGTCCGACATCCACGTCGAACCGTTCGAAGCGGGCTGGCGCATCCGCCTGCGCGTCGACGGCGTGCTGCATGAACACGTGCGGCCGCCTGCTCATCTGCGCGACGCGCTCGTCACGCGGATCAAGGTGCTCGCGCGCATGGACATCGCCGAACGGCGGCTTCCGCAGGACGGCCGGCTACGCATCGCAGTCGACGGCGGCATGCGGGGCGATTACCGCGTCAGTTCGCTTCCGACGCTGTTCGGCGAGAAACTCGTGCTGCGCCGCCTCGACACGCTGCCGCCCGACCTCACGCTCGCGCGCCTCGGCTTCGACGCGCGGCAGGCCGCGGCGATGGAGGCCGCGATCCGCGCGCCGCATGGTCTCGTGCTGGTCACGGGCCCGACCGGCAGCGGCAAGACGCTGTCGCTCTACTGCGCGCTGCAGATGCTCGATCGCGATGCGCACAACGTATGCACGGTCGAGGATCCGGCCGAGATCCAGCTCGACGGAATCAATCAGGTCGGCGTCGCCGAAAAGGCCGGGCTCACGTTCGCCACGGCGCTGCGCGCGCTGCTGCGGCAGGATCCGGACGTCATCATGGTCGGCGAGATTCGCGATGCGGAAACGGCCGACGTCGCGATCAAGGCCGCGCAGACCGGACACCTCGTGCTGTCGACGCTGCACACGAACGATGCGCCGGCAGCCGTCGCGCGACTGCTCGACATCGGCGTCGCGCCATACAACCTGGCGGCCGCGTTGCGGCTCGTCACCGCGCAGCGCCTCGTTCGGCGCCTGTGCGCCGCGTGCCGCGTGCGCTCGGACGCGCCGGTGCGCGCGCTGCGCGACGCGGGCTGCGATCCGGCGGCACTGGAATCCGGATGGCGTCCGTTCGTCGCGCGCGGCTGTGCTGCCTGCCACGGTATCGGTTATCGAGGCCGGATCGGTCTGCACCAGACGATGCCGGTTTCCGCGGAGATGGCTGAACGCATCGTCGCGCGCGCGAGCGTCGGAACGCTCGCGCAATGCGCGGCGGCCGAGGGTGTCCGCAGTCTGCGCGACGCAGCGCTCGCGCACGTTCGCGACGGCACGACGAGCGTCGCGGAAGCGCTGGCCGCGACGCCCGACGTGTGAGCGCGATGCGAGCGCCGCCGCACGAAACCCGCTTCGCATGGCGCGGCCGTCGCCGCGACGGCGCGCGATGCCGCGGAAACGTCATCGCATTCGACGCCGCCGCCGCACGTGAGGCGCTCGCGCGCGACGGCATCGCGGTGCTGGCGCTCGACGCGCGCGGCACGGCCCGGCCGCCCGCGGCCGGCGCACGCGAGGTCACGCGCTTCACGCGTCAGCTCGCGAGCTTGCTGCAAGCCGGGCTGCCGCTCGCACCGTCGCTCGAGATGCTCGCCCGCACCCGCACGCGCGACGGGTTGCCGCGCATCGCCGCCGGCCTCGCACGCGAGATCGTCGGCGGGCAACGTTTCGCCGCCGCGCTCGCGCGCTATCCGTCGCAGTTCGGCACGTTGTATCGACAGTTGATCGAGGTAGGCGAAGCATCGGGCGCGCTCGGCACCGTGCTGACCCGCGTCGCGGAGCACCGCGAGCGCGCCGACGCGCAATGGCGCAAGCTGCGTGCCGCGCTCGCGTATCCGGTCGCCGTCATCGCGTTCGCGCTCGCGATCTCGGCCGCGCTGATGGTATGGGTCGTGCCGACGTTCCGGCAGATCTTCGACGGCTTCGGCGCGACGCTGCCGGCGCCGACCCGCGCGTTGCTCGCCGTCTCTTCCGCGACATCGGCGTGGGGCGGCACGTTCGCCGCCGCCGCAGCCGCGGCCGGACTCGCCGTGCATCATGTGCTGCGCCGCTCGCCGTCGCTGCGCTACACGGCCGCGCGGCAGCTGCTGAACGCGCCGGTCGTCGGCAGCGCGCTCACGCGGTTCGCGACCGCGCGCTGGTGCCGCTCGCTCGCAACGCTGCTCGGTGCCGGCGTACCGCTCGCGGATGCATTTGCGACGCTGGAGCGCACGGCCGGCCATCCGGTATTCGCGCAGGCCACCGCGCAGATCGCGGCGCGCGTGCTGCGCGGTGCGCGGCTTGCCGACGCAATGCGCGCGGCCGCCTGCTTCCCGGACGACGTCGTGCAGCCGATCGCCGTCGCCGAGGAAACCGGCGCGCTCGACACGATGCTCGCCGACATCGCCGCGCTCTGCGAGCGTCAGCTCGACGCGCGCCTCGATGCGCTTGCCGCGCTCGGCGAACCGCTGATCGTGGTCGTGCTCGGCGCCCTCGTCGGCGGCCTCGTGATCGCGATGTATCTGCCCATCCTTCAGCTGGGCAACGTGGTGTAGCATCGCAACCGATTCTGTCGCCTTTGATGCCCGAACCCGAGCCCATGACGCCCGTGCCCCTGACCGCCGTTTTCGATTCGCCCGACAGCACGTTGCTCGCACTGGCGATGCTGCCGCACGCGGTGCAGTATGCATTCGCCGTCGTGCTCGGCCTGTGCGTCGGCAGCTTCGTGAACGTCGTCGTGCACCGGGTCCCGGTAATGATGCAGCGCGCATGGCAGGCCGAAATCGCCGAAGCGACGGGCGCCGCGAGCGCCGCACCGGACGACGGCTATCCGCCGCACTACGATCTGTGGCGCCCGCGCAGCGCCTGCCCGCATTGCGGCCACGTGCTGCGCGCGTGGGAAAACATTCCGCTCGTCAGCTATCTGATGTTGCGCGGCCGCTGCCGTCAGTGCGGCCATGCGATCGGCATACGCTATCCGCTCGTCGAACTCGCCGGCGCGCTGCTCGCCGCCGGTTCGCTCGCCGCGTTCGGCCCCACGGTCGCGGCACTCGCCGCGTTCGGGCTGTGCGCCGCACTGCTCGCGATGAGCGCGATCGACGTCCGGACCGGCTACCTGCCCGATTCGATGACGCTGCCGCTGCTGTGGGCGGGGCTCGCGCTGAATCTCGGCGGCACGTTCACGTCGCTGCGTTCGGCCGTGGTCGGCGCGATGGCCGGCTACCTGTTCCTGTGGTCGATCTACTGGTTGTTCAAATGGCTGCGCGGGATCGAGGGCATCGGCTTCGGCGACCTGAAGCTGCTCGCCGCGCTCGGCGCATGGATGGGCTGGGCCGCACTGCCGCAGGTCGTGCTGTTCGCCGCGGTGACGGGCGCGATCGTCGGGCTCGTCGCGACCTGGCGCGGCCGCATGCGCTTCGAGGAGCCGATTCCGTTCGGCCCGTTCCTCGCTGCCGGCGGCGTCGCGACACTGTTTTTCGGTACCCCTTTTTATTCGGCGCTCGGCGGCTGACATGATGCGCCGCCCGCGTCCGCTTCGTTCGCTTCGTTCGCTGCATCGCGGAAGCGCGCGTCGTTTCGTTGTGGCGGCCCGGCGGAGGTTCACATGTTTGCAATAGGACTCACCGGCGGCATCGGCAGCGGCAAGACGACCGTCGCCGACATGTTCGCCGCGCGCGGCGCATCGCTCGTCGATACCGACCTGATCGCGCACCGCATCACCGCGCCCGGCGGGCTCGCGATGCCGGCGATCGAACACGCATTCGGACCGGACTTCGTCTCGGCCGACGGCTCGCTCGATCGCGCCAGGATGCGCGCACTCATTTTCAGCGACGACGACGCACGCCGCCGCCTCGAAGCGATCACGCATCCGCTGATCCGCGCGGAGACCGATCGCGAAGCCCGCGACGCGCAGGGCTCGTACGTGATGTTCGTCGTGCCGCTGCTCGTGGAATCAGGCAATTGGAAGGCACGCAGCAACCGCGTGCTGGTGGTCGACTGTCCGGTCGAAACGCAGATCGCGCGCGTGATGCGGCGCAACGGTTTCACGCGCGAACAGGTCGAAGCGATCATCGCGAGACAGGCGACGCGCGAAGCGCGTCTCGCGGCCGCCGACGACGTGATCGTCAACGATGCGGCAACGCCCGCCGAGCTCGCCGCGCAGGTCGACGCACTGCACCAACGCTATCTCGAATTCGCGGCCGCCGCGCGGTGACGCCGCGCGATCGTGATGGTGTACGAAATTGGCGCGTTGCTAGGGTAGAGCGTGAGCATTAGAATGTCCTGCATTGTTTCAATCCCTACCCGAGAGGCGAGCGCGCTTGATTCTTTACGAGTATCCGTTCAACGAGCGAATTCGCACGCTGCTGCGCCTCGAGGACCTGTTCGAGCGCTTCGCGTTCTTTTTGGCTCAGGAGGACGCGCGTGAACATCACGTCGCGCTGACGACGCTGTTCGAAATCGCCGAGGTCACGGGCCGTGCGGACCTGAAATCGGATCTGATGAAGGAACTCGAACGTCAGCGCCAGACGCTCGCTCCCTTTCGCGGCAATCCGGGCATCGAACAGAATGCGCTCGAAGCCGTGCTCGGCGAAATCGAGCAGACGCTCGCGAATCTTGCGCAGATGCAGGGCAAGACCGGCCAGCATCTGGTCGACAACGAGTGGCTCGCGAGCATCCGCAGCCGCGCGGTGATTCCCGGCGGCACCTGCAAGTTCGACCTGCCGTCGTATTACGCGTGGCAACAATGGCCGGCCGAACAGCGCCGTCAGGACATCGCGAAATGGATCATGCCGCTGCTGCCGCTGCGCGACGCCGCGGCGATCGTGCTGCGTCTCGCGCGCGAATCGGGCCAGGCTTCGAAGGTGATGGCGATGCAGGGCAGCTACCAGCAGATGCTGTCGGGGCGCAGCTACCAGCTGATGCAGGTGCGCGTGTCGCCGGAGCTGCGCGTGATCCCCGAAGCCAGCGCCAACAAATACATGCTGTGGGTACGGTTCACCATGCAGGACGGCGACGTGCGGCCGCGCGCGGTGGACATCGACGTGCCGTTCCATCTGACACTGTGCAATCTGTAACGGCCGCGTGCCGGTTCGACGCTTTCGTATGACTACCGTTGTGAAATGTCCTTCGTGCGGCGCAGAAGTGCGCTGGACGCCTGAAAACAAGTTCCGTCCGTTCTGTTCGGCCCGCTGCAAGCAGCTCGATCTCGGCGCATGGGCGGCAGAAAAGTATCGGATCGGCGGCTCTTCCGACGAAGGTCCGTCGTCGGAAGAAGACGGCACGGACGACCGCCGCGACAGCTGAGCGGCGCGCGGCGCCGCCCGTCCGGCGATATGGCCCGCGTTTCAGGCGGGCCGCCACGGCGTCATTGCGACGCCGCTTCCTTCTCGAGCAGTTCCAGTACCGGCAGCGCGGCCGGCAACAGCGGCGCGACATCGACCGGCAGTTGCTGCCACACGAACGCCTGCCCTTCCTTGCTGTGCGGCTCGCCCGTCCAGCCCGTCACCTTGCAGAAATAGAGCCGCACGTACGCATGCGGATAATCGTGCTCGAGCGTGTGCCAGCGATGGCTGGCCGTGACGACGATGCCAAGCTCCTCGTGCAGTTCACGGGCCAGCGCGTCCTCGACGCTCTCGCCGGCCTCGAGCTTGCCGCCCGGGAATTCCCAGTAGCCTTCGTACGGCTTGCCCTGCAGCCGCTGCGCGAGCAGGTAGCGGCAGCGGCCGACCGGGCCGTCCGGCTGCACCATCACGCCGACAGCGACTTCCGTCACCTTGCGGCCGTCGGGCGCGCGCGCCGCGCCTGCTGCGGAATCCACGCTCATGCCTGCTCCTTGCGGCCCGACCAGTCGCGCGCGAACTGCCATGCGACGCGCCCCGAGCGCGAACCGCGCTCGAGCGCCCAGACGAGCGCATCGCCGCGTGCGGCCTCGATCTCGGTATCCGCACACCCGAAATGGCGCAGCCAGTGTCCGACGATGTCGAGGTAGTCGTCCTGCTTGAACGGGTAGAAGCTGACCCACAGGCCGAAGCGCTCCGACAGCGAGATCTTTTCCTCGACCACTTCGCCGGGATGGATCTCGCCGTCCGGCAGATGCTTGTACGACTCGTTGTCGCTCATGTACTCGGGCAACAGATGGCGGCGGTTCGACGTCGCGTAGATCAGCACGTTGTCCGACTGTGCGGCGATCGAGCCGTCCAGCGCGACCTTCAGCGCCTTGTACCCCGATTCGCCGTCCTCGAACGACAGATCGTCGCAGAACACGATGAACCGCTCCGGGCGCTGCGAGATCAGCTCGACGATGTCGCCGAGATCGTGCAGGTCGTCCTTGTCGACTTCGATCAGGCGCAGCCCGTCCTTCGCATACGCGTTCAGGCACGCCTTGATCAGCGACGACTTGCCGGTGCCGCGCGCACCGGTCAGCAGCACGTTGTTCGCCGGCTTGCGCTGCACGAACTGTCGCGTGTTCTGTTCGATCAGCCCTTTCTGGCGATCGATGTTGTGCAGGTCGCCGAGCGTGATCGACGATGCAGCCGGCACCGGCTGCAGATAGCCGCGCCCCTGCCGCTTGCGCCAGCGGAATGCGGTGGCGGCATTCCAGTCGACGGCCGCCGGCGCGGGCGGCAGCATCCCTTCGAGACGGCCGAGCAGCGCTTCGGCACGTGTCAGAAACTGTT
Source organism: Burkholderia sp. SR8 (assembly GCF_052851275.1). Classification (NCBI taxonomy): domain Bacteria; kingdom Pseudomonadati; phylum Pseudomonadota; class Betaproteobacteria; order Burkholderiales; family Burkholderiaceae; genus Burkholderia; species Burkholderia sp. SR8. Next base: position 322,637 of record NZ_JAULUC010000005.1, read on the forward strand.
CGAGCTTGTCCATGTCGTTCGAGCGCTCCCGGTCAGGAGCGGTAATCCGCGTTGATGCTCACGTAATCGTGCGACAGGTCGCACGTCCAGATGGTTGCCTGCGCGTCGCCGCGGCCGAGCAGCACGCGGATCGTGATTTCGCTCTGCTTCATCACGCGCTGACCGTCCTCTTCCTGATACGCCGGGTTGCGCCCGCCCGCCTTCGCGACGAGCACGTCGTCGAGATAGAGATCGATCTTGCCGACGTCGAGATCGGTGACGCCCGCATAGCCGATCGCCGCGAGAATGCGGCCGAGGTTGGGGTCGGATGCGTAGAAGGCCGTCTTCACGAGCGGCGAGTGGCCGATCGCATAGGCGATCTGGCGGCACTCGGCGACGCTCTTGCCGCCTTCGACCTGCACGGTCATGAATTTCGTCGCGCCTTCGCCGTCGCGCACGATCAGCTGCGACAGCTCTTGCGCGACCTGCGTGACCGCGTCGCGCAGCGCCGCATAGGCCGGCGAGTCGGTCGACGCGATCGCGGGCAGCGTGCTCTTGCCCGATGCAATCAGGATGAACGAATCGTTCGTCGACGTATCGCCGTCGATCGTGATGCAGTTGAACGAGCGGTCGGCCACTTCCTTCACGAGCGTGTCGAGCACCGGCTGCGCGACGTTCGCATCGAACGCGAGGAAGCCGAGCATCGTCGCCATGTTCGGCTTGATCATCCCGGCACCCTTGCTGATGCCGGTCAGCGTGACCGTGTGGCCGTCGATCGTGACCTGGCGCGACGCGGCCTTCGGCAGCGTGTCCGTCGTCATGATCGCCTGCGCGGCGTCATACCAGTTCGCGGCCTTGCGGTTCGCGAGCGCGGCCGGCAACCCGGCCTTCAGGCGGTCGATCGGCAGCGGCTCGAGAATCACGCCGGTCGAGAACGGCAGCACCTGCGCGGCATCGAGGCCCGCGAGGCGCGCGAGCTCCGCGCAGGTTTCACGGGTGTTCGCGAGGCCCGGCTCGCCGGTGCCCGCATTCGCGTTGCCCGTGTTCACGACGAGCGCGCGAATGCCCGCGCCGCCCGCGCGCACCTTGGCCAGATGTTCGCGGCACACGATCACCGGCGCGGCGCAGAAACGGTTCTCGGTGAATACGCCGGCGACCGTCGCCCCTTCGTCGACGGAGATGACCAGCACGTCCTTGCGATTCGGCTTGCGGATGTTCGCCTCCGCCCAGCCGAGCGTGACGCCGGCGACGGGATACAGTTGGGCGGGATCGATCGACGGAAAATTGACAGCCATGGGGCACACCTGCCGGATGGAAAATGCCGGCACGCGCCGGCATCGATTGGAAGAACCGGCGGCCGCGGGAACGGGCCGCCGCAACTTACATCACTGACTCGAAGCTGCGAACGAACGACGCGGCGCGCGCACGCGCGCCGCCGCCGATCACGACAGCTTACCGTGACATTGCTTGTACTTCTTGCCGCTGCCGCACGGGCACGGGTCGTTGCGGCCGACCTTCGGCATCTCGCCGCCCGGGCCGCTGTGGGTCATCGCGCTGCCGACCATGTCGGCCGTCGCCGTGGCGGCGGTGGCCGCCGCGACGTTCGCGACCGGCGCGCCGGCTTCCGCATAGTCGGCGTGCTGGTACTCGACGTTCTCGAGATGACCGCTGCGCTCCTCGATCTGCTCGGCGGCTTCCTCGAGCTGCTCCGGCGACTGGATCTGCACGTTCATCACGATGCGCGTGACTTCCTGCTTGATCGCCTCGAGCATCGCGGCGAACAGTTCGAACGCCTCGCGCTTGTATTCCTGCTTCGGGTTCTTCTGCGCATAGCCGCGCAGGTGGATGCCCTGGCGCAGATGGTCGAGCGCCGCAAGGTGTTCGCGCCACAGGCGGTCGACCGTCTGCAGCATCACCGAGCGTTCGAACGCGCTGAACGATTCGCGGCCGACCAGCGCGACCTTCGCGTCGTATTGCTCGTCGGCGGCGGTCGTCACGGCGTCGAGAATCTCTTCAGCGGTGATCGACGACGACTCGTTGACCATTTCCTGGATCGCGAGGTCGAGCTGCCAGTCGTTGCGCAGCGCTTCCTCGAGCTCCGGCACGTCCCACTGTTCCTCGATGCTGCCTTCCGGCACGAACTGGCGGACGACTTCGGCGATCACGCCGTGGCGCATCGCGGCGATCGTCTCGGTGATGTCGTGCGCTTCGAGCAGTTCGTTACGCTGCTGGTAGATCACCTTGCGCTGGTCGTTCGACACGTCGTCGTATTCGAGCAGCTGCTTGCGGATGTCGAAGTTGCGTGCCTCGACCTTGCGCTGCGCGGATTCGATCGAACGCGTGACGATGCCTGCCTCGATCGCCTCGCCTTCCGGCATTTTCAGGCGATCCATGATCGAGCGCACGCGGTCGCCCGCGAAGATACGCAGCAGCGGATCGTCGAGCGACAGGTAGAAGCGCGACGAGCCCGGATCGCCCTGGCGGCCCGCACGGCCGCGCAGCTGGTTGTCGATCCGGCGCGATTCGTGACGCTCGGTGCCGATGATGTGCAGGCCGCCCGCGGCCTTCACCTGTTCGTGCAGCGTTTCCCACTCGTCGTGCAGCTGCTTGATGCGGCGCGCCTTCTCGTCGGCCGGAATCGCGTCGTCGGCCTCGATGAACGCGGCCTGCTTCTCGGCATTGCCGCCGAGCACGATGTCGGTACCGCGGCCGGCCATGTTGGTCGCGATCGTGATGCGCTTCGGACGCCCGGCTTCCGCGACGATCGCGGCTTCGCGCTCGTGCTGCTTCGCGTTCAGCACCTCGTGCGGCAGCCCGGCCTGCTTCAGCAGGTGCGACAGCAGCTCGGAGTTCTCGATCGACGTCGTGCCGACCAGCACCGGCTGGCCGCGCTCGTAGCACTCGCGAATGTCGCGGATCACCGCGTCGTAGCGCTCCTTGGCCGTCTTGTAGATCTGGTCCTGCTTGTCGATCCGCTTCGGCGGACGGTTGGTCGGGATCACGACCGTCTCGAGGCCGTAGATCTCGTTGAATTCGTACGCTTCGGTGTCGGCCGTACCGGTCATGCCCGCGAGCTTCGCGTACATCCGGAAGTAGTTCTGGAACGTGATCGATGCGAGCGTCTGGTTCTCGCTCTGGATCTTCACGTGCTCCTTCGCCTCGACCGCCTGGTGCAGGCCGTCGGACCAGCGGCGGCCCGCCATCAGGCGGCCCGTGAATTCGTCGACGATCACCACTTCGCCGTTCTGCACGACATAGTGCTGATCCTTGTGGAACAGCGTGTGCGCGCGCAGCGCCGCGTACACGTGGTGCATCAGCGTGATGTTCTGCGGCGCGTACAGGCTCTCGCCCTCGCCGATCAGGCCCCACTCGGCGAGCAGCCGCTCGGCCTTCTCGTGGCCCGACTCCGTCAGGAACACCTGGCGCGACTTCTCGTCGAGCGTGTAGTCGCCCGGCTTCTCGACGCCCGTGCCGTCGGCCTTCTCCTCGCCGATCTGGCGCTCGAGCAGCGGCGGCAGCGCGTTCATCCGCACGTACAGTTCGGTGTGGTCTTCCGCCTGGCCGGAGATGATCAGCGGCGTACGCGCCTCGTCGATCAGGATCGAGTCGACTTCGTCGACGACTGCAAAGTTCAGTGCCCGCTGCACGCGCGCGTCGGTCTCGTAGACCATGTTGTCGCGCAGGTAGTCGAAGCCGAATTCGTTGTTCGTGCCGTACGTGATGTCGGCCGCATACGCCTGCTGCTTCTGCTCGTGCTCCATGCCGGACAGGTTGATGCCGACCGACAGACCGAGGAAGTTGTAGAGGCGCGCCATCCATTCGGCGTCGCGCTGCGCGAGGTAGTCGTTGACCGTCACGACGTGCACGCCGCGGCCGGCCAGCGCATTCAGGTACACCGGCAGCGTCGCGACGAGCGTCTTGCCCTCGCCGGTGCGCATTTCGGCGATCTTGCCGTAGTGCAGCACCATGCCGCCGATCAGCTGCACGTCGAAGTGGCGCATCTTCAGCACGCGGCGGCTCGCCTCCCGGCAAACCGCGAACGCCTCGGGCAGCAGCTTGTCGAGCGACTCGCCGCCCGCGATCCGCTGGCGGAATTCATCCGTCTTGCCGCGCAACTGGTCGTCCGTCAGCTTCTCGATCTGCGTTTCGAGCGCATTGATCGTCGCGACGGTCTTTTGGTATTGCTTGACGAGCCGCTGGTTGCGGCTGCCAAAAATTTTCTGGAGAAAACCGGTTGTCATCGGATCGGATCCTGCGTCGCAGCACCGGCGCCCGGCGCGTGTTGCGCGCCCCGACGCCCGAGCCCCGGCGGCTTAGCGAATTAGTGGAATCAAACGAGGAATTTTAGCACGCGGGGAAGCATGCGCCGGTGTCCCGGCCGGACTCGCGCAGCGCGCCGGGGCCGCGCGGGCGACCGGACACCCGGCCCGAAAGCCGCCCGTGCGCAACCCGGCGCGGGTACAATCGGCGTCAACGTCCGCGCGCGTGCGCGCCCGAAGAATGCCTCGATGAACCGATTTTCCAAGCGTTTCGGCCCGCTCCCCGCGTATCGCCCGCAACCCGTGTCCGAAGTGCTCAACCGCACCGACGCGTTCGCGGCGCTGCGCGCCGGCGTCGAGCAGGTCGCGTCGCTGCAGCGCGACCTCGCCGCGCTCCTGCCCGACTATCTTGCGAATCATGTCGAACCGGGCTCCATCAAGGACGGCACCCTGACCCTCTTTGCCGCGCACAACGCGCTCGCGGCCCGGCTGCGGCAGGTCGAGCCGCGTCTGCTCGCCGATCTGCAGAAACGCGGCTGGCCCGTTTCGGCGCTGCGCGTGCGCGTGCGGCCGAAGGACGCGCCGGAGCCGCCGCACGTGAAGCAGGCGCGGATGACGACCGTCGGCGCCGCCGCGTTGCGCGACCTCGCCGATCATCTGGAGCCGTCGCCGCTGCAGGCGGCGCTCGCGCGGATGGCCGCCCGGCACGGCGCGAAGTCGTCGCGCTGAGCGCGGCGCCCGCCCAACAAAAAAGCGACCCGAGGGTCGCTTTTTTATCGCTCGCGCGGCGTGCCGGTCAGGCGAACGCCGTCTGCGTATCGAACGCGAAGCCGCTCGGGGCGGCCTGCGGATCGTCGAACGTGACGATCTCGTATGCGTCCTCGTGCGCGAGCAGCTCGCGCAGCAGCGCATTGTTCAACCCGTGACCCGACTTGTACGCCGTGTACGACGCGAGCAGCGGATGGCCGACCACGTACAGGTCGCCGATCGCGTCGAGCATCTTGTGCTTCACGAACTCGTCGTCGTAACGCAGCCCGTCGTTGTTGAGGATCCGGTACTCGTCGAGCACGATCGCGTTGTCCATGCTGCCGCCGCGCGCGAGCCCCAGTTCGCGCATCATTTCGACTTCATGCGCAAAGCCGAACGTGCGCGCACGCGCGATCTCGCGCACGTACGACGTGTTCGCGAAATCGACCTCGAGTTCCTGGCCGGTCTTGTCGACGGCCGGATGACGGAAATCGATCGTGAACTTCAGCTTGAAGCCGAAAAACGGATCGAGACGCGCGAACTTGTCGCCGTCGCGGATTTCGACCGGCTTCTTCACCTTGATGAAACGCTTCGGCGCGTTCTGCTCCTCGATGCCCGCGGACTGGATCAGGAACACGAAGGACGCGGCGCTGCCGTCCATGATCGGAATTTCCTCGGCCGTCACGTCGACATAGAGATTGTCGATGCCGAGGCCGGCGCACGCCGACATCAGATGCTCGACGGTCGACACGCGCGCGCCATCCTTCTGCAGCACCGATGCGAGCCGCGTGTCGCCGATCGACATCGCCGATGCCGGGATGTCGACGGGCGTGGGCAGGTCGACGCGCGAGAAAACGATCCCCGTGCCCGGCGCGGCCGGGCGGAGCGTCAGTTCGACCTTGCGGCCCGAGTGGAGACCAATGCCCACGGTCTTCACGATCGATTTGATGGTGCGCTGCTTCAGCATGGTGTTCTTCAACTTGATTGAGATTCTCAATCAGGAGTTATATTCGATAGGTGAGATTATAGCGTAATTCCCTATTCGCCGCTGTTTGAAACTGCGTATATCTGTTTCGACTGGTTACCCGTGTCGATACGGGACGGGCCGATGCCCGGAACGGAGGCGTTTCCGGTCATCGACCCGTGTTACGACCGCCCTAAAGGCCGGTGAGCAGCGTTGCCGGCAGGCAACGGCGCACCGCACGATCAGGACGTCAACGTCGCGAGCACACTCGCCGCATCGCTCACTTCGAACTTGCCCGGCGCTTCGACGGCCAGCGTCTTGACCACACCGTCGTCGACCACCATCGCGTAGCGCAGGGAACGGATTCCCATGCCACGCGCGGACAAATCCTGCGTCAGCCCCAGCGCATGAGTGAAAGCAGCGCTGCCGTCCGCCATCATGCGCACCTTGCCCGCGGTGTGCAGATCACGTCCCCATGCGCCCATCACGAATGCGTCGTTGACGGACACGCACCAGAGCTCGTCGATGCCGGCCGAGCGCAGTTGCTCGGCGTGCTCGACATAGCCCGGCACATGCTGCGCCGAACAGGTCGGCGTGAAAGCGCCCGGCAATCCGAAGATCACCACCCGCTTTCCCGCAACCTGGTCGCGCACGCTGAAGGCGTTCGGCCCCAGCGTGCAGCCTGCGCGCGCGTCGTCGATGAACTCGAACAGTTGCGCGTCGGGCAGCGCGTCGCCCACTTGAATCATGGCTGGTCCCTCATAGCGATACGGTTTTTCAGCGTGTCGCGGACAGCACGTCCCATCCCGCTCCGCTCATGCGAAGAGGGCACGTCTCCCGGCCCGGCGTCGCATCCGACGCGGCCTGTCGTGGTCCGTGGCATCCGTCACGCCGGCGTTACCGCGGCAGCTTCGCCGCGGCTTCGCCTGTGTACGTCGTCAGTCAGCCTGCTTGCGCAGGAAAGCCGGAATGTCGTACGTGTCGACACCCTTCTCCTGCAGCGCCTGCACGTGCGATGCCGCGGTTTCGCGCGAGTTGCGCCACACCGCCGGCGTATCGAGCGCGCCGTAGTCGGCCGTGCTGACGTGCTGCGGCTGTGCATAGCCGTGCGAGACCGCGCTGACCGGCTGGTTGTCGGTGCCGGTGCGCAGCAGCGTCATCGGAGCCGATTGCTGCTTCTTCGCCGCACGGCCCAGACCCGTCGCCACGACCGTCACGCGCAGTGCATCGCCCATCGCGTCGTCGTACACCGCACCGAAGATCACCGTCGCATCTTCCGCCGCGTAGCTCTTGATCGTGTTCATCACTTCGCGCGTTTCCGACAGGCGCAGCGAACGGCTCGACGTGATGTTGACCAGCACGCCGCGCGCGCCCGACAGATCGACGCCTTCGAGCAGCGGGCTCGCCACGGCCTGTTCCGCCGCGAGGCGCGCGCGATCGACGCCGGCGACCGTCGCCGTGCCCATCATCGCCTTGCCCTGCTCGCCCATCACCGTCTTCACGTCTTCGAAGTCGACGTTCACGAGGCCGTCGACATTGATGATTTCGGCGATGCCCGCGACTGCGTTGTTCAACACGTCGTCCGCGCACTGGAAGCACTTGTCCATCTCGGCGTCATCGCCCATCACGTCGAACAGCTTGTCGTTCAGGACGACGATCAGCGAGTCGACGTGATCCTCCAGTTGCTGCGAGCCTGCTTCCGCGACGCGCATGCGCTTGCCGCCTTCGAACTCGAACGGCTTGCTGACGACGCCGACCGTCAGGATGCCCATCTCTTTCGCGATCTGCGCGACCACCGGCGCTGCGCCCGTGCCCGTGCCGCCGCCCATGCCGGCCGTGATGAACACCATGTGCGCGCCGCGCAGTGCATCGGCGATGCGCTCGCGCGCCTCTTCCGCCGCCGCCTTGCCCATTTCCGGCTTCGCGCCGGCGCCGAGGCCGGTGTTGCCGAGCTGGATCACGGACGGTGCGCGCGCACGCGACAGCGCCTGTGCGTCGGTGTTCATCACGATGAAGTCGACGCCCTGCACGCCACGGTTGATCATGTGCTGCACGGCATTGCCGCCAGCGCCGCCAACGCCGACCACCTTGATGATGGTGCCGTTGGTTTCGGTTTCCAGCATTTCGAATTCCATTGTTGCCTCCGTCAAGAAAATAAAACTACTCGGCCGTTATTCGGCAGGAGATCGGGCAACCCCCTGTCGCGCGCCAGCCGCCGGCACCAGCGCGAATTTCGATTCGTTGCGGTCAGAAATTGCTCAGGAACCATTCCTTCATCCGCGAGAAGATCTGCCCCGCGTTGCCGGACTGCACCGCGACCTTGCGGCCGCGCATGCGCTGAGCGCTTCCTTCGACGAGCAGGCCCATCGCCGTCGAGTAGCGCGGATTGCGCACCACGTCGGCGAGGCCGCCTGCGTATTCCGGCGCGCCGATGCGCACCGGTTTCAGGAAAATGTCTTCGCCGAGCTCGACCATGCCCGGCATCATCGATGCCCCGCCGGTAATGACCACGCCGGAGCTCAGCAGTTCTTCGTAACCCGACTCGCGCACGACCTGCTGCACGAGCGAGAACAGCTCTTCGACACGCGGCTCGATCACCGCGGCGAGCGCCTGGCGCGACAGCGTGCGCGGACCGCGTTCGCCGAGGCCCGGCACTTCGACCATCTCGTCCGGATCGGCGAGCGCCTGCTTCGCGATCCCGTAGCCGACCTTGATGTCTTCCGCGTCGGGCGTCGGCGTGCGCAGCGCCATCGCGATGTCGCTCGTGATCTGGTCGCCGGCGATCGGAATTACCGCGGTGTGGCGGATCGCGCCTTCGGCGAAGATCGCGATGTCGGTCGTGCCGCCGCCGATGTCGACCAGCACCACGCCGAGATCCTTCTCGTCTTCCGTCAGCACGGCCAGCGACGACGCGAGCGGCTGCAGGATCAGGTCGTTCACTTCCAGCCCGCAGCGGCGCACGCACTTGACGATGTTCTGCGCGGCGCTGACCGCGCCCGTCACGATGTGCACCTTCACCTCCAGCCGGATGCCGCTCATCCCGATCGGCTCGCGCACGTCTTCCTGGCCGTCGATGATGAATTCCTGCGTGAGGATATGCAGCACCTGCTGGTCGGTCGGGATGTTGATCGCCTTCGCGGTCTCGATCACGCGCGCGACGTCCGTCTGCGTGACTTCCTTGTCCTTGATCGCGACCATCCCGCTCGAGTTGAAGCTGCGGATATGGCTGCCCGCGATCCCCGTGAACACGTTGGTGATCTTGCAGTCGGCCATCAGCTCGGCTTCCTCGAGCGCGCGCTGGATCGACTGCACGGTGGCCTCGATGTTGACCACCACGCCCTTCTTCAGACCTTTCGATTCGCTCTGGCCGAGGCCGATCACCTCGTAATGGCCTTCGCCCTTCAGCTCGGCGACGATGGCCACCACCTTCGACGTGCCGATGTCGAGGGAAACCAGCAGATCCTTGTAGTCTTTGCTCATAAAGTGCTCTTGCGTGTGATCTCTCGTTACTTCTTGCGCTTGTCGGTATCGGTCAGGAACCGCATGCCTGCCGCTCGAATCGCGAATCCGTTCGGATAACGCAGGTCCGCGTACTCGATGTCGTTGCCCCAACGCTCCGTGACGGCCGGCCATGCGGCGACGAGGCGCTGGCTCCGGTCATGCAGGGTCTCGCTGGTGCGCTCCTTGCCAAGCTCGACCTGCATGCCGTTCGACAGCTTCACCGTCCACGCGTAGCGCGCCGACAGCGTCACTTCTTCCGGCGCCGCCTTCAGCGGCGCAAACCAGTTCGCGAAGTCGCGGTACCGCGTGACGACTTCCTTCGCGCTGCCTTCCGGGCCGTCGAACGCGGGCAGTTCCTGATCCAGTTCGCCCTGGTTCGCGGTGAACAGCTCGCCGTCGACGCTGACGAGTTGCGCGCTACCCCAGGTCCCGAGCGGTTTGTACTCCTCGAGCGTGACAGCCAGCGCATTCGGCCACACCCGGCGCACGCTCGCGTGGCGCACCCACGGCATCTGCTCGAACGCGGCGCGCGCGGTGTCGAGATCGACCGTGAAGAAATTGCCCTTCAGCCGTCCGACCACGCCTGCCCGCACCGTCGGCGTGTTGATGTGCTCGGTGTCGCCGTCGATCCGGATTTCGCGCAGCGCGAACGTCGGACGCTGGATCAGCCAGTAGCAGCCGGCCGCCGCCAACACGAGCAGCAGCAGCGCGTACAGCGCGCTGGCGGCAAGGTTGAGTTGGCGAACGTTGTTCCACATACGTCGTTCCGTTCCTGCGTCAGTCGTTGAGCGTAAGCGACAGCACCTTCACGACCAGCTCCGAATAGCTGATGCCGATCGAGCGCGCGGCCTTCGGCGGCAGCGAATGGTCGGTCATCCCGGGGGCCGTGTTCACTTCCAGGAAATACGCGTTGCCGGCGGCGTCGAGCATGAAGTCCGCACGGCCCCAGTCGGTGCAGCCGAGCACGTCGAACGCGCGGCGCGCGATGCGCTTCAGTTCCGTTTCCTGTTCGGCGGGCAGCCCGCACGGAATCAGGTATTGCGTATCGTCGGCCACGTACTTCGCGTGGTAGTCGTAGAACTCGCCGGCCGGCACGATCTTGATCAGCGGCAGGTCGAGATCGCCGGCGATGCACGCGGTGTATTCGCCGCCGCCTTCGATGCTCTTCTCGACGATCACGATCTTGTCGTGCGTCGCCGCCTCCGACAGTGCGGCGGGCAACGCGTCGGCCGTCTTCACCTTCAGCACCGCGACGCTCGAGCCTTCGCTCGCCGGCTTCACGAACAGCGGCAGGCCGAGCTTCGCGACGATCTCCGTCGCGCGCGCCGCGTAGTCGTCGCCGCGCATCACCGTCTCGAACGGCGGCGTCGGCACGCCCGTCTGCTGCCACACGAGCTTCGTGCGGAACTTGTCGAGGCCCAGCGCGGAGCCGAGCACGCCGCTGCCCGTGTAGCGGATCCCGTAGAAGTCGAGCGCGCCCTGGATCTGGCCGTTCTCGCCGTAGCCGCCGTGCAGCGCGTTGAACGCGCGCACGAAGCCTTCGTCCTTCAGCGCCGACAGCGGCCGCTCGGCCGGGTCGAACGGATGCGCGTCGACGCCCGCGTCGCGCAGGCCCTGCAGCACGAGGCGGCCCGAGGTGAGCGACACCTCGCGCTCGGCGGATTCGCCGCCGAACAACACCGCCACCTTGCCGAAACGTTTCGGATCGATCCCGCTCATGTCATCCCTTCTGTTGCGTGTTCTGCACGACCTTCGCCGGCACGCCGCCGATCGAACCCGCGCCCATCGTGATTACCACGTCGCCGTTCTGCGCGACCTTCGCCAATGCATCCGGCACGTCGTCGACCGTCGCGACGAACACCGGGTCAACCTTCCCCACCGCGCGCAGCGCACGCGACAACGCGTCGCCGCTGGCCGTCGCGATCGCCGCTTCGCCGGCCGCGTAGACTTCCGTCAGCACCAGCGCGTCGACCGTCGACAGCACGTTGACGAAATCGTCGAAGCAGTCGCGCGTGCGCGTGTAGCGGTGCGGCTGGAACGCCAGCACGAGGCGGCGGCCCGGGAACGCGCCGCGCGCGGCCGCGATCGTCGCGGTCATCTCGACCGGGTGGTGGCCGTAGTCGTCGATCAGCGTGTACTGCCCGCCGTCCGCGGTCGGCACCTCGCCGTAGCGCTGGAAGCGCCGGCCGACGCCGTTGAATTCCGCCAGCGCGAGCTGGATCGCGTCGTCCGACACGCCGAGATCGGTCGCGATCGCGATCGCCGCGAGCGCGTTCTGCACGTTGTGCAGGCCCGGCAGGTTCAGCACGACCGCGAGCGGCGCACGGCCTTCGCGGATCACCGTGAAGTGCATGCGGCCGTCGCGCGCGTCGATGTCTTCGGCGCGCACCTGCGCATCCGGCGACAGCCCGTAGCGCACGACCGGCTTCGAGATGAACGGGATGATCTGCCGCACGTTCGGATCGTCGACGCACACGACCGCGCTGCCGTAGAACGGCAGGCGCTGCGTGAATTCGATGAACGCCTGCTTGAGCCGCGCGAAATCGTGGCCGTAGGTGTCCATGTGGTCGGCATCGATGTTCGTGATGACTTCGATCACCGGATACAGGTTCAGGAACGACGCGTCCGATTCGTCGGCCTCGGCGACGATGAAGTCGCCGGTGCCGAGCCGCGCGTTCGCGCCGGCGCTGATCAGCCGGCCGCCGATCACAAAGGTCGGGTCCAGCCCGCCCGCCGCGAGCACGCTCGCGACGAGGCTCGTCGTCGTGGTCTTGCCGTGCGTGCCGGCAATCGCGATCCCCTGCTTCAGGCGCATCAGCTCCGCGAGCATCACCGCGCGCTGCACGATCGGCACGCGCCGATGGCGCGCGGCCAGCACTTCGGGGTTGTCCGAGCGCACGGCCGTCGATACGACGACCGCGTTCGCGCCCTCGATGTTCGCCGCGTCGTGGCCGATCGCGATCCGGGCGCCGAGCGCCTGCAGACGATCGGTCACCGCATTGCGCGCCAGGTCCGAGCCGCTGACCGCGTAGCCGAGGTTGACGAGCACTTCGGCGATGCCGCTCATGCCCGCGCCGCCGATCCCGACGAAATGAATGTGTTTGACGATGTGTTTCATTGCAGTGTTTCCAGGTTCGCGCCGGCCACCTTCGCGCAGACGCGCGCGACTTCATCCGTGGCCTCGGGCTTTGCCAGCGAGCGCGAACGCTCCGCCATGTCAGCGAGCGACGCCCGCGACTGGCCGCGCAGCCAGTCGGCCAGCAGTTCGGCCGACAGGTCGCGTTGTTGCACCAGCACCGCAGCGCCCGCATCGGCGAGGAACGCGGCGTTGGTCGTCTGGTGATCGTCGACCGCGTACGGGAACGGCACGAACAGCGCCGCCACACCCACCGCCGCGATTTCCGACACCGTCATCGCACCGGAGCGGCAGATCACGAGATCCGCGGCCGCGTATGCGCCGGCCATGTCGTCGATGAACGGCACGAGCCGCACGTCGTCGCCGCCCGAGAAACCGGCCGCTTCATAGTTCGCCTTCAGCGCGTCGATGTGCTTCGCGCCGGCCTGATGCACGACGCGCGGACGCTCGCCCGGCGCGAGCAGCGCGAGCGCGCGCGGCACGACTTCGTTCAGCGCCGCAGCGCCGAGACTGCCGCCGACCACCAGCACGTTCAGCGGGCCGCTGCGCGATGCATAGCGTGCTTTGGGTGTTGCCGTGCGCGCAAGTTCCGCGCGAATCGGGTTGCCGGTCCATTCCGCGTGCGGCAGCGCGCCGGGGAACGCGACGAGCACGCGCTTCGCGAGTTTCGCGAGCACCTTGTTCGCGAGCCCGGCGATCGAATTCTGTTCGTGCAGCACGAGCGGCCGGCCCGACAGCGCGGTCATCACGCCCGCCGGGAACGTGATGTAGCCGCCCATCCCGAGCACGACGTCCGGACGCACGCGGCGCAGCGCGCCGAGGCTCTGCCAGCACGCGCGCAGCAGGTTGAACGGCAGCGTCAGCTTGGTCTTCAGGCCCTTGCCGCGCAGCCCGCCGAAGCGCACGTACTCCATCGGAATGCCGTGCTTCGGCACGAGCGTCGCTTCCATCCCGGCCGGATTGCCGAGCCATACGACGCGCCACCCCGCCGCTTCCATCCGGTGCGCGACCGCGAGCCCCGGGAACACGTGGCCCCCGGTGCCGCCTGCCATCACCATCAGCGTGCGTCGCGACGCGGTCATACCTTCCCTCCACGCATCAGCACCCGGTTCTCGTAGTCCACGCGCAACAGCACCGCGAGCGCGACGCAGTTCAGCAAAATGCCGGAGCCGCCGTAGCTCACGAGCGGCAGCGTCAGGCCCTTGGTCGGCAGCAGGCCGAGGTTCACGCCCATGTTGATGAAGGTCTGCGCACCGAACCAGATGCCGATGCCCTTCGCCATCAGGCCCGCGAACGTGCGGTCGAGCGCGAGCGCCTGGCGACCGATCTCGAACGCGCGGCGCACGATCCAGTAGAACAGCAGGATCACGACCAGCACGCCGACGAAGCCGAGCTCCTCGCCGATCACCGCGAGAATGAAGTCGGTGTGCGCTTCGGGCAGGTAGTTCAGCTTCTCGACGCTGCCGCCGAGGCCGACACCGAACCATTCGCCGCGGCCGAACGCGATCAGCGAGTGCGTGAGCTGGTAGGCCTTGCCCTGCGCGTAGCGCTCGTCCCACGGATCGAGATACGCGAAGATCCGCTCGCGACGCCACGGCGACAGCCACACGAGCATCGTGAACGTGCCGACCGCCGTCGCGACCAGGCCGCCGAACAGTTTGCCGTTCACGCCGCCGAGGAACAGCACGCCCATCGCGATCGCCGCGACCACCATGAACGCGCCCATGTCCGGCTCGAGCAGCAGCAGCGCGCCGACGAGGCCGACCGCGAACGCCATCGGCAGGAAGCCCTTCGCGAAGCTCTGCATGTACTCCTGCTTGCGCACCGTGTAGTTCGCCGCGTAGATCGTCACCGCGAGCTTCATGATTTCCGACGGCTGCATGTTCGTGATGCCGAGCGGAATCCAGCGGCGTGCGCCGTTCACGCCCTTGCCGACGTGCGGGATCAGCACGATCACGAGGCCGACGAGCGCGATCAGGAAGAGATGCGGCGCATATTTGTCCCACGTCGACACCGGCACGCGGAACGCGATCACGGCCGCGACGAACGCGACGACGAGCGAGATGCAGTGACGCATCAGGAACGCGTAATCGTGATACGACGCGTATTTCGGCGAATCGGGCATCGCGATCGACGCCGAATACACCATCACGACGCCGAGCCCGAGCAGCGCGATCGCAACCCACAGCAGCGAGTAGTCGAAGTCGAGCATCCGCGAGCGGCTCGGCCGCACGCCGTTGACGACGCTCGCGAGGCCGCCGGTCGCGGCCCGCGTGGCCGACGCGACGCGGCCGCCCGCGGCATTGCCGCCGGCGTCGCGCCGGTCGTTGAAACGGGAGACGAGGCGATCGGACCAGCTCATGGCGTCGCTCCTTTGTCGATGGCGACTTCATTCACCGCCGCGCGGAACACGTCCGCGCGATGGGCGTAATTCCTGAACATGTCGAGGCTCGCGCACGCGGGCGACAGCAGCACCGCGTCGCCCGGTTCGGCAAGCTCGGCTGCCGCGTGCACCGCGGCTTCGAGCGTCGGGTGGTCCGCGAGCGGCACGCCGGTTTCCGCGAGCGTGTCGCGAATCGCCGGCGCGTCGCGGCCGATCAGCATCACCGCGCGGCACCAGCGTGCGACCGGCGCGACGAGCGGCCCGAAATCCTGGCCCTTGCCGTCGCCGCCGGCGATCAGCACGATCTTCTGCGCGAGGCCGTCGAGCGCGGCAACCGTCGCGCCGACGTTGGTTCCCTTGCTGTCGTCCACGTAGTCGACGTCGTCGATCGTCGCGATCACTTCGACGCGATGCGCTTCGCCGCGGTATTCGCGCAGCGCGTGCAGCAGCGGCGCGGCCGGCAGATCGATCGCCCGTGCGAGTGCGAACGCGGCCAGCGCGTTCGCCGCGTTGTGCAGCCCGCGGATGCGCAGCGCGTCGGCCGGCATCAGGCGCTTTTGCGCGATGTCGGGCGTATGCGCGCCGTCGCGCTTGCGCCGGCGGGTCGTCGTCGTTTCGTCCGGCGCGTCGCGGTCGACCGCTTCGACGAGCCACGCGATGCCGTTGTCGCGCGACAGGCCGTAATCGCCGTCCTGCAGCGGTTCGTTCAGGCCGAACGTGATCGTGCGCGCCGCATCGGCGGCGCCGGCGGCCGGCGCGAACTTCATCACGGCCGCGTCGTCGCGGTTCAGCACGCGCGTCGTCGTCGCACCGAAGATCCGGCCCTTCGCAGCCGCATACGCGTCGAAGCTGCCGTGCCAGTCGAGGTGATCCTGCGTGATGTTGAGAATCGCGGCCGCGTCGGGCGCGAACGTGCGTGCAGTCTCCAGCTGGAAGCTCGACAGTTCGAGCACCCAGACGTCCGGCAGCGCCGTATCGTCGATCGCACTCGCAAGCCGTTCGAGCATCGCGGGGCTGATGTTGCCCGCGACGGCGACCTTCTTGCCCGCGCGCTGGCAGAGCAGGCCCGTGAGGCTCGTCGTCGTGGTCTTGCCGTTGGTGCCGGTGATCGCCAGCACCTTCGGCTGGTAGCCGCTCGTGCCGAGCGCACGCAGCGCCTGCGCGAAGAATTCCAGTTCGCCCCACACCGCGATCGCGCGCTCGTTCGCGGCCGCGATCAGCGCGGCCAATGCCGGTTCGAGCGGCGACAGCCCGGGGCTCAGCCCGACGATCTCGATGCCGCCGTCGAGCAGCGCGGGTGTGAACGGCCCGCCGACGAACTCCGCATCGATGCCTTCGGCCTGCAGCGCGGCAAGGTTCGGCGGCGCCTCGCGGGTATCGGCAATACGCAGCCGGCACCCGTGCCTCGCGCACCACCGCGCGATCGCGAGGCCCGATTCCCCGAGCCCCAGTACGAGCACCATCGGCCGCTGCCGATCTCCAAACATCTCGCCAGACATCCTTGTTACCTTTCCTTTACCGCAACTTGAGGGTGGACAGACCGAACAGGCACAGCATCAGCGTGATGATCCAGAAACGCACCACCACCTGCGTTTCCTTCCAGCCGGACAATTCGAAATGGTGATGCAGCGGCGCCATCTTCAGCAGGCGCCGCCCTTCGCCGTAACGCTTCTTCGTGTACTTGAACCACGACACCTGCAGCATCACCGACAGCGTTTCCGCGACGAAGATGCCGCCCATGATGAACAGCACGATTTCCTGACGCACGATCACCGCGACCGTGCCGAGCGCGCCGCCGAGCGCCAGCGCGCCGACGTCGCCCATGAACACCTGCGCGGGGTGCGTGTTGTACCAGAGGAACGCGAGCCCTGCCCCGCCCATCGCGGAGCAGAAGATCAGCAGTTCGCCCGCGCCCGGAATATGCGGGAACAGCAGGTATTTCGAATAGACCGAGCTGCCCATCACGTATGCGAACACGCCGAGCGACGCGCCGACCAGCACGACCGGCATGATCACGAGGCCGTCGAGCCCGTCGGTCAGGTTCACCGCGTTGCTCGCGCCGACGATCACGAAATAGGTCAGCACGATGAAGCCCCAGACGCCCAGCGGATAGCTGATCGACTTCAGGAACGGCAGCATCAGGTCGGCACGCGCGGGCAGGCCCATCGACAGACCGCTTCTGACCCACGCCATGAACAGGTCGAACACGCGCACGTTGTTCGCCTCGGACACGCTGAACGCGAGGTACACGGCCGCGAACAGCCCGATCACCGACTGCCAGAAATACTTCTCGCGCGACGACATCCCGCGCGGATCCTTGTAGACGACCTTGCGGTAGTCGTCGACCCAGCCGATCACGCCGAAGCCGAACGTGACCAGCATCACGATCCAGATGAAACGGTTCGTCAGGTCGCCCCACAGCAGCGTCGCGACCGCGATGCCGATCAGGATCAGCACGCCGCCCATCGTCGGCGTGCCGGACTTCACGAGGTGGCTCTGCGGACCGTCCTTGCGCACGGCCTGGCCGACCTTCATTTGCGTCAGCTTGCGGATCACCCACGGCCCGCACACGAGCCCGATCCCGAGCGCCGTGATGGTGGCCCCGACCGCCCGGAACGTCAGGTACGTGAACAAGCGCAAAAAGCTTGCGTCTCCTTGCAGCCATTGCGCCAGCGCCAGCAGCATGCTTCCTTCCTTCTACTCAGTGTGCGGCGGGCGCCGTGCCCGCCGCGGGTTGGTTCGTCAGCGCGTCGACCACGCGCTCCATCTTCATGTACCGCGAGCCCTTCACGAGCACCGTCGCGTGCGGACCGTGGCCTGCGGCGAGGAGCGCCGCGACCAGCGCAGCGACGTCCGCGAAATGACGGGCCGTGTCGCCATACGCGGTGCACGCATCGCGCGACGCATCGCCGAGCGCGAACAGCGCATCGATGCCGCGCTCGCGCGCATACGCGCCGATCTCGCGATGGAATGCCGGCCCTTCGTCGCCGACCTCGCCCATGTCGCCGATCACCAGCACGCGCGGCGCCGGTTGCGCGGCCAGCACGTCGATCGCCGCGCGCATCGAGTCGGGATTCGCGTTGTACGTATCGTCGACGACCGTCGCGCCCGCGAGGTTGCCGACGCTTGCCTGTCTGACCTGCAGACGGCCCTTCACCGGCTCGAACGATTCCAGGCCCTGCTTGATCGCGGCCAGCTCGATGCCGGCCGCGAGCGCCGCTGCCGTGGCCGCCAGCGCGTTGCGTGCGTTGTGCTCGCCGAGCGCGCGCAGCCGCACCGTCACCGCGCCGGACGGCGTGTCGATCGCCAGCTCGCCGCCGTGCAGGCGGCCCGTGACTTGCGCGTCGACCTGCCGGTCGGCGTCGTGCAGCGCGAAATCGAGAATCCGGTTGCCGGTCGCCGCGACGCGCCAGATGCCCGCGTATGCGTCGTCGGCCGGAAACACCGCGACGCCGTCCGGCGCCAGCGCGTGGATCACGGCCGCGTGTTCGAGCGCGACCGCTTCGACCGTCGCCATGAATTCCTGGTGCTCGCGCTGCGCGTTGTTGACGAGCGCAACGGTCGGCGCGGCGATCCGCGCGAGGACTTCGGTCTCGCCCGGATGATTCATCCCGAGCTCGATCACCGCGACGCGATGCGCGTCAGACAGGCGCAGCAGCGTCAGCGGCACGCCAATGTCGTTGTTCAGGTTGCCGGCCGTCGCCAGCCGCGCGTCGGCGCCGACCGCCGCCGCGAGGATCGACGCGATCATTTCCTTGACGGTCGTCTTGCCGTTGCTGCCCGTCACGGCGACGAGCGGCAGCGCGAAGCGGTTGCGCCAGCCGTGCGCGAGCGCGCCGAGCGCGGCCCGCGTTTCGCCGCCGGCGATCGCCGGCATCGCGAGGTCTGCCGGCACCTGCGCGACGAGCGCCGCGGCGGCACCGCGCGCGGCCACGTCGCCGAGGAAGTCGTGCGCGTCGAAGCGCTCGCCCTTCAGCGCGACGAACAGGTCGCCCGGGCCGACGGTGCGGCTGTCCGTCGACACACGTTCGAACGTGGCGGCCGGATCGCCGTGGACGGTCGCGCCGGGAATCAGGCGGGCGGCTTCGCCGAGACTGAGCATCGTCATTCGCCGCCTCCCTTGCCGTGCGTCGCGCGTGCCGCGAGCGCGAGCCGTGCGTGGTCCTGATCGGAGAATGCGCGTTTCTTGCCCATGATTTCCTGCGTCGCCTCGTGCCCCTTGCCGGCCAGCACGACGACATCCTCGCGGGCTGCGCCGCGCACGGCCTGCAGGATCGCGCTCGCGCGGTCCTCGATGCGGCGTGCGCGGTCCGGTGCGGTCATGCCCGCGATGACTTGATCGATGATGCGCTGCGGATCCTCGCTGCGCGGGTTGTCGCTCGTGACGACGACGTCGTCGGCGAGCCGCTCGGCGATCGCGCCCATCAGCGGGCGCTTCGTCGCGTCGCGATCGCCGCCGCAGCCGAACATGCACACGAGCCGGCCGCCACGCGCCGCCGCGATCGGCCGCAGCGCGTCGAGCGTCTTCTCGAGCGCATCGGGCGTGTGCGCATAGTCGATCACGACCAGCGGTTCGTCGTTCTGCAGCCGGCCGCCCAGCCGCTGCATGCGGCCGTTGACGGACTCGAGCCGCGCGATCTCGGCGAGCGCCGCGTCGAACGGCACGTCGGCCGCGAGCAGCGAGCCGAGCACCGCGAGCAGGTTGCTGACGTTGAAGGTGCCGAGCGTGCCGACCTCGACGTCCGCGTCGCCCCACGACGAGCACAGGCGAAACGCCGTGCCCGTCGGGGTCGCGCGCACATCGTGGGCGACCAGTTCGCGATCGGCGTCGGGCGACTGCGCGTCGCCGATTCCGTACGCGATCGTGCGCACGCGGCCGGCGAGCTTCTCGAGCAGGCGGCGGCCGGCCGCGTCGTCGCGATTGACGACCGCCGCGCGCAGACCACGCCACGCGAACAGCTTGGCCTTCGCGGCTTCGTACGCGTCGAACGTGCGGTGGTAGTCGAGGTGATCCTGCGTGAGGTTCGTGAAGACCGCGATGTCGAACGCCGTGCCGTTCACGCGGCCCTGATGCAGCGCGTGCGACGACACTTCCATCGCGACGGCCTGCGCGCCCGCGGCGTGCAGTTGCGCGAGGCTGCGCTGCAGCTGCGGCGCATCCGGCGTCGTGAAGCCGGTCGGCACCAGTTGCCCCGGCATTCCGGTGCCGAGCGTGCCGATCACCGCGCACGGCTGGTGCAGCGCCGTCAGCGCGGCGGCGATCCATTGCGTGCACGACGTCTTGCCGTTCGTGCCGGTCACGCCGATGGCGAGCAGCACGTCGCTCGGGTTGCCGTACCAGCCGCTGGCGATCTCCCCGGCCAGTTCGTCGAGGGCCGGCACCGCGAGCGCGGCGGGCGCGGCCGGCGCGCCCGCGAGGCCCTCCGGCTGATACAGCACGGCAGCCGCGCCGCGCGCGACGGCGTCGGCAATGAACGCGCGATTGTCGGCCCCGTCGACCGCATAGCCGAGAAACACGTCGCCGGCCTGCAGGCTGCGCGTGTCGGCATGCAGTTGCGCCGCGGGGGCCACATGCTGGCGCAGCCACGCAAGCGCGGCTGCGATCTGCTGATGCGCCGGATGGGAACTGCGAGCGGCGCTCATCGAACAACTCCTGGTGAATTACGTGTGGTGCTGGATACGATCATATGCTTCGCACCGGCGCCCGCGGCGAGCTTCTGCGCGCCCGGCTTGGCGGCACCCGGCTTCGCCGCGCCCGGCGCGGCACCCGGCGTGTCGTCGGACACGACGAGCTGCTTGATCGGCATGTTCGGCGGCACGTTCAGCGCGCGCAGCGTATCGCCGGCGATCGCCGAGAAGACGGGGCCCGACACCTGACCGCCGAAGTGGCTGCCGGCCGTCGGTTCGTCGACCGACACCGCGACGACGATCCGCGGATTCGGCATCGGCGCCATCCCGACGAACGACGCGCGGTACTTGCGCGTGTAGCCATGGCCTTCATGCTTGTACGCGGTACCGCTCTTGCCGCCGACGCGATAACCGGGCACGGCCGCATCCGGCGACGTGCCGCCCGGCGCGACCACGGTCTCGAGCATCGCGCGCACTTCGCGCGCGGTGGTCGGGTTGAACACCTGCGTGCCCGTGATCTGCTGATTGGGGTCGGTCTTGAAAATGGTCACCGGCATCAGTTCGCCGTCGTGCGCGATCGCCGTGTAGGCGCGCGCCAGCTGGAACAGCGACACCGACAGGCCGTAGCCGTACGACATCGTCGCCTGCTCGATGCGGCGCCAGCTCTTCCACGGACGCAGGCGGCCGGCCGCGGCACCCGGGAAGCCGACCTTCGGCGCCTGGCCGAGGCCGATGCTCGTATACATGTTCCACATTTCCTCGGGCCGCATCGTCATCGCAATCTTCGTCGCGCCGATGTTGCTCGACTTCTGGATCACGCCGCCGACCGTCAGCGTGCCGAAGCCCGCATCGTCGGTGATCGGCGCGCCGTCGAGCACGAAGTGACCGTTGCCCGTCTCGACGAGCGTGTTCGGCGTCACGCGATGCAGGTCGAGCGCGAGCGACACCGTGAACGGCTTCATGATCGAGCCCGGCTCGAACACGTCGGTCAGGATCCGGTTGCGCAGCTGCTCGCCGGTCAGGCGCGTACGGTCGTTCGGGTTGTAGGTCGGGTAGTTGACCAGCGCGAGCACCTCGCCGGTGCGCACGTCGACGACCATCGCCGCGCCGGCCTTCGCCTTGAACTTCTCGACGGCGGCCTTCAGGTTCGCATACGCGATGTACTGGATCTTGCTGTCGATCGACAGGTCGACGTCCGTGCCGTTGTGCGGCGGGATCTGTTCGGCCACGTCTTCGACGATGTGCCCCATCCGGTCCTTGATCACGCGACGCACGCCCGACGTGCCGGACAGCATCTTCTGGTCGCCGAGTTCGACGCCTTCCTGCCCTTCGTCCTCGACGTTCGTGAAGCCGATCAGGTGCGCGGTGATCTCGCCTTCCGGATAGAAGCGCTTGTATTCGTTGCGCTGATAGACGCCGGGGATGTCGAGCGCGGCGACCTTGTCGGCGATGTCGATCGGCACCTGGCGCTTCACGTAGACGAAGCCCTTGTCTTCCGACAGCTTCACGCGCAGTTCCTTCGGCGTCATGCCGAGAAGCTTGCCGAGCTGCGTGATCTTGTTCGCATCGAGATCGTCCGGCACCGCGTCGGGAATGGCCCAGATCGCGCGCACGGGCAGGCTCGTCGCGAGCACGAGCCCGTTACGGTCGAGAATCTTGCCGCGCGTGGCCGGCAGCTCGATCGTGCGCTGATAGCGGCTTTCGCCCTGCTTCTGATAGAACGCGTTGCCGGGCCCCTGGATCCAGAACGCGCGCGCGGCGAGCGCGACGAACGCCATGAACAGCAGGAACACGACGAGCTTCGACCGCCACATCGGCAGGTGCACGCCGAGCACGGGGCTCGACGAGAATTTCACGTCCTGGCGCTTTTGCGACGGTTTCATCGCGCGCCTCCGCTGCCCTTGGCGGCCGTATCGGCCGAAGCGGGAATCGGCGCGTCGATCGCCTTCACGGCGCCCGGCGGCAGCGTCAGGTATTGCGTGCGGCCCGTCGTGATCGGCTGCATCTTCAGCGAATCGTTCGCGAGCTGCTCGATGCGGGAGGTCTTCGACAGTGCACTCTGCTGATATTGAAGCTGCGCATAGTCCTGCTGGAGCTGACGCTCCTGCGACTGCGCGCGCTGCAGCTGAATGAAGATCTGGCGTTGCTGGTTCGTCGAGTTGACGACCGATAGCGCGCAGCCCATCACGATGATCAGCAGGAAGATATTGAAGCGGCTCATGGCGTGACGAGCTCCGCAATGCGCATCACGGCCGACCGGGCGCGCGGATTCGCGGCGACTTCCGCTTCGCTCGGAAACTGACGGCTGATGATCTTGAGCGGCGGGCTCGGGAGGTCGACGGCGCGGATCGGCAGGCGGCGATCGACCGCAGGCGCACTGGCGTGCGCCTGCATGAATCGCTTGACGATCCGGTCCTCGAGTGAATGAAAGCTGATGACCACCAGCCGCCCCCCTTGCTCCAGCAACGACAATGCCGCGTCTAGTACGACTTGCAGGTCCGCAAGCTCTTGATTGACGTGAATCCGTATAGCCTGAAAGGTGCGGGTTGCCGGATCCTTGCCCTTCTCACGGGTTTTGACGACGTGACCCACGATTTGGGCAAGCTCGCCCGTGGTGTCGAGAGGCCCAAGACGGTCGGACTCTGCCCGGCGAGCAACAAGCGCCTTTGCAATCTGAAAAGCAAACCGTTCTTCCCCATAATCCCGTATCACCTCCGTCAATTCCTGCACCGAAGCCCGCGCAAGCCATTCGGCCGCCGACTCGCCACGCGTCGGATCCATCCGCATGTCCAGCGGACCATCGGCGCGAAAGCTGAAACCGCGCGCCGGATCGTCCACCTGTGGCGAGGACACGCCCAGGTCCAGCAACACACCCGACACCTTCTCGACACCGCGCGCCGCCAGCGCGTCGCGCATCGATGCAAAGCTGTCATGCACGATCGAGAAGCGCGCATCCTCGATGCGCTGCGCCGTCTCGATCGCCCTCGGATCCTTGTCGAACGCTATCAGCCGCCCGGCCGGCCCGAGCCGCGCGAGCACCGCGCGGCTATGGCCGCCGCGCCCGAACGTGCCGTCGACATACGTGCCGTCCGGCCGCGTGACGAGCGACTCGACCGCCTCGTCCAGCAATACGGTCCGATGCTGCAATTCGTTTCCCATCGCGGGCGTCTCCGTCACCGCAATCAGAACGTGAAGTTCTTCAGCGCGTCGGGCATGCCCTGCGCCATCGCTGCCTGCTCCTTCGCGTTGTAGGTCTGCGAATCCCACAGCTCGAAGTGACTACCCATTCCCAACAACATGACTTCCTTTTCCAGTCCGGCCGCCATCCGCAGCTCGGGCGATACGAGAATCCGGCCTGCGCTGTCGAGATCGACGTCCATCGCATTGCCGAGAAAAATCCGCCGCCACCAATGGGCGTCCATCGGCAGCGCGGCGATCTTGGCGCGGAATACTTCCCATTCGGGGCGCGGAAACAGCAACAGGCAGCCGTCCGGGTGCTTGGTCACAGTCACCCGTCCTTCTGCCTGTCCTTGCAGCGCTTCGCGATAGCGAGCCGGCACCGACATCCGCCCTTTCGCATCGAGCGTCAGCGCCGACGCCCCTTGGAACACTTTCCGCTCTCCCGTTCAGGGCACCGAAGCACCCGCTCAACGCTCAAGAATTTAGCCCGAATAGCCCGCCAAATCACACAAAAATACACTTTCTCACACTGTCTCCCACTTTAGAGGAAGGGTTTGGCACGGTCAAGGGAGCGGCCCGGTTTTTTGACGAATTTTGTTAGTTAGAACAAGGACTTACGCGCACACGCTCATGCGGCCCCTCATACCAAAAACCGTTATAAATGAACGAGCTAGTGCAACTTGTGAAGGTGATACGTGAGAAAGGCGGGCCAGACTGGCGTGTGGACGGGGCTTTCGGGGGCGGGAAAACGCGGAAAAAACGGGCGGTATCGGAAGCGGCGAACCGGCGGCGACCTCGTGCGCCGCCGCCGGCCCGAATGTCAAAGATAGTATGCAGTGCTCGTCATGACCTTCGATGCTGCGCGCATCAGCATGCGCGCGGGCAGCGGCAGTTCGATCCCGCCGGCGTCGGTCGCGGCCTTGCCGTGCTTCACCTCGTCGACCCGCATCTGCTCGACGATCGCGCGCGATGCCGTGTCGGTCGCCGGCAGTTCGGACAGGTGTCCGTCGAGGTGGCTCTCGACCTGGCGTTCCGTCTCCGCCATGAAGCCGAGACTGACCTTGTCGCCCAGCGTGCCGGCCGCGACGCCGATCGCGAGCGCGCCAGCGTACCACAGCGGATTGAGCAGGCTCGGGCGCGAATCGAGTTCCTTCAGCCGGTGCGCGGTCCACGCGAGATGGTCTTCCTCCTCGCGCGCGGCTTCCTCGAACATTGCCTTCGACGACGCGGAGCGCGCGGTCAGCTTTTGCGCCTGGTAAAGCGCCTGCGCACAGACCTCGCCGACATGGTTCACGCGCATCAGCCCGGCGGCGTGCGTACGCTCCGCCGGCGTCAATTCGCCGGCGGGCGGCTCCGCCGGCACGGGCACCGGGCGGCTCATCCGGCTAATGCCGGTCAGCGATCGCAGGCCGCGATCGAATTCGCTGATCAGTTCATCCAACACCATCCTGTTCTCCTGGCTGCGTGTGCCCGCGAGCGGCAAAGGCACGTGCTCCGCTGCGTAACCGACTTGATTATTCAGCGGAAATTGCGGTTAACCCGTGATTTTAACCATTGTTGCATAAACGAAACATGGCGACCTTGAGCCACGGCATTTCGCTTTGTCGGAAAAATCGGGTTTGCTACATTACGTGCGACTTCTTGCGAAGTTGATGGGGCCCGTCAACACAACATAACTATCCGCCCCGCCAAAAAAATTCAGTGATTCTTGGAGATCCGTTAATGAAAAAGTCGCTTCTCGCGCTCGTCGCGCTGGGCGCGTTTGCTGGCGCAGCCCATGCGCAAAGCAGCGTGACGCTTTACGGCATCATCGATGAAGGCCTCATCTTCAACAACAACGCAAAGGGCGGCCACCTGTACGGTCTGGCAAGCGGCGTGATGCAAGGCAGCCGCTTCGGCCTGCGCGGCACGGAAGACCTGGGCAGCGGCCTGAAGGCGATCTTCGTGCTCGAGAACGGTTTTGACGTCAACTCCGGCAAACTCGGCCAGGGCGGCCTGATGTTCGGCCGTCAGGCTTACGTCGGCCTGTCGAGCCAGGCCGGTACGGTCACGCTGGGTCGCCAGTACGACTCCGTCGTCGATTTCGTCGGCCCGCTCGAGGCAGGCGACCAGTGGGGCGGCTACATCGCGGCTCACCCGGGCGACCTCGACAACTTCAACAACGCATACCGCGTGAACAACGCGATCAAGTATACGAGCCCGACCTACGGCGGCTTCTCGTTCGGCGGCATGTACAGCTTCGGCGGTCAGGCCGGCCAGTTCTCGAAGAACCAGGTCTGGTCGCTCGGCGCCGGTTACAACAACGGCCCGCTGGTGTTGGGTGTCGGCTACTTGAACGCACGCACGCCGGCGAACTTCGGCGGCATGTTCAACACCGGCGCGTCGGCTGCCGCGACGGCCGTGTCGTCGCCGGTCTATGGCGCGTACGCGAACAGCGCGAACACGTACCAGGTTATCGGTGCGGGCGGCGCGTACACGTTCGGCGCAGCGACGATCGGCGCAACTTACTCGAACACGAAGTTCAAGGGCTTCTCGGTCGGTCCGTTCGTGAACCAGACCGCGACGTTCAACAACGGCGAAATCAACTTCAAGTATCAGCTGACCCCGGCGCTGATCGTCGGCGCCGCGTACGACTACACGCAGGGCAGCAAGATCGACGGCAACTCGGCAGCCAAGTACCACCAGGGCTCGCTGGGCGTCGACTACTTCCTGTCGAAGCGCACCGACGTCTACGTGATCGGCGTGTACCAGCATGCTTCGGGCAACGCGCTCGACTCGGCAGGCAACATCGTTCAGGCCCATGCTTCGATCAACGGTCTCGATCCGTCGACGACCAGCAACCAGGTCGCGGCACGCGTCGGCATCCGTCACAAGTTCTAATCAGCTTGCCTGACAAGCCGCAGCATATTGAAGGCGCCTTCGGGCGCCTTTTCTTTTTGCGGCGGGGGAAGCGGTGGGCCGTAGCTCGTAGCTCGTAGCTCGTAGCTCGTAGCTCGTAGCTCGTAGCTCATGGCTCCTGGGCAGTAGGCGGGATGATCGCCGCCCAGCGCATTCATGGCGGCGAACCGTTCGCGATGCCGCACGGGCGCGAAACCAAACGCCAGCGTTCCGCTGGCATACATCAGGATGCACGCGCCAGCACTCAAGGTCGCCCGGCCGAGGCATTCGGATGCCTGCGCGTATCCGGTCGAACATGCGTCGCTCAGCCGACAGCCAGTGCTCGGCGCCACAGCGCGACATCCGCACCACCAGAGAAAAAACCCGGCTCTCAGGCCGGGCTCGTTCACTCGATTCGGCGTGTCATGCGCGTCCGTCGCGCAATTCGCGCCGCAGGATCTTGCCGACGTTCGTCTTCGGCAGCTCGGTGCGGAACTCGACGAGCTTCGGCCGCTTGTAGCCGGTGAGCCGCTCCTTGCAGTACGCGAGGATGTCCTTGTCGGTAAGCGCCGGATCCTTCTTCACGACGAACAGCTTCACCGCCTCGCCCGAATGCTCGTCCGGCACGCCGACCGCGGCCACCTCGAACACGCCCGGATGCGACGCCACGACGTCCTCGACCTCGTTCGGATACACGTTGAAACCGGAGACGAGGATCATGTCCTTCTTCCGATCGACGATCTTCACGTAACCGCGCGCGTCCATCACGCCGACGTCGCCGGTCTTGAAGAAGCCGTCCGGGCACATGACCTTCGCCGTTTCTTCCGGACGGTTCCAGTAGCCGGCCATCACCTGCGGGCCGCGGATGCAGATCTCGCCCGGTTCGCCGAGCGCAACGTCGTTGCCGGCATCGTCGCGGATCGCGACTTCGGTCGACGGCAGCGGCAGCCCGATCGTTCCGCTGTACTCGGTCGCCGTCACCGGGTTGCAGGTCGCAACCGGCGACGTCTCCGACAGCCCGTACCCCTCGACGATCGCCGTATGCGTCTTCTCGTACCAGCGCTTCGCGACCCCTTCCTGGATCGCCATGCCGCCGCCGTTCGCGATCACGAGCTTCGACAGGTCGAGCTGGCTGAATTCGGGATGGTTCAGCAGCGCGTTGTACAGCGTGTTGACGGCCGGAATCGTCGAGATCCGATAGCCCTTCAGTTCCTTGATCATGCCGCCGATGTCGCGCGGGTTCGGGATCAGAACACCCATGCCGCCGGTGCGCATCGTCAGGAATCCGCAGACCGTCAGCGCAAACACGTGATAGAGCGGCAGCGCGACGACCGTCACGAACTGCTTCACCTCCGGATACTTCTCGTGCGCGGGATGGTGCCACGCACCGGCCTGCAGCACGTTCGACACGATGTTCCGGTGCAGCAGCGTCGCCCCCTTCGCGACACCCGTCGTGCCGCCCGTGTACTGCAGGAACGCGACGTCGTCTGGGCCGAGCTTCTGCGGCTTGAAGGTCTGCCGCGCGCCTTCCGACAGCGCGGCCTTGAAGCGCGTGAACGACGGCAGTTGCCACGCCGGCACCATCTTCTTCACGTTGCGCACGACGTAGTTGACGAGCCAGCCCTTGATGCCGAGCAGGTCGCCCATCGACGCGACCACGACATGCTTGACCGCGGTATTCGCGATGACGGCCTGCAGCGTCGACGCAAAATTCTCGAGGATGACGATCGCCTCTGCGCCGCTGTCCTTCAGCTGATGTTCGAGCTCGCGCGGCGTATAGAGCGGATTGACGTTGACGACCGTGTAGCCCGCGCGGAGCACCGCGACGATCGCGACCGGGTACTGCAGCACGTTCGGCATCATCAATGCGACGCGCGCGCCGCGCTTCAGGCCGCGCGACTGCAGCCACGCGCCGAACTGGCGCGACAGCGTGTCGAGTTCGCCGTACGTGATGCGCTTGCCCATGCAGACGAACGCGTCGCGGTCGCGATACTGCTTGAAGCTTTCGTCGAGAAGATCCGGGATGGAGGGATACGGAGACGCGTCAATTTCGGCTGGAACGCCGGGTGGGTACGATTTCAGCCAAATTTTGTCCATGCCGCGCGTCTCCTCACAAATTTTCGAATGGTCGTGCTAAAACGCATCGTAGCGGCTCGCCCGTCCCGAGACAACAGGGTTAGATGCCCACTTCGAACTTTCGAATTGATTCATCTGATCATACCGAGAAGTTCGGTCAAGTCCGTTCAACTTCCACGAGACAGTCGTAAAACGTCGCCGAATTGCCGAGATCGGTCAGGGCCTGGCTGGTCACTTCGTTCGCGTTCCGGCCATCGGCCGACAACTTCTTCCACCAGATCGACAGCCCGACGACGAGGCCCTCCCGCGCGCGATCGGTAACGCGCGCAACGGCGTGCATCGATCCGCGGTCGTTGAAGATGCGCACGACATTGCCGTCTGCGATGCCGCGCGCATCGGCGTCTGCCGGATGGATGTCGAGGTGCGGCTGGCCTTCGGTGCTGCGCAGGCTTTCGACGTTCACGAAGGTACTGTTCAGGAAGTTGCGTGCCGGCGGCGAAATCATCGCGAGCGGATAGCGGGCGGCGAGCTCGGGCGCGCCTTCCTCCGATTCGAACGGCGGCAGGTAGTCGGGCACCGGGTCCAGGCCCATCTGCTCGAGGCGCGCGCTGTAGAACTCGCATTTGCCGGACGGTGTGCGGAAACCGCCATTCGCGAACGGCGCGTCGGCCACCTTGAGCTTCAGCCAGCCCGCACGCTTGAGCGTGTCCCAGTCGCTGTCGAGCGCCGGATCGTCCCAGCGCAGCGCCGCCTGCGCGACTTCTTCGTCGCTGTGATAAAGCGCGGGCTCGTCGAGGCCCATGCTGCGCGCGATCCCGCGAAAGATTTCGGTGTTCGGCAGCGCTTCGCCGACCGGCGGAATCGCGGGCAGGTTTGCCATCACGTAGGTGTGGCCGTACGACTTGTGGATGTCGAGATGCTCGAGCTGCGTCGTGGCCGGCAGCACAATGTCGGCGAAATCGACCGTATCTGTCTTGAAGTGCTCCAGAACCACCGTGAACAGATCGTCGCGCGCGAAGCCTGCCGCAACTTTCGACGAGTCGGGTGCGACCGCGACAGGATTCGAGTTGTAGACGATCACTGCTTCGACCTTCGGCCCGAAAGTCGCGTCGCCCGGATGCAGCAACGCGTCGCCGATCGCATTCATGTTGATGATGCGCGGCAGTTTGTGCGGCCAGCCGGGCATCAGGTCGGGGCGCAACAGCGCGGCCTGATTGACCGGCGCGGATTCCGACGACGACAGCAGCAAGCCTCCGGCGCGGTCGCGCCACGCGCCCGTCAGCGCGGGCAGGCTCGCGATTGCGCGTACGGCATTGCCGCCGCCGCGTACGCGCTGCATGCCGTAATTGAGGCGGATCGACGCCTTGCGGGTCGCGCCGTAGCGGCGCGCAAGATCGATCAGTTCGGACGCGTCGATGCCGCAAATCTGCGCGACACGTTCGGGCGGATACGTCAGCGCGCGCGCCTTCAGCGCGTCGAAACCGAGCGTATGGCGGGCGATGTAGTCATGATCGAGCAGATCCTCGGTAATCAGCACATGCATCATGCCGAGCGCGAACGCTCCGTCGGTGCCCGGCTTCAATGCGATGTGCTGATGGCATTTTTCCGCGGTCAGCGAGCGATACGGATCGATTGCGACCAGGCGTGCACCACGACGCTTGGCTTCCTGCGCACGCGTCCAGAAGTGCAGGCTCGAAGCGATCGGATTGGCGCCCCAGATCAGGATCAGCTCGCTTTCCTCGAAATGCTCGAGGTGCATGCCGACGCTTCCGCCGTATGTATAGCGCAGCCCTGCCGCGCCGGCCGCGGCGCAAATTGCCCGTTCGAGCCGTGATGCGCCGAGTTTGTGGAAAAACCGCTGCGCAATGCCCTCGCCCTGCACGAGTCCCATCGTCCCAGCATAGCTGTACGGCAGGATCGCCTCCGGCGCGCGCGCGGCGATTTCTCCGAGTCGGCGGCCGATCTCGTCGAATGCTTCACGCCAGCTGATCGGCATGAAACGCCCTTCCCCTTTTGCACCGATGCGCTTGAGCGGCACAGTCAGACGGTCGGGATGATGAACGCGGTCGGCATATCGGCTGACTTTCGTGCACAACACGCCTTGCGTGGGCGGATGGTCCGGGTCGCCGGTGACCTTGATCGCCTTGCCGTTTTCGACGGTCACGCGCATTGCGCACGTGTCCGGGCAGTCGTGCGGGCAGACGGCCCGTGCTATGTGAGTGGCGGCGTTCATCGTTCTGGATGCAACTGGTGGAGACACGCAAATTTTACGTGGAAGGGCCCAATGACGCGTCGTTTTGCGCGAATTTCCGTCGGGTTTTGCGAGAAAGCGGCGACGGGGATCGTGAATATCGCGATGGACGGCTTCGTTATGCCGGTGCGACGGTGCGCGGACGTGGAATGTTGGAGCCAGATCGCCCGGCCCTGAAACAATGAGGTATTTGTGTCGGCGGC